>NZ_JALIQP010000001.1:981938-1309251 GCF_023566055.1 Halosolutus amylolyticus | reverse complement strand
GGTGCGCTCGTTCTCCCAAACCTCATCACAATCCACGTCTAAGGTCTCTCTGAGCAGGTTGGCGAGTTGCATTGGACACTTCTCGCCACCACCTGCTCATTCCTCAAACTCTCATCTAGACAGTGCCTGCGCGTGAGTCCGATCACCAGGGATACACTTATTAACTGCCGTTTCAGATACCTACATCCATGACAAGCCTAGAGGGCGGTGAGCCGTACCTAGATCCGTCGCTGTCGATCGACGAACGCGTCGCCGATCTGCTCGACCGGATGACGCTCGAGGAGAAGATCGGCCAACTGGCCGGCTCCTACGTCGGGACGCTCGGCGAGGGGCCCCACGGCGTCGACGACGTCATCGACGAAATCGACGAATACCACGTCGGCGCGGTCGCCCCCTTCGGCTGGGGTGGCTCACCCAACGAGTCGCTCGCGGACGCGGTCGACGCGGCGCGACAACTGCAGACCCACGCCGTCGAGGAGACGCGACTTGGCATCCCGCTGCTGTTCGCGGCCGACGCGATCCACGGTCACGCGTACCTCAAAGAGTCGACCGTGTTCCCGAACAACCTCGGCGCGGCGGCGACGTGGTCTCCCGGACTCGTCGAACGCACGGCCGAGATCACGGCGGCGGAGATGCGCGCTACCGGGGCCGCCCAGAACTATAGCCCGACCTGCGACGTCGCGCGTGATCCGCGGTGGGGCCGAACCGGAGAGACGTACGGTGAGAGTCCGTACCTCGTCGGGACGCTGGCCGCCAGCGAGGTTCGCGGGTACCAGGGCGAGGACCCCGACGAGTCCTCGGTGCTCGGGACGGCGAAGCACTTTCCGGCCTACGGCGACCCCACGCGCGGCGAGGACGCCGCCCCGGTCGACGTCTCCTCGCACACGCTCCGCAACGTGTTCCTCCCGCCGTTCGAGACCGCGCTCGAGGAGGGCGTCGGCGCGGTGATGCCGTGCTACAACTCGATCGACGGCGAACCGGCCCACGGATCGCGTCGATTCCTGACCGACCTCCTCCGCGAGGAGCTGGGGTTCGACGGGATCGTCGTCTCCGACTGGAACGGGATCGGCCAGCTGCACGAAGAACACCGCACGGCGGGAACGCCGATCGAGGCCGTACGCCAGACTCGCGAGGCGGGACTCGATATCGGGTCGGTCGCCGGGGGCGAACACGCCCGCCACGTCCGGGACCTGATCGAGCGCGGCGACCTCTCGAAACAGCTGATCGAGGCCAGCGCCGAGCGGGTGTTGCGGGCGAAATTCGCGCTCGGCCTCTTCGAGGAGCCGTACCCGAACCCTGCGGCCGAAGACGTCCTGGGCGCTCCCGAGCACCTCGACGTCGCGCGCGAAGCCGTTCGGAAATCGCTCACGCTGTTGCAAAACGACGGGGACGTGCTCCCCCTCGACGACGACGTCGACGAGGTGTTCGTGACCGGGCCGAACGCCGACGAGATCGTCCACCAGAACGGCGGGTGGAGCTGTAACGCGGACGCCGGCGTTCCCGGGACGACGATCCGCGAGGGAATCGTCGACGCCGTCGCCGACGAGACGGTCGTGACCCACGAACCAGGCAGTGGCATTACGACGCCCGTCGATATCGACGCCGCCGCGGAGCGGGCGGCCGAGGCGGACGTCGCCGTGGTCGCGCTCGGCGAAGACTGGTACCTCCACGAATTCGGCCCCGCGGCGGAAACCGACGGCGCGACCGGCGAGTTCCCGACGCGGAACGAACTCTCGCTTCCCGACGCGCAGCGCGACCTCGTCGACGCAGTGGCGGAGACGGGGACACCCGTCGTCGCGGTCCTGGTCACCGGCCGCCCGCTGGCCATCGAGTGGCTGTCTGAGACGGTGCCCGCGATCCTCATGGCGTACTACCCCGGCAGAGTCGGCGGCGAGGTGATCGGTGAGACGCTGTTCGGCGAGGCCGAACCCGGCGGGCGGCTCCCGATTTCGATCCCGCGATCGGCGGCGACACTTCCGACGTATTTCAACCACCGGCCGCACCCGCACCCGATCGGTGCCGACGAGCACCCGCCGTCGTACGACCCGCTGTTCGAGTTCGGCCACGGACTCAGCTACACCACCGTCGAGTACGAGTCGATCGACCTGTCTGGCGACGCGATCAGCCCGGACGAGGACCTCACGGTCCGCGTCACGCTGGCCAACACGGGCGATCGGCGCGGGAGCGAGGTCGTCCAGGTGTTCGGTCGGGACGAGTTCAGTTCGGTCGTCACGCCCGTCCGCGAACTGTGGGCATTCGAGCGCGTCGAACTGGCACCCGGCGAACGAGTGACCGTGGAACTCCGGATCAGCGCGGACCGGATCGGGCTCTTCGAGCGGTCGCGCGACGGCCGCGTCGACGCCGGGAACCTCCGCCTCTTCGTCGGGGGCCGGACGTTCGACCTCGACGTCGGGCCGAGCGATCGCTGAACCGCCAACACTGCACGGACGACGCCGCGACCAACTCCTTCTCGTCGCCGCTCGTTACGAAACCCGATATCGACGCGGCCGCTATCGGCCGCAATCGCCAGTACCGCGTAGACTGGCCGTGGATCCGAATCCATCGCGATCGAACGAAACCAAAACGACACTATTCCCCGAATCATATACTCTCTTACTGTTTTTCGTTTCGCGTTTTCTAGACTGAAAGAGGGAGACTAGAAGGACCCGATAATGTAAGAAATATATTTATTGTTGCCCCTATAGACAAATATATTATACGTAGTTGTCCGGAACCACACTGCGGCGGGAGTACGACCTGCCGAGCGCGCCAAATCATTTACACGCGTATTGGTGTAAATGACCGATCGTGCCGAACCCGGGTGCCCGGGTAGTCGAGGTGGTGAGCCCGCTGTGTCGGTGGCCGGATCCACCGCGGCGTCTATGCGTCTCCGACCGGGACCCGATTGCCACACACGTATGCATGCGGATGCGGATTCGTCAGCCGGGAGGGAGCGCTTCAGCCGACCCCCTGCGGGAAGGGCCGATCGTGTACTGGAGACGGATGTCGACTCCGTGAGACGAGCCACTATCGAACTATCCTGAACTGAGACACAAGCGATTCTTCGCTCGATCGGTGTAGATCGCCCACGTCAAGCGATGACGCACGACGTATATCGGCTGGCCGATAACGTTCTAGACTCGCCGACGGCAAAGCCATCGCGTAACGGTGACTGGTCTTGGCTGTATGCCAGTCGGGCGAGCGTTAGAAAACCGTTCGAACAGAACCCACACGACTACGATACACGGCGACCGTAGTAATCACTGGACGGATAGTTATCGGTAGAGATAGCAAATCATATAGTATATCTTATTTTATATAGTCGGGCGTTATGGACGATCGGCGGTCTGTACGAAACGTTGCGGATGCGACCGCCAGTAGTGACTCCAGACGCCGAATATCAGCTATTTGAGGCCGAACAGTGACGGGTAGCGCTTTCATAATTTGAATCCAACACCGTGAATACGGAAAATACGATCGTATCGCTCTCGAGGCACCGAAACGTCGAGAAATCGAATACTGAGAGTCGAATCGGATCGTCGACGACTGGTGCGGAAACGAGACGGGAAGACGATTAGTACTCGTTCTTTAGGATAAGTAGATCCCCAATTACGACATATAAACTATATATTTAGATATTGAATATGATTGAGCAGACAACTCATGGCGATCGCTCTGCGGCAGGTGGGCAATCCACGGATCCCGATCGGAGAACGCGTGCTACTCGGTCCGTTCGGGATCGCCGCGCGGAGCTGGGACGGAGTCGTCGACGATCGTCACGACGCCGTCCTCGACGGTGATGTCGAGAATCGACGTGACGTCGTGGTCGATGCCCTCGAGAGCGTCCTCGCCGCCGACCTTGCGCATGACGACGACGACGTCGACGATGTCGGCCCCGATCGCGTCGAGTGCGTCCGTAATCGCCCGGAGCGTTCCGCCGGTGCTGAGCATGTCGTCGAGCAGGAGTACGGAATCGCCCGCTTCGACGTCGTTGATGTACATGTCGCTCTCGGCGTAGCCGGTCTGCTGTGTCAGCGAGACCTCGCCGTCCAACCCGTACTCTCGTTTGCGGATGACGACGAGTGGGATGTCGGTGAGCAGGGAGACGGCAGTGGAGATGTGAATACCCATCGCCGCGGGGGTGACGATCTTGTCCACGTCCTGGAGGTCGGCCGTCGTGACGATGCGCGACGCGACTTCCCGGAGCAGCGCTGGGTCGAGTTTCGGGACGCAGTTGCTGATCGGATGCACGAGATACTCGTAGTCGCCCTTCTCGATTATCGGCGCCTCGTGCATCGACCGTTCCAGCTTATCCATGTCGGTAGTTCTCGCAGACGGAATAAAAGATGTTGGTCGACGATTCGGGCCAGCAGTCGCCGCGTGACCGCGATCCTGACCGGGATGGGTTCGAATCCGGCTTCCTGACGTGACGACGGGGCGGGTCGAGTTCCATCACGAGACGATCGTGAGCCGGTTCGATTCGAACGAGCAGACGAGGCCCCGGTCGAACCGCGAGGTGTGCTCGAGCGCCGCCGAGAGGACGGCTTTCGCGCGTCGTTCGAGTCTCTCGTCGTCGGCCTTGTTGACGAGCGGGACGACCGTCGCGTCGTCGGGAACGCGCTTCAGTCCGCCGCGAGGGTGTGCGAGGACCCGCCCGACGGCGTCCGGCGTGAGCGGGTCCCCCTCGGTGAGCCCCGACAGGCGTTCGACCCGATCGACGCGGTGAACGACGTCGGCCGTGAGGGGGCGACCGACGGCCCGGACGGACGTGACCGGGACGACGAAAGTGCTCGACTCGGGGATCGGCGGTTCGTCCGGCCCTGGAGCCTTGAATTCGCGCATTCTGGCTCCGTCGGCCTTGAGGAGGAGCCAGTCGACGGCCCCCTCTCGAAACAGCGAACTCAGGACGGCGGGGTCGTAGCCGCGAACTTTCTCGTCGACGCGGTCCGGATCGGCGATCCGATCGCTCGCCAGCGCGATCGGCGCGGTCTCCTCGTCCAGAACGGCCCGAACGCGATCGGGATCGGCGAGCACGAGCGGAAGGGCCGCCGGTGGCGGCATGTGCGTCGACGTGGTGTAGGCCGCCGCGAGTTCGCGATCGTCCGCCTCCGTGACCAGTCGTTCCATGGCGGTCTTCTTGCCGCCGGCACCGACGAACGAGACGAGTTCCTCGTCCCCGAGTCCGAGCGCGTCGGCGAGGTTCATACCTGCACCTGTCCGGCTGACAGCATGAGCGTTTCGGCGAGCGCGGACGCCCCGACCCGGCGTGGACGCGCGACCCGAAGTGCTCGTCCCGACCCGGCGTGGACGCGCGACCCGAAGTGCTCGTCCCGACCCGGCGTGGACGCGCGACCCGAGGTGATGGGCGAACGACCCGACGGCGGCGACACAATTATTCGGACGGCTTCGGTAGAGTATCGCATGGAACGAGTGGACGTCACCGGAGAAGTGTGTCCGCGTCCCGCGCTCATCGTCCGACGACGGCTCGGCGACCTCGAGGCAGGCGACGAACTGCTCGTTCGCGGCGACTATCCGCCGGCCGAGCACAACCTCCGTCGAACGTGTACGAAACACGGCTACGAGGTCGAAGATCGGCCGGCACCCGACGACGCCGAGGGCGGCTTCGAGTTGCTGATCCGGCCGACCGCGGACGACCCGATCGAGGGGGACCCATGACCGACGAGGCGGCCGATCGCTCGCCGGCCCTGACCGAGTACGCGGAACTGCACGGCTGCTCGTGCAAGGTCGGGCAGGACGACCTCGACTCGTTGCTCGCGGACGTCGGCCTGTCGGCCCCGCAGGCGGACCTGCAGTTCGGCGTCGGCGAGGACGCGAGCGCCCGCCGGATCGCGGACGATCGCAGTCTCGTGACGACGATCGATTTCTTCACGCCGATCGTGGACGACCCGTACGCGTTCGGCCGCGTCGCCGCGTGCAACGCCGCCAGCGACGCCTTCGCGACCGGTGCCGCCGACGACCTGACGTTCCTGGTCGTGCTCGGCCTCCCGCGAGCGGTGACGGACGCGGCCACGGAGATCCTGGAGGGGATCGTCGACGCGGTGGACGACGTGGGCGGCGTCGTCGGGGGCGGACACACGATCATGAACCCGTGGCCGATCGCCGGCGGGTCCGTTACCGCGACCGCGTCGCCGGATCACCTGCTCCGGACGAGCGACGCGTCGCCCGCCGAGCGCCTCTACCTGACCAAACCGCTCGGGACCCAGGCGGCGATGGGCGCCCGTCGAGTACGGGACGGGGAGTTCGCCGAGACGATCGCCGACGCGACGCCCCGACCAGTCCAGCACGTCGCCGACGAGGCGCTCGGCTGGATGACGACCCCGAACAGGGACGCCATGCTCGCGGCCCGCGAGTACGCGACGGCCGCGACCGACGTCACGGGCTTCGGCCTCCTCGGACAGGCCCGCGTCCTCGCCGAGAACGCCGACGTCGGCGTCGAACTCACGCACCTGCCCGTCATCGACGGGACGCTCGAACTCTCGCGGCTCTTCGGCTACGGACTCGAGGACGGAGAGAGCGCGGAGACGAGCGGCGGCCTGTTGCTGTCGGTCCCGGACTCGCGGACCGAGGCGTTCGAGGACGCCCTCTCGACTGCCGGAGTCTTCCATCGCGAGGTCGGCCGCGTCACCGACGGCTCCGGCGCGGCGCTCGTCGATCCCACGATCGAGTCGATCCGCGAGTAACGGTCGCGAGACGATCGAGTCGATGCGGGAACGCTCACGAGCGGGGCAATGCGATTCGGGGGACGCTCACGAGCGGTTGAGCACCGCCTCGAGAACGCCGCCGCCGAGACAGAGCGCCTTGTCCGAGATTTTCGTGTGATCGACGTCTTCGCGGGGGTCGACGTCGCCGAGTTTCGCGTCGGCGGAGACGGAGACGCCGTCGTGGACGAGGCCCCGGACGAGCCCGTCGATCTCCGTGACCACGGGGTCGTCGTCGACGTACCCGACGATCGACTCGGCCTCGACGCGTGCCCCGATCTCGACGGCTGGCGACCAGGTGCCCGCGCTCGGCGCACGGAGAACGCGTTCGTGGGTGTACCCCCGCCGCTCGCCGGGTTCGCCGTCGTACGGACTGGGTTTCCCGTCGTAGATAACGTGACCGAGTTCGTGGCCCCGATCGGTTTCGACGACCGCGTCCACGTTCTCGCCGGCCTCGAATCCGGGGCCGAGGCCGACGACGACGTCCGCGAGGTCCCGCCGGGTCCCGGTGTCGGTCTTCCCCTTCGCCATGATCGCGTCGACGACGGCCAGGGGGTCGTGATCGTCGACGACGGCGGCGTTCGGATCGTCGAGGACGGGCACCTCGTCGTCGGCGAGGACGGCGATCGCCTCGTCCACGTCGGCGACGCGACGCGCCGTCACTCCCTGGACGGTGACTGCTTCCTCGTACATCGCGCTCGCGAACGCGACCGCGCGGCGGACGACGGTCGGCCGGGCCGTCTCGGTCACGACGACCGGGAACCCCGCCCGGTGGAGGCGATAGACCACGCCGCTCCCGAGGTCGCCGCCGCCCCGGACGACGACGAGGTCCTCGAGAGTCAGGCGGGTCGCGCGCTCGCCGCTCGCCCCGTGGCGATCGCGATGCATCTCGGCGAGGATCGAGAGCGCGACGTCCGCGGGGCCGCCGCCGCCGAGGTCGAGGCCGACGGGCGAGCGAACGCGGACGAGATCCCGACGCGAGTAGCCGTCCTCGCGGAGCGAGTCGACGACGTGTGCGGCCTTGTCCTCGCTGGCGACGAGGCCGACGTAGCCAGCGCCGCCGTCGAGCGCGGCGGCGACGGCCTGCTGGTCGAACGTCCCGCTTCGCGTCGCCACCGCGACCGCCGTCTCCGACGTCATCGGGCGGTCGGCGAGCGCCTCGTCGTAGCCCCCGTGGACGACGTCGGTCTCGTCGGGGAACCGCTCCGGGTCCGCGTACCCCTCGCGATCGTCGACGACCGTGACGTCGTAGCCGAGTCGCTCGCCCATCGCGGCGAGTTCGACCGCGATGTGACCGCCGCCGGCGACGTAGAGCCGGGAGCGACCGCGGATCCGATCGACGAAGACGTCCATCGAGCCGCCACAGACCATGCCGGTGTTGCCGCCGGGGCGCAGTTCGTACGTTCGGACCCCCGGTTCCGCGTCGCCGCGGAGCACCTCGCGGGCTTCGTCGACGGCGAGCCCTTCGACCGTCCCGCCGCCGATCGTGCCGTACTCGTCGTCCGCGGTCACGAGCATCTTCGCGCCCACGTCCCGCGGCGCGCTGCCGTCCTTGTCGACGATCGTCAGCATCGCGGCCGGTCGGCCCCGCTCGACGAGGTCGTCGAGGCGGTCGAACAGCGTCATACGAAACTCGTCACCTCGTGGTCGACCACGAGTTCGATCAGTTCGTCGTACGTGACGGTGTCGATCCGCTCGGGGAGAGTCACCCCGCGCATCTCGACGTCCCGTTCGACCGCGAGGGTCGGTACGTCGAGGTCCGGATCGAGCAGGACGCCGTCCTGTATCAGGACGACGATGCCGTCGCCGTCGGTCGCTGCCGTTCGACAGCCGATCTCGGCCATCGGTTCGTCGATCAGGTAGAGCATTGTCAGAAGTCCAGCGTGTGGTCCGCGCGTTCGATCATCGATGCGACCTCCTCGCCCGATCGGACACTGACGTCGGGGGCGATCTCGTCGCCCGTGACGTCCCGTTTCCGCATCGAGGCCGCGTCGACGAACAGGTCGCCGTCCTCCGCGTCCAGATCGGCGAGGTGGCCCGCCATGTTGAGCGCGTCCCGATCGATCGCCTCGCGAGCGGCGTAGACGCCGTCCTGGGTGAACACGACCGAGACGTCGTGGCGATCGAAGCCGGCCGCGACGCCGCGTGCGGCCCGGAGCCCTTCGGGCACGTGGACCCGGCCGTACGGGGCCCGGGTGAGCATGACGACGACGTCGCGCTTCATAGCGAGATCACCCTGTCGGCCTCGCCGATCGTGTCCGCGAGATCCGGGAGCAGGCCGACCTCGACGCCGTCCGGGTAGTCGGTCTCGGCGTCGATCCCGCGCGCGTTGACACAGAGCCCACAGCAGATCACCTCTGCGCCGTCGGCGATCAGTTCCTGGAACTTCTCGGTCGGCATCTGGTCGTACAGCCCCGCGTCCGAGCAGTCGGGGAGGTGCTGGTCGGCGACGGGGACGTACGCGCCGTCGAGATAGTGAAAGTACGTGACCGCGTGCCCGGCGTCGAGCGCCGCCCGCCCGAGTTCGTAGGCGGTGCGCCACCGTTCGCTGTCGAAGGGACCGCCGGTGAGCAAGAACCCGACGTGGATCATGTCCGATACGTTGGCAGAGAGCGATAATAAGAGTTAGCATGGCACAAAACCGCGAGCGGACGGGTCGATCGGCAGGGTGGCCGCAGGCGGACGGGCCGTTCGGTGGCTGGGCGGGTCCGGAGACGCCGGCCGGGAGTCGCCAGTCACTCGATCACGACGTCGACGTGCTCCCAGCGCTCGACGTCGACCAGCCCCCGGTTCGTCAGCCGGTACTCGGGGATCACCTCGAGCGCGAGGAACGAGAGGGTCATCAGTCCGTGCCGATCGAGTCCGAGGTCCTCGGTGCGATCGATCACCGTCTCGAACTGGTCGCAGACGACCGTCAACGGCCGGTCGGACATCAGGCCAGCGACGGGCAGGGGAACCGCCGCGATCCCCTCGCCGTCCCGGTCCGGATCGGAGACGGCGATGCCGCCGTCGACGTCCCGGAGGTGGTTCGCGACCTGCGCCATCGCGTCGACGGACGTCCCCGCGACGACGCAGTTGTGTGCGTCGTGGGCGACCGTCGACCCGATCGCGCCCCGCTCGAGGCCGAGTCCGCGGACGAAGCCGCGACCGATCCCGCCGTCGCGACCGTGGCGCTCGACGACCGCGATCGAGAGCACGTCGTCGTCGGGACGCGGTTCGATCGCGCCGTCGACGATCGGCAGGGACGCCTCCGCGCGGCCGGTCTGGATCCCCCCGGTGAGGTCGATCACCCGGACGTCGGCGCGTTCGGTCGACGAGTCCGGGGCCTCGAGCGCCAGGTCCCGTCCCGTGATCGGATCGAAGTCGACGGTCCCCGTCGAGAGCGCGGTCGACGGCGGGTCGCGATCGGTACGCGTGGGATCGAGATTCCCGTCGACGAGCACGTGCTCGACGGCCCACGTCTCGAGATCGTCGAGCAACACCAGGTCGGCCGGCGCGCCGGGTTCGATCCGGCCGAACGGGAGGTCGTAGGCCTCGGCCGTGTTGAGCGTCGCCATCTGCACGGCTTCGACCGGGTCGACGCCCAGGTCGATCGCCTTGCGCACCGCGAAGTCGACGCCGCCGTTCTCGACCAGGTCGACCACGTCTCGATCGTCCGAACACAGCGACAGCCGACGCGTGGGAACCTCGTCGACGAGGCCGACGAGGTCGGCGAGGTTCTTCGACGACGACCCCTCGCGCAGGTAGACCCGGAACCCGAGATCGACTTTCTCGCGCGCCTCGGCCTCGGTGATGCTCTCGTGGTCGGTGTCGAGGTAGCGCGCGGCTTCCTGCAGGTCCGATCCGGTCACCCGGGGCAGGTGCCCGTCGACGGTCAACCCGCGCTCCCGGGCGGCCCGGATCTTCGCGTGCAGGTCCGTCTCGCCCGACACGAGCGCGGGGAGGTCCATCACCTCGCCGAGCGCGACGACGTGTTCGTGATCGAGCAACGCCACGACGTCGTCCGCGTCGAGCGTGGCACCGCCGTCCTGCAGGCTCGACGCCGGAACGCTCGAGGGGACGCTGAACCGGACCTTCAGCGGCGTCTTCGTCGCGTCCTCGAAGACGGCCCGGACGCCCGCCGCGCCGAGGACGTTCGCGATCTCATGGGGGTCGTGGACGACGCTCGTCACCCCGCGAGGCACCATCGCGTCGCCGTACTGGGGTACCGTGACCATGCTCGATTCGACGTGCTTGTGCGCGTCGATCAGTCCCGGGGCGACGTACTCGGCCTCCAGTTCGCGATCCGCCGGCCGCTCCTCGAGCGCCACGACCTCCCCGTCGTCGATCGCGATCGCGCGGTCCTCGAGCGTGGCCGTGTTGACGTTGACGAGCGTCCCGCGAACGAGCGTGTCGACGCGAGTCATTCGTCACCTCCAGCAGTGGCGGTCCGCCCGCTGGCCGTCGCGGCCGACACCCGATCGGCCGGGCGATCGATCGGAGTCGGCCCGTGCGCGGGCCGCGTGAACGTCCATTCGGTGGCCATATGTCGTCTCCGTCAGTCCTCCTGGACGACGGTCGGGTCGGCGGGTGACGGATCGTCGCCGTCGACCGGTTCTTCGAGGCCCATCTCGTAGTCGCCGTCCGGGCGCGGGACGAGCGAGTTGAGGAGCACCGCCGCGAAGGCGGTCATGATGACCGCGTTGCCGAAGAAGATGTCGACGCCCTCCGGCATCGCCTCGAATATCTCGGGTCGCACCTCGACGCCGAGGCCGAGTCCGATCGAGACGGCGATGATGACCATGTTCCGCCGGTTCATGCGCTCGTTCAGGAAGATGAGCCGCAGACCGCTCGCCATCACCATCCCGAACATGACGAGCACCGCACCACCGAGGACGGAGTCGGGAATCGTCGCGACGACGGCGCTGACCTTGGGAATGAATCCGAGCAACAACAGCACGACGCCGCCGACGCCAACCACGTACCGGCTCATAACGCCAGTGAAGTTGATGATGCCGACGTTCTGCGAGAACGTCGTCAGCGGGAACGCCCCGAAGATGGCCCCGATCGAACTCCCGATGCCGTCGACGAACAGGCCGCCGCGGATCTCCGAGTCGTCCGGGTTCCGTCCTTCCGCGGCCGTGATGCCGGACATGTCGCCGATCGACTCGATCGCCGCCGTGATGTGGATCGCGGTGAACGTCAGGATGGCGATCGGTTCGAACGCGAACCCGAATCGACCGGGAATCGGGAGCGCGAACCAGCTCGCTTCCGCGACTGCCGTGAAGTCGACGATGCCGATGGCGACGGCCGCGACGTAGCCGACGACGATCCCGATGAGAATGCTGAGGATGCGCCAGATGCCCTCCATGAAGAGGTTCATCCCGACGGTGATCGCCAGGACCAGCCCGGCGAGTCCGAGGTGATACGGCGCGCCGTAGTCGGGGGCTTCGGCGCCGCCGGCCACGTAGTCCATTCCGACCGGGATCAGGTAGAGGCCGATGATCATCACGATGAGGCCCGTTACGAGCGGCGGGAACAGCTGTTTGACTCGCTTGTACTGCCAGCCGATGAGGATCTCGACGAGCGCCGCGATGACGATCGCACCGAAGACGGCGTCGAGACCGTACTGTCCGCCGATCGAGATCGCCGCACCGACGAACGCGAAACTCGACCCCATGACGATGGGGAGGCGCGCCCCGACCGGACCGATCGGGAACACCTGCAAGAGCGTCGCCAGCCCGGAGAATATCAGCACCATCTGGATCAGATAGGTCGTGTCGGCGGCCCCGACCCCGATCGCTCCGGCGACGATGATGGCCACGGCGATCGTCGGAACGAACATCGCCGAGACGTGTTGTAAGCCGAGGAAGATCGCCTTGAGCGTCGGCGGTTTCTCTTCTAACTCGTACGCCAGTTCGATGGACCCATCGTTGGATGACATGGGATAACAAGGTACAAATCTCCCTGGGGAGTGATAAATTCTTTGTTACATCCACATTTGGCAACACCACTCCCGAGTATTACCACAGTCGTCCACCGAAAATGGAGAATCCGTATTAAGACGGCGTATTTGTGCGGTGCGGGTCGTGCGAAGCCCACAGTTCGAAATCGGTCCTCAGGTTCCGGATATCACGCCGCCCGCCGAGACGTAGTAGTAGAGCACGAACGCCGCGGCCAGGACCCACTGCCCGGGGCGGACGTCTCCCGTTTCCCCCATCGTCGTCTTGATGACCGGATAGCTGATGATCCCCGCCGCCAGTCCGTTGGCGATCGAGGCCGTCAGCGGCATGACGGTGATGGTGAGTCCGCCCGAGATGAGCCAGGCCGGGTTCTCCCAGTCGATGTCCGTCACGCCCTGAAGCATGATGATCCCGACGACCACGAGCGCGAGGTACGACGCGTACTGCGGGATCGCGGCGATCAGCGGCACGGCCACGAGCGAGAGCAAGAACAGGCCGCCGACCGTGAGCGCCGTCATTCCCGTTCGCCCGCCCTCTTCGATCCCGGTCGAACTCTCGATGAACGTCGTCACCGTCGAGGTGCCGACCATCGCCCCGAACGTCGTGCCGACCGCGTCGGCCATCAGCGGCTTCTCCATCTCCGGGAGGTCACCGTCCTCGTCGAGGAAGCCCCCGAACTGCGAGACGCCGATCAGCGTCCCCGCAGTGTCGAAGAAGTCGACGAAGAAGAACGTGAACACGACCAGGACGAACGTCGCCGGCTCGATCTGCCCGAAGCCGTCGAGGAAGGCCCCGGCCAGCGGCGTGATGTCGTACTGCGGCGAGGCGAGTTGTGCCGGTGCGAGGACGCCCCGATCGACGACGCCGCCGAGCGTGAGCCCCCAGCCCGCGATCGCGGTCGTGACGATCCCGATGATGATGGCGCCGGTAATGTCGCGTGCGTACAGGATGAACGTGAACGCGAGTCCCGCGAGCGCGACGAGTGCGACGGGATCCGTCGCGACGTCGTTCAACTGGACCAGCGTCGCCTCGTACTGGACGATGACGTTCATCTCGATGAGGCCGAGCAACAGCAGGAACAGGCCGATCCCCGCACCGACGGCGAACTTGACCGGTGCCGGGAACAGTTCGATGACGTACCGTCTCGCGCCGAAATACGTCAGGGCCATGAAGATCACGCCCTCGACGAAGACGGCCGCAAGCGCCGTCTGCCACGGGATGCCGAGCAGTATTACGACCGTGAACGCGAAGTACGCGTTCAACCCCATCCCCGGAGCCAATCCGAACGGTCGATTCGCGTAAAACGCCATCACCAGGATGGCGACGGCGGACGCCAGAATGGTCGCGATGGCGATCATCTGGAACACCTCCTGTTGCGAGTAGCCCTCGATCCGGATCGCCTCGGAGAGGATCGCGGGATTCACGATGATGATATACGACATCGTCAGGAACGTCGTCGCTCCCGCGATCAGTTCCGTCCGCAAATCGGTCCCGTGCTCCTCGAATCCGAAGTACTCCCCCAGCCAGGACTGCGTACCGGTCGAATCTGACATATACGCCATGCTACACCATACCATCATATAATTTTCCCTGATCGACGCCCCGACACCCACGTTCGCACACCCGTTTCGCCCGTTGTGGCACACGACGATCGGTCCGTGGCACACGGCTGTTGCGACCGGATCGACTCAGGAAACGGACCAAGTGACGACGACCGGAGAACGGGGTGAACGCACGCGGACACCCCGACCTGAACAACGTTTAAGCGGTCGGACGGGTATCGACGCGTATGAAGCGCGTGATCAGTACCGACGACGCACCGGCCGCAGTCGGTGCCTACAGCCAGGCGACGACCACCGGCGACGTCACGTTCACGGCCGGACAGATTCCCATGACTGCCGACGGGGAGTTGCTCGACGACGAGTCGATCGCCGTCCAGACTGAACAGGCGCTCGGCAACGTCGAAGCCGTCCTGGCCGAGGAAGGCCTCGAGATGAGCGACGTCCTCAAAGTGACCGTCTTCCTCGACGACATCGAGACTTTCGACGAGATGAACGAGACCTACGCCGAGTTCTTCGACGCGGAGCCCCCGGCCCGGAGCGCCGTCGAGGTGGCGAACCTGCCAAAGGGCGTCGGGGTCGAGATCGAAGCGATCGCGTCGAACGACTGATCGACCGCGGCGGTCGCGTTTTCAGGACGCCCTCCCGGTGAGCGGCGGCGAAATCGACCGCCGCGATCGATCGAGTCGTCAGCCCCTGTGGCAACCATAAATATATGTATCGCTGTCTCGCATCTTACACTACGAGACGTATGCTAGTGATACGCTTACAGGAGGGATCACTGTGCAGTTCAGCCTGACCGTCAACGGCGACCCGACGAGTATCGACGCAGCGCCCGAGGAAGACCTCGCGACGGTCCTGCGACGCGAGGGGTACACCGGCGTGAAGTGCGGCTGTGACGGCGGCGTCTGCGGTGCCTCGAAGGTGCTCATCGACGGCGAGGCCCGGATGGCCTGCGGGACGACCGTCGGGGACGTCGACGGCGCGACGATCGTGACGATCGAGGGACTGGGCACGCAGGACGACCTCCACCCGATCCAGCAGGCGTTCGTCGATCACTTCGCGGTCCAGTGTGGCTTCTGTATCCCCGGGATGATCGTCCAGACGAAAGCGTTGCTCGAGGAGACCCCGGACCCGAGCGAAGCCGAGGCCCGGGCGGCGATCGACGACAACCTGTGTCGGTGTACCGGCTACCAGAAACCCGTCGAGGCGATACTCGACGCCGCCGAGCGGGTGAACGGCGACGGAGCCGTCGCGACGGACGGCGGCACGTCGCCCGCATCCACCGCTCGCGGGACGACCGAAGACGGCGGTGAGAGCCATGAGTGATCCGGACGAACCGAAACCCGACGGCGGTACCGCATCGCAACCGGAGGGTGAGTCCCCGGAACTCGAGGACCACCCCCTCGAGTGGGACGAACCCGAGAACAACGACCTGGCACCCGACGAGCGAGCCAGCGTCTCGCGACCGGCCCAGAAGGACGACGACCCGAAACTCGTCACCGGCCAGGCGAAGTACACGGCGGACTACGAGACGCAGTTCCCCGACCTCGCACGCGCCGCGGTCGTGCGAAGCGAGATCCTGCACGGCTACGTGACCGATATCGACGCGAGCGCGGCCGAGGAGATGGACGGGGTCCACGCCGTCCTGACGCCGTGGTCCGAGGGGACGCCCGACGCGAAGTACACGAGCGCGGGCCAGTCCTACCCCGAACCGAGCCCGTGGGACATGACCGTGCTCAACGAGCACGTCCGCTACGTCGGCGATCCGATCGCGGCGGTCGCGGCAGAGGACGCCGAGACCGCACGCGCCGCAGCCGAGAGCATCGAGGTCGAGTACGAGGAAGCAGAGTACGTGCTCGATCCCGAGGCGGCCCACTCCGAGGACGCGCCGCGACTGTTCGAGGAGGACGAGGTCGAGAACGAGATCGTCGGCCACGACTACAGCCGGAACCGGATGGCACACATCGAGGGCGAGATCGGCGACGTCGAGGACGCCGTGGCGCGCGAGGACGTCCACGTCCACGAGACCGAGTGGGAGACGATCCGCCAGTCCCACGCCCAGATCGAGCCCCACACCACCCTCGCGTACACGGACGAGGACGATCGCCACGTGCTCGTCACGAGCACGCAGGTGCCGAACCACACCCGCCGACAGCTGGCACACCTGTTCGACGTCCCCATCCGGGACGTTCGCGTCTCGAAGCCCCGCGTCGGCGGCGGTTTCGGCGGCAAGCAGGCGATGGTCGTCGAGCCGATCCCGCTCGCGCTCTCGATCGCGGCCGATCGGCCCGTCCTCTACGAGGCCACGCGCGAAGAGGAGTTCCACGCGATGCGCTCGCGACACCCGATGACGGTGCGAGCGCGCACCGCTGTCACCGAGGACGGCTCGATCGAAGCGATCGACCTGTACGCCCTCTCGAACACGGGCGCGTACGGGAGCCACGGGATGACGGTCGCCGGCAACGTCGGGAGCAAGCCGATGCCGCTGTACTCGAAGGTCCCGAACGCGCGATTCGAGGCCGACATCGTCCACACGAACACGCCACAGACGGGCG
Source organism: Halosolutus amylolyticus (assembly GCF_023566055.1). NCBI lineage: Archaea > Methanobacteriati > Methanobacteriota > Halobacteria > Halobacteriales > Natrialbaceae > Halosolutus > Halosolutus amylolyticus. The sequence goes on along the minus strand of NZ_JALIQP010000001.1, from coordinate 1,292,473 downwards.
CGATGCGGGGCTACGGCGCACCGCAGGGGACCCTCGCGCTCGAGGGCCACCTCGACGAGGTCGCGCGCGACCTCGACCTGGACCCCGTCGAGTTCCGCCAGCGCCACTACATGGAGGTCGGCGATCTCGACGAAATCGCCGGCATGATGGGCGGCGAAGGTGCGGAACGGCGGATCCGATCGTGCGGCCTCGACGAGTGTATCGAGCGCGGCAAGGACGCGATCGGCTGGGACGACGTCGAACAGCCCGACGAGGACCATCTCCACCGCGGTATCGGGATGGCCCTCTCGGCCCAGGGAACCGGCGTGGCGGGCGACGAACTCGGCGCGGCCCAGCTCATGATGAACGAGGACGGCTCGTTCCACCTCCACGTCGGCGGCGTCGACATCGGAACGGGGGCCGACACGGCGTTCATCCAGATCGCGGCCGAGGTGCTGGGCTGTGACGAGGAAGACATCGTCATCAAATCGTCGGACACGGACGTGACGCCGTTCGACTACGGCGCGTACGCCTCGTCGACCACCTACATCAGCGGCATGGCGGTCAAGAAGGCCGCCGAAGACGCGAAAGAGCGGATCCTCTACTGGGGGTCGAAGCTCCTCGAAGAGCCCGAGTCGAACCTCGACACAGGGGACGGGACGGTCTACAGCGAGGAGACGGGTGCGAGCGTAAGCCTCGAGGAGATCGGCTACGAGGCCGCCTACGGCCACGACGAGCGCGAACACATCCTCGGCAAGGGGACCCACTGTACGGAGGAGAGCCCGCCGCCGTTCGCCGCGCAGTTCGCGGACGTCACCGTCGACGAGGAAACCGGCGAGTTCGAGGTCACCGAACTCGTCGTCGCGGTCGACTGCGGCGTCGCGATCAACCCCGGCATGGCCGAGGGTCAGGTCGAGGGCGCGAACCACATGAGCTACGAGATGGCCGTCAGCGAGGGCATCACGTTCGACGACGAGGGCCGATCGGAAGTGCGGGGCTTCGACGACTACGACTGGCCGACGGCCGCGGAGACGCCCACGATCGAATCGATCCTGGTCGAGACCCACGAGCCGACCGGCCCCTTCGGCGCGAAATCCGTCGCCGAGGTGCCGACGAACACGGTCCCGCCCGCGCTGAGCAACGCCATCCGCGAGGCGGTCGGCGTCCGCATCACCGAGATGCCGATCACCGCGGAGAAGATCAACGCCGCGCTCGAGGACGACGGCTGAACCGCGCCTCGATCGCGACTCCGGCGGCAGGGCGGTTTCCGATCGCTTTCACGACGGATTGCCACGGCGCGCTGACCTGGTTTTTTGCGAACCAGTACAGGGCAGAAACCTCGACAATTATTTAGGTGCCAGCCCGCGATGGTGAACACATAGTGTTAGCATCACCCATAGAGTGAGCGATATGCACATCGACTGTACAATCAACGGTAACGAGCGGATGTTCGAGGTATCGAAGTCCGACCTCCTCCTCGACGTGTTGCGTCGAAACGGGTACACGGGCGCGAAGCGGGGCTGTGACACCGGCGCGTGCGGCATGTGTACGGTCCAGATCGACGGCGAGCCGACGATGTCGTGCGTGACGCCCGTCGCGAAAGCCGACGGCGCGACCGTCGAGACGATCGAGGGGCTGGGAACCCAGGACGACCTCCACCCGGTCCAGCAGGCGTTCGTCGACAACTCGGCCCTGCAGTGTGGCTTTTGCATCCCGGGGATGATCATGCGATCGAAGGCCCTGCTGGAGGAGAACCCGGACCCGACCGAGGCCGAGGTCCGTGAGGCGCTCTCGGACAACCTCTGTCGGTGTACGGGGTACAAGAAAATCGTCGAGGCGGTCCTCGACGCGTCGGATCGCCTGGCGGAACAGGCGGTCGCCGCGGACGGCGGGCGAGCGGCGACCGACCGGTGCTGTGACTGTCACTGCGCCGGCGACCGACCGACGGGGGCCGATCGGCGAGGTGAGACCGACCGATGAGTACGCCCGACGACGCCGATCGGGCCGACGCGGACGCCGACGCCGTCGAGGGGGACGGCGGGATGGAGGAGATCGAGCGGGAGGAACCGCCAGGCGTGGACGCTTCCGAAGACGTGGCCGCCTCCGGAGACGCGGCCGATACGGAGGCGTCCGCTGACGAGGCGAACGCCGAGGAGTCCCCCGTGGAGTGGGACGAACCGGAAAACAATCGCAAGCCCAGAGCGGAGCGCGTGAACCTCACGACGGACGTCGAGAAGGACGACGCGCGAAAGATCGTCACCGGAGAGGCCCGGTACACGGCCGACTACAGCCGCCGGTTTCCCGATCTCGCCCACGGCACGGTCGTCCGGAGCGAGATCGCACACGGCTACGTGACGGCCATCGACACGAGCGACGCCGAGGCGATCGAGGGCGTCTACGCGGTCGTCACTCCCAGGGACGACGTCGTCCCCGACACGCTGTACTCGAGTTCCGGGCAGTCCTACCCCGAGCCGAGCCCGTGGGACATGCGCGTCCTCAGGCGACACGTCCGGTTCGTCGGGGACCCGATCGCGGCCGTGGCCGCCGAGACGAGCGAGATTGCCGATCGGGCCGCCCGCGCGATCGACGTCGAGTACGAGGAGCGCGAGGACGTCTTCGACGTCGAGGCGGCGCTAGAGCCGGACGCCCCGCGACTGTTCGAGGACGACGAAGTCGAGAACGCACAGAGCGGCGCGGACTACGGGCGCAACCTCGAGTCGCACTTCGAGGGCGAGATCGGCGACGTCGAGGCCGCGTTCGATCGCGACGACGTCCGGATCCACGAGACCGAACTGGAGACGCCCTACCAGTCCCACTGCGTCCCCGAACCCCACACGACGATCGCCTACACCGACGAGGACGGGCGATACACGTTCATCACGGCGACGCAGGTCCCGAACCACACACGTCGACAGCTAGCGCACGTCTTCGACGTCCCGATCCGGGACGTCCGGGTCGAAAAACCGAGCGTGGGTGCCGGCTTCGGCGCGAAACAGGAGATGGCGATCGAACCGATCACGTTCGCGCTCCACCTGGCGGCGGACCGGCCGGTCAAACTCGAGATGACGAGACGGGAGGAGTTCTACGCGCTCCGATCGCGTCACCCGATGGACCTGACGATGCGATCGGCGGTGACCGAGGACGGGACCATCGTCGCGATGGACCTCTACGCGCGCTCGAACGCCGGAGCGTACGGGACCCACGGGATGACGGTCGCCTCGAACGTCGGGACCAAGGCACTCCCCCTGTATCCGCGCGTCCCGAACGTCCGGTTCGAGGGGGACGTCGTCCACACGAACCTGCCGATGGGGGCCGCGATGCGCGGCTACGGCGCGCCGCAGGGCCACTTCGCCGTCGAGGCGCACCTGGACGAGGTCGCCCGCGACCTCGGGGTCGACCCGATCGAGTTCAAGCGGAACCACGCGATCCGGACGGGCGACCTCGACGACGTCTCGACCATCCTCAAGGACGACGATCGGTTCGCCCGGCGGATCCGATCGTGCGGCCTCCGCGAGTGTATCGACCGCGGCAAGGACGCGATCGGCTGGGACGAGATCGAGCAGCCCGACGAGGACCATCTCCACCGCGGCGTCGGCATGGCGATCTGTGCACAGGGGAGCGGCGTCGCGGGCAGGGAACTCGGCGCGGCCAAGCTCAAGATGAACGAGGACGGCTCGTTCCACCTCCACGTCGGCGGCGTCGACACCGGCACCGGCAACGACACGATGTTCAGCCAGGTCGCGGCCGAAGTGCTCGGCTGTGGACCGGACGATATCGTCGTCACGTCCTCGGACACCGACGTCACGCCGTTCGACTACGGCTCCTACGCCTCGTCGACGACCTACATCAGCGGGACGGCGGTCAAGAAGGCCGCCGAGGACACGAAGGAACGAATCCGCTACTGGGGGTCGAAACTCCTCGAGGAGTCCGAATCGAACCTCGAAACCGAGGGCGGCGAGGTCTACAGCGAGGCGACGGGCGCGAGCGTGAGCCTCGAGGAGATCGGCTACGAGGCGACCTACGGCCACGACGAGCGCGAGCAGATCATGGGCGACGGCCACCACTCGACGGACGAGAGTCCGCCGCCGTTCGGCGCGCAGTTCGTGGACGTCACCGTCGACGAGGAAACCGGCGAGTTCGAACTCAACGAACTGGTCTACGCCGCCGACTGCGGCGTCGCGATCAACCCGCCGCTCGCCGAGGGCCAGGTCGAGGGCGGCCAGCACATGAGTCTCGAGTACGCGACCAGCGGCGGCCTGGAGTTCGACGACGAGGGGAACCCACAGACCACCGGCTTCCGCCAGTACGGGATGCCCCGGACGACGGACCACCCGCCGATGGAAACGATCCTGGTCGAAACCCACGAGCCGACCGGTCCCTTCGGCGCGAAGTCGATCGGCGAACTGCCGACCAACGGCATCCCGCCGGCGCTGAGCAACGCCATCCGCGACGCCGTCGGGGTGCGGCTGACCTCCCTGCCGATCACTTCCGAGGACGTCAAGGCGGCGATCGATCGGCGCGGTGCGGAGAACTATAGTAGCAACTGAAACGATTTACACACTGATCGCAAAGCCGTCCTGCGATCAGGTGTGCATTGACTTTCAGTTGCTACTATAAACTGACACTGGGGGAGTCCTGCCGATTCTGGGTGGGTCGCGAACGACGATCGGGTCGCGTCCGGGCCCCGAATGCCCTCTGCGAACGCACCGCATACGATGCGTATACGGCCGGCGAGCGGTCGGCTCGTGACTCCGGGCTCGACTATCCGACGGACTCGACACGGCGCGGGGACGATCGCCCGATCAGTGAGCCGATTCGGCCTCGTCCGCTCGCGAGGCGGCCCGATCGGTCACGCGGATCCGGAGGGAGAACGTCTTCGCTCCGTCCGCGTCCGCGTCTACAGCGTCCGCATTCGAAGCGGTTCCGTCGTCGTCCGCGTCGGCGACCGCGTACCCGTGCTTGTAGCACGTGCGCCGAATGCTCCGCTCGGCCGGCGGATAATCGCCGGTAACGACGAGTTCGTCGCCCGGTTCGAGTTCCGCGAGACAGCACCGGACGATGCTCACCGGCTGCGGACAGACCATTCCGCTGACGTCGATCTGCACGCGAATCGCTACGAGCACGCGCCCCATAACTGTTGGTGGCCGTCGGCGTGGCTCGTGGGAGCCGGCGGTTAGAACCGCGACTCGTCCCCGACGGTTTCGATCCCCTCCCGGGACGCCCGCCTACGGCGCTTCTAGGGCCGCACCTCGTCGGCCGCGTCGCGGTGTTCCTCCAGCGACAGGCCGACCTCGTTCGCCCGATCGCGGATCGCGTCCGCGTCGACGGTCGTCACCTCGCCGTCGTCCAGCAGCACCTTCCCGTCGACCATCGAGAAGACGACGTCGTCGCCGTGTGCGCCGAAGACGAGGTGCGAGAGCGGATCGTGGATCGGCGTCGCGCGCGTCACGTCGGTCGTGATCCCGACGATGTCCGCCCGCCATCCCTCCCGGAGGGCGCCGAGTTTCTCGAAGCCGGCGGCCTTCGCACCGTTGATCGTCGCCATCTCGAACAGCGTCTCGGCCGGGGCCGCGACGGGATCGAGCCGATCGACCTTCTGGAGGAGACTGCCCTGGCGCATCTCCGTGAACGGATCGAGCGTGTTGTTACACGGCGGCCCGTCGTTCCCGAGCGCGACGTTGATGCCGCGATCGAGGTAGTCCGTGACGGGCGCGACGCCGCTGGCCAGTTTCATGTTCGACGACGGGCAGTGGGTGACGTGCGTTCCGGTCTCGGCCAGGACCTCGCGCTCGCTCTCGTCCGTCCAGACGCAGTGGGCGAGGACGACGTCCTCCCCCGTGAGGCCGACCTCGTCGAGCCAGTGGATGTTGCGCATCCCGGTGTCGGACTCGACGGTCTCGATCTCGCTCCGGTTCTCGCTCGCGTGCGTGTGAATCCGAACGCCATCGTACGAGTCCGCGAGGTCCCGCGCGCCACGGAGACACGCCTCGGAACAGGAGACGGCGAACCGCGGCGTCACCGCGTACCGGATCCGATCGTCAAACGAGCCGTGGTACCTCCGGATGAGCCGTTCCGTCTCGGCGAGCGCGGCGTCGGTCTCCTCGGCGAGTCCCTCGGGCGATCGGCGATCCATCAGGACCTTCCCGAGCAGGCCCCGAATCCCGATCTCGCCGGCCGCCTCGAACGCCCGATCGGCGTGGTTGACCGACAGATGATCGATACACGTCGTCGTCCCGCTCTCGACGAGTTCGAGGTAGCCCAGTTTCGCCGCGATCTCCATCTCCTCGGCCGACAGCGACGCCTCCATCGGGAGAACGTACTCGAAGAGCCAGTCGAGCAACTCCGAGTCGTCAGCGATCCCGCGGCCGAGACTCTGGACCGAGTGAATGTGGCCGCCGACCAGACCGGGAAGGAGAATGTCGTACGATCGCTCCTCGCGATCGGGATACCGATCGACCAGATCCGTCCGCCGGCCAACCGCCTCGATCCGCGACCCCGCGACGACCACGCACCCCTCCTCGATGACGGTGTCGGCGTCCGCGATCACCGTTCCGGATAGTAGCATACGTCACTAACTCGTCGTCGAAATTGAAAATGATTGCTACTGCCGGGTCGCGGACGGCCCCGGGAATCGATCGCGATCCACCCGATCGGCACCTCAGGTCGACGCTTGCTCGTTCACTGCCCGGAGGAGGACCTCCGCACCGGTGACGACGTCCTCCCACTCGGTGTACTCGCTCTCCCGGTGGCTGATGCCGTCGACGCTCGGGGCGAATATCATGCTGGTCGGCGTGATCTTGTTGAGGTAGTTGGCGTCGTGGCCCGCCCCGCTCACCAGTCGGGTGTACTCGCAGCCGGCGTCTTCGGCCGCCTGCGCGACGGTCTCGATACATTCGTCGTCGAACGGGTCGGCGTCGACGCGCATGATTTCCTCGAACTCGTACTCGAGGCCCTCGCGCTCGGCGGCCCACTCGATCTCGTCCTGGATGCGCTCGAGGGCCGCGTCGACCACGGCGTTGTCGTACGATCGGAAGTCGAGGGTGAACTCGACGCGTTCGGGAATGACGTTGATCGCGTTCGGCCAGACGTCGACGCTGCCGACCGTGCCGACGAGGTCGGTCCCCTCGGTGGCCGTGATCTCGCGGACGGCTTTCGTCACGTCCGCCGTGGCGACGAACGCGTCGTGGCGCATGTTCATCGGCGTCGGGCCGGCGTGGTTGGCCTGTCCCTCGAAGGCGACGTTCATCCACGAGAAGCCGAAGACGCCCTCGACGACCCCGACGCTCAGATCCGCCCGTTCGAGGAACGGCCCCTGTTCGACGTGGACCTCGAAGTAGCAGTGCAGATCATCCGGTTCGCAGGGTTCCTCGCCCTTGTATCCGATCCGTTCGAGTTCGTCGCCGAATCGATTTCCGTCCTTGTCCTCCCGATCGTAGGCGTACTCGAGGTCGAAGACGCCGGTGTAGACGCCGCTGCCGAGCATGTCCGGCTGGAAGCGGACGCCCTCCTCGTTGCTCCAGGCGACGATCTCGAGCGGCCGATCGGTCTCGATGCCGGCGTCGTCGAACGCCTCGACGACCTCGAGTGCGCTGAGGACGCCGACGACGCCGTCGTACCGGCCGCCGTTGTACTGGCTGTCGACGTGGGACCCGAACAGGACCGCGTCCGCCTCCGGATCGCGTCCCTCGCGGCGGCCGAAGATGTTCCCCATCTCGTCGATGCGCACCTCGAGCCCTGCATCGCGGAACCACTCGACCAGCAGGTCGCGCGCCCGTTTGTTCTCGTCGGAGAGCGAGGGTCGATTCACGCCGCCGGCGTCGGTCGCGCCGATCTCGTTGAACTCGTCGAACCGATCGCGGAACCGACGCTCGTCGATCGTTGCGTCCGTCATATGCCATCACACCGAGTCCACGCTCTTTAACATTCCGACGAACTGCAGTGTGGCGGTCCGATCGGGCCGACGTTCCGGGTGTAACGACCAAAAGAATCAAATCACCGATACACGATACCACTGGTATGTCGGCTCCGAGCACCGAGTCCATAGAGTTCCGCAACGCGCGGGTTCTCGACGGGAGCGGCGGCGACGCCGTCACCGCCAGCGTCCTCGTCCAGGGCGGTCGAATCCGTCGAATCGCCGCCGATCCCGCCGGTGCCGATCGCGAAATCGACCTCGACGGCGCGGTTCTCGCGCCGGGCTTCATCGACATGCACGCGCACTCGGAACTGCGACTGTTCGACAGGCCCGGGGCGCCTGAGAAAGTAACCCAGGGCGTCACGACGGAGGTCCTCGGGCAGGACGGCGTCAGCGTCGCACCCGTCCCGACGGACCTGAAGACGGAGTGGGCGAACCGGATCCAGTCGCTCGACGGTCGGATCGAGGGCGAGTGGCCGTGGACCGACGTCGCGGGGTATCTCGACGAACTGGCCGACGCCGACCCCGCCGTCAACTGCGCCTTCTACGCCCCGCACGGGAACCTCCGGTCGCTCGTGGCCGGCTTCGAGGATCGACCGCTCTCCGACGCCGAACTCGAGACGGTCCGGGCCGAACTGGGGACCGCGCTGGACGGGGGTGCGTTCGGCCTCTCGAAGGGGATGATCTACCCGCCGAGTTCCTACGGTCGCGACACCGAACTGGAAGCGCTCGCGGCGACCCTCGGCGATCGGGACTCGTTCATGATCTCGCACGTCTGGAACGAGACCGATTACGTCGTCGAGTCGATCGAGCGCTACCTCGACATCTGTCACTGCGGCGGCTGTGACGCCCACGTCTCGCACCTCAAGGTCGGCGGCCAGCACAACTGGGGCGCCTCGGAGGACGTCCGCTCGCTGTTCGACGAGGCCGAAGCGCGGGGACAGCGCGTCTCCTTCGACCAGTACCCATACACCGCCGGGTCGACGATGCTCACGGCACTGTTGCCCCCGTGGGCGCGACGGGGGGACTCGACGGCGATACGCGAGCGCCTCCGCGAGGCGTCCGTGCGCGAACGGATCGCCGCCGACATCGACGACGAGTCGGGCGACTGGGAGAACCTCGCCCGTGCGGCGGGCACGTGGGACAACATCCTGATCACGCGAACGGCGAGCGGACGGCATCAGGGGGAGACGATCGCCGACATCGCGGCCGAACGGAATCGCGACCCGGTCGAGGCGATGTGTGACCTGCTCGTCGAGGAGGACCTCGACGTGACGATGGCCGACTTCGTCATGTCCGAGGACGACATCGAGCGCTTCCTCGCCGACCCGCGCGGGACGTTCTGTACCGACGGCATCTTCGGCGGCAAACCCCACCCGCGTGCGATCGGGACGTTCCCCCGGATCCTCGAACGATACGTCCGGGAACGGGAGACGCTGTCGCTCGAACGGATGGTGTACAAGGCCGCAGGTCGACCGGCGGACCTGCTCGGACTCCCCGATCGAGGCTACGTCGAGGAGGGTTACGTGGCCGACCTGGTCGTCTTCGATCCCGACGCGGTCGTCGAACGACCGACCTACGAGGACCCCTTCCGGCTCACCGAGGACTTCGACTACGTCCTCGTCGGCGGCGAGGTTGCCGTCGGGGGCGGCGAGCCGACCGGCGTCCGCAACGGCGCCGTGCTCCGATCGACCGAGGAGTGGGGCGGTCGAACCCGTCCGTCCACGTCCCGACGATCGTTCTAGACGGATCGCCTCGACGTACCGCGTTTCGAGTCCGACACACCCGTATCACGAGCGTGGCACGCGACGTGTGGCGTGTGCCGTCGCACGGTCGACCCGCAACGGTTCGGACGGAGACCGGGATCGATCGGGCTCGTCGGACGGGCGCGATCCGAACGGCGACCCCAGACCCGTGCTACCTTGCCCCATAGTTATATATCACCTGCTATGCTATTTGGGGACGACTCCATGAGCTACAGTCACGAGGCAAGCGACGGGAGCGACAGAGTCGGACTCTACCTGCAGGACAAACACCCGATCCGGGAGAACATGGAACTGGTACAGTACGCCGAGGAGCAGGGCTTCGACGAGGTCTGGCAGGCCGAATCCCGCCTCGCCCGGGACGCCATCACCCCCATGGCGGCCTACGCCGCCGTCACCGACGACATCAAAATCGGGTCCGGCGTCATCAACAACTGGACGCGCAACACCGCCCTCATCGCACAGACGATGAGCACCCTCGAGGAACTGGCCGGCCCGGACCGGATCCTCTGTGGGATCGGTGCCTGGTGGGACCCCCTCGCGGAGAAGGTCGGCGTCGATCGATCGGACGCCCCGCGCGCGATGCGCGAGACCGTCGAGGTGACGAAACGGCTGCTCGACATGGAGAACGTGACCTACGACGGCGAACACGTAAACGTCCGCGACATCGAACTCGACGTCGTCCACGGCGACGCCGGGCCCCGCACCGTCCCCGTCTACGTCGGCGCGACCGGGTTCAAGATGATGGAGTTGACCGGCCACTTCGCCGACGGCGCGCTCATGAACTACCTCGTCAGCCCCGAGTACAACCAGAAGGCCCTCGACGCGCTCGCGACCGGCGCGGACCGATCCGATCGCTCGCTCGACGAGATCGATCGCCCGCAACTGATCGTCTGTTCGATGGACCACGACGAGGAGCAGGCCCTGGACAACGCCCGGGAACTCATCACGCAGTATCTCGGCCAGCAACCCCACATCATGAAAGCCAGCGGCGTGAGCCAGGACCTGATCGACGAGGTCGGCGAGGCGATCGGCGGCTGGCCGGCCGACAAGGACGACATCGAAAAGGGGATGGACCTCATCCCGGACGAGGTCGTTCACAAGCTGACAGCCAGCGGCCGCCCCGAGCAGTGTCGCGAGAAGGTCCGGGAGTACGCCGAGAACGGCTGTCTCTGCCCGATCCTCTACCCGCTGGGCGACGATCCGAAGCTCATGATCGACGAGTTCGCGGACGGCTACCGCTGAGAACGCGATCGCCGCGACGCACGCAGCGATGCCCGTCGCGGCCCGAACGTGCGAATTTTCGACGACGGCGAACGGGCAGTGACGGCAGAATCGACGACGGACCAGTGCTCGATTCGTCCCTGCAGGGCGACGATCGGGAGCGAGGCGACCGATCGCTCATACGGATTGCTGTACCGATGTACCGGCGCAACCGCGATCCGGGCGGCGGTTGCGCTGGAACTGACGTACAGTAAACCGTATCAGTCGTCGGCCGCAGCCGACTCCGGGACGTCGTAGCGCTGCTGGACCTCCGCGATGTCCGGGTCGATCCGCATCACGTCGCCGGTGGCCCGTTTCGCGCTCTCGGTGTCCTTGAGGCCGAAGCCAGTGGAGTTGACGACGACCGTCTCCCCGGTGTCGATGATCCCCTCCTCGATCGCGCGCCTGACGCCGGCGAGCGGCGTTGCACCGGCCGGTTCCGTGTAGATCCCCTCGGTGCTGCCCAGCAGTTTCTCGGCCTCGAGGATCTCCTCGTCCTCGACGAGCAGGGAGGTACCGCCGCTCTCCTCTAACGCGCGACAGGCTTTGATCGTGTTCCGGGGCCGGCCGACGGCGATGCTGTCGGCCAGCGTGTCGGCGATGTCGTCGACGTCGTCGTGATCGTGGAACGCGTCGTGAATCGCGGACGCCCCCTCGGCCTGGACGCCGAGCATCCTGGGCGTGTCCTCGACGTAATCGAGGTCGTAGAACTCGCGGAACCCTTTCCAGGCGCCGGCGATCGTACAGCCGTCGCCCATCGAGAAGACGACCCAGTCCGGAATCTCGCCGCGGACCCTCGACTGTTCGGCGAGTTCGTGGCCGACGGTGCGTTTGCCCTCGACCTGGAAGGGGTTGATCGCGGCGTTGCGGTTGTACCAGCCGTACTCGTCGGTGACCTCGACGCTCAGGTCGTAGGCCTCGTCGTAAGAACCCTCGACTGCCAGCACGTCCGCGCCGTAGACGAGCGGCTGGGCGAGCTTTCCGGCGGGAGCGTCGCCGGGGACGAAGATCCGGCAGTCCAGCCCGCCGCGGGCGGCGTACCCCGACAGCGAGGCCGCGGCGTTGCCGGTCGAGGCGCAGGTGATGATATCTCGCCCGGCGTGTTTCGCTTTCGTCACCGCGACGGAACTCGCGCGGTCCTTGAAACAGCCGGTCGGGTTCCGGCCGTCGTCCTTGACGAGCGTCTCGACCCCGAGTTCCTCGCTGAGATTGGGGGCGTCGAAGAGGTCCGTCCCGCCCTCGTTGAGCGTCACGACGTCGGCCTCGTCGTCGACGGGGAGGAACGCCTCGTACTTCCACTGGCTGTCGATCGTGCCGTCGAGGTCGGCGTCGAAGTTGTCGTGGATGACGTCGTAATCGTACTTCACTTCGAGAATGCCCGAAACGCCGTCCTCTTCCGGACAGGTGTAGATGACCTGGTCCGGATCGTACTCTCGCCCGCAAATGGTACACTCGAGTGTGGTAACGTGGTCTATCGCCATGTCCTGAACAACAGAGGCGGCTCACATAAAGACTCGCCTCCGGGGACCCGTGTAGCCGTGTGCCACCGAAATCCGTGATCACACCGCGGTCGCTCGAGGACGTATACGCCGCGTGTACACGACGGTGTGCCGGTCGACCGATCGGCCCGTGTCGCCGATCGGGACGGTTCTGTGGTCGGGCATCGACAGCACACCGGATTCGGAACCCGTTCTTCCACCGCCGCGACTGGCACCGACAGATTGACCGCCGCAGTTGCCACCGACAGATCGCGTGGGAACCGACACAGCGGCCGCCACACCGGCCACACAGCACCGAATATTTATAGTCGACTCTCCCATCGTGACTGGTGGGTGCTAACTACCCACAGGACACCGTCCGCTCGCAGCGGAACGGTTGCCGGAGTCGGTTAGCACCGAGTACAGCCATGATTGGACGACGACTGGCCACGACGGAAGCGCTCATCGTCCTCGTCAGCCCCGACAGCGACGAGGAACTCGAAACGATCGAACGGTGGGGTCGCGAACGCGACCTGCCGGTCCACGCGGTCGACGTGGGCGAGGACATCGACCCGGTCTACGACCCCGGAACGGAGTACCTCGGGGTCACCCTCGGCGGCGACGGCACCTACCTCGAGGGCGTCCGGCAGTTCAGCCCCAGACGGATCCCGATCCTCGGGATCAACGCCGGCACGCTCGCCTTCCTCGCGAGCATCTCGCCGGCGGACCTCACCGACGCGCTGACCGAGGCCGTCGACGGAACGGCGACGATCGATCAGCGCCAGCAGTTACACGTCGACGCCGACGGCGTCGATTGTACGGGCATCAACGACGTGATGATCGAACACGTGCCGCCGGAGGACCCGGTCGAGCGCAAGATCACGCGCCTCGAGGTGTTCGCCGACGAGGAGTTCATCGGCCAGTACGAGGGGAGCGGTCTCGCCGTCTCGACGCCGACGGGCTCGACCGGCGTATCGCTCTCCGCCGGCGGTCCGATTCACTACCCGAAGAACAACGCCACGCTCCAGATCGTGCCGCTTCACACCCACCGGCTCGGTGTCCGTCCCCTCGTCGTCGACGCGGACACGACCGTTCGCGTCGCCTCGGGCGGCCCGGCGAACCTGCTCGTCGACGGCGGCCGCGCCCAGACGACGCTCGACGAGGACGCCATCGTCACGATCGAGGGTGCCGAGACGCGGGCTCACGTCGTGACCACGAGTTACGACGACGACTTCTTCACCTCCGTCTCGGAGAAACTCGGCTGGGGCGTCCGCGACGGCAAGGACGATACGGGCACGGTGCACGTGGGATCTCGCGGGCCCCAGGAGCAACGCGAGTCCGATCTCCGTGAGCGAGCGAGACGGGTCGCCACGGAAGCCGCCCGCGCGACCGGGCCCCCGCTTCGTGAACTCCACGGACAGACGGAGTCGATCGAGTACAAGACCGACAAGTCGGACATCGTCACCGAGGCGGACTACAAGGCCGAGAACATCATCACGACGGTCATCGAGAGCGAGTTTCCCGACCACGGCATCCGATCGGAGGAGACCGTCCAGCGGACGGGCGCGAGCGAGTACACGTGGTCGATCGACCCGCTGGACGGGACCGGAAACTTCGCCCACGGGAATCCCAACTACTCGGTCTCGATCGCCCTCCTCGAGGACGACGACCCCGTCGTCGGCGTCGTGTACGCCCCCGAAACGGACGAGATGTTCAGCGCGATCCGCGGGGAGGGAGCGACGCTCGACGGCAAACCCCTCTCGACGACCGATCGGACCAGCCTCGACGAGTGCATGCTCCTCTCGGGGTACGATCCCGACGGGACGTTCCTCTCGCACAGCTATCACGAAGCGCGGGGCGTCCGCCGACTCGGGTCGGCCGCGCTGAACCTCTGTTACCTCGCGGCCGGCAGCGCGGACGCCGTCTGGGAGTACGACACCTACCCGTGGGACGTCAACGCCGGCCTCGTCGTCGCCCGGGCGGCCGGCGCGACGGTGACGAACGCCGCGGGCGACCCCTACGATCCGAACGGCCCGATCGACGCGCGAAACGAACTGCTCGGGTCGAACGGCCCGCTCCACGAGACGCTGCTCGCACACCTCCAGGACGCGGAGACGCTCCAGCCCTCCGCCTCGAGCGCGACCGACTAACTCGCCCGCTCCGCCGATCGGCCGTCCGTTCCGTCGCTCGGCCAACGGGTCCGTCACTCGACTGCCCGATCCATTACCCGGTCGAGACGCGAGGCCCCCGCGGAAGGAACGAGCCGTCACCGGGTTCCGCGAGCACGTCGTGATCGCGTGCCGCGATCGATCCGTCGGCGACGACCGTATCGACCCGCCAGTTCCAGGTCCGCCCCTCGAAGGGGGTCCACCCGCCGTTGTACGCCAGGTCCTCCGCCGAGACCTCGTACCCCTCGTTCCGGAGCAGGACGAGGTCGGCGTCAGTCCCCACCGCGAGCGAGCCCTTTCGCGGAAAAAACCCGGCCTCGCGTGCGGGCCGGGCACAGACGAGTTCGAGGAGTCGCGGCCACGAAAGCCGCCCCTCGTGAACACCTTCGTTGACGAGGAACTCGAGCATCGTCTCGACGCCCGGCAAGCCCGCGTAGGGGACCCAGATGTCGTCCCAGCCCCGCTCGCGATCCTCGCGATGGGTCGGGAAGTGATCCGTCGCGACGAGATCGATCGTGCCGTCCCGGACCGCCTGCCAGAGCCGATCGACCTCGTCCGGAGACTTCAGCCCCGGGTTGACCTTCAGGAACGGCCCCCTGTCCGCGACGTCGTCCGCGGAGAACGCGAGGTACTGCGGACACGTCTCGAGGGTCACCGGGACGTTCGCGCGGGAGGCGAATCGATCGGCGACCGCAGCGCCGCTCCCGCTCGAGATGTGGACGACGTGCAGGGGGCAGTCCGCGTACTCCGCGAGCCACCCCACGCGGCCGATCGCCTCGAGTTCGGCCTCGAGCGGGCGCGACTGTGGATACAGCTCGGGATCGGTTCCGTCGAGTCGCGCTCGCGCGTCGTCGAGGATCGCCTGCGACTCGCAGTGAACGCGGACCGTGCCGCCGGCGGCACCCACCTCGGTCATGAGGTCGAGGATCGCCGCGTCGTCCGCGCGGTACGGCTCCGCCGTGAAGGTCTTGAACTCGGGTACGCCGGCCTCGAGGAACCCCTCGACGTCGACGTCGCCGTCCTGGAAGTTCCCGGCGACGAGTCCGAAGTCGACGTGCGCCCGGTCCTCGCACCGGGCCCGTTTCTCCCGGAGCGCGGCGGGCGTGGTCACGGGCGTCTGCGTCGGGAGTTCGACGACGGTCGTCACCCCGCCCGCGACGGCGCTCGCGGTCTGTGTCCCGATGTCGATGTCGTCCGGGAACAGGCCCGCGTCGTGCATGTGCGTGTGCACGTCGATCGCGCCCGGGAGCGCGACCATCCCGTCGGCCTGCACGACCGTCTCGGCGTCGGCCCCGGACGCAGACAGGTCCGGCCCGATCGCCGCGATCGACCCGTCCTCGGTCGCGATCGATCCGCGCTGGAGGCCCGCGTCCGTTACGATCCGCGCGTTCTCCACGAGACAGTCCGTCATGGTTCGTACACTCATGCGGGAGTCTCATAACAGTTCAGGTCGATTCGGCACTGTCCGGCCCCTGGCGTGACGCTCCGTCGTAGCCCCCCGTTTCCGGTCCGAAGTGAGACGGACTGGAGATAGTTTTTTGGGGGTTGATAGAGAGTCACACGTTGTGATACTCAACGCAGGGACGCTCGTCACCATGAACGACGAGCGCGAGGTCAGAGAGGAGGTACACGTCGTCGTCGAGGACGGCGAAATCGTCGACGTCGCGGACGGATTCGCGTCGGGCGAGGATGTCGTCGACGCGCGTTCGGAGGTCGTCATCCCCGGGCTAGTCAACTGCCACACCCACATGTACGCGCTGCCGATCCGGGGTGCGCCGCTCGAGGCGTCGCCGCGGAGTTTCTACGAGGCGCTGGTCGACATCTGGTGGGAAGTAGACGAAGCGTTCACGATGGCGGACGCGCGCCTCTCGGCGCTCGGGTCGTGCAAAGAGATGCTCGAGGGCGGCGTCACCGCCTTCTGCGACAACTACTCCGGGCCGAACACCCTCCCGGGTGGGCTGGACGCCGTCGCCGACGGCGTCGCCCAGACGCCGATCCGCGGCCTGATCGCGTTCGAGACCACGGCGCGGAACTCGCGGGACGAAGCCATGGCGGGCCTCGACGAGAATCGACGGTTCATCGACGAGGAGGAAGGTGAGTACGATCGAGTGACCGGCCACTACTGCCTCCACACGCTGTTTACCAACCCGGAGGAGGTCGTCCGCGAGTGCGTCGATCGCGCGACCGCGGACGATCGGCCGATCCAGCTCCACCTCGAAGAGGGGCTGGTCGACGTCCACCGATCGATCGAGGAGTACGGCGAGCGCCCGGTCCACGCGCTCGAGTCGATGGGGTTCTTCGACGCCGACGTCATCGCCGCACACTGCGTCCACGCGACCGACGAGGAGATCGAGATCCTCGCCGAGAACGACGTCGCCGTGGCGCACAACCCCTACTCGAACACGAACAACGCGGTCGGGATCGCGAACGTCGAGAAGATGCAGGACGAGGACGTGACGATCGGCATCGGAGACGATGGCTGGGATCCCGACATGTTCGAGACGATGCGGACCGCCGTCGGGATCCACAAACTGAAGCAGAACGACCCGAGCGGATTCGACATGGCGACGGCGCTCGAGTGGGCGACGATCGGGAGCGCGGCCGTGATGGGGATGGACGACCGGATCGGGAGCATCGAGACGGGGAAGCGGGGCGACTTCGTCACCCTGGATCTCGGGCCGAACCCGGTCCTGCGAGAGAGCGCGCCCTACTACGTCGTCAGCGCGGCGAGTCGGGCCGACGTCACCCGGACGATCGTCGACGGGGACGTCGTCTACGAGCGCGGCGAGGGCGTCCACGCCGTCGACGGCGAGGACATGGCGGCGGTCGGTGCCGCGAGCGCCGACCTGTGGGACCGGATCTGACGTCCGGGAATCGCCAGAGGTACCCGTTTTCGCGCGTTCGACCCGCCAGCGGATCGGCCGTCCGTACGCGATCGACTCTTCTCTGCGCCCGGTCTCGGTTGCACCCGGAACGGAGTCCAGTGGCGAACGCGTCGTCGAGGCGTACACGCCGACGGACGCCGCCGGCAGGCGCTGACGGACGGGCCCGAGACGCGGCGAGTCGCTCCGACCCCGCGTCCCGCGATCGAATATACACCCTTAGGGCGTGATTTCGATCGGCCGGGCGCGATCGGTGGACCTGCGGCCAGAATATACACCCTAAGGGTGTGAATTACGGTGGGCGAACCGTCCGCCGACGATAGTGTGCCAGGTGGTAGGGATCGGGGGCGATCTTCGAACCGTGCTGTCGCCAGCAATCGGAGCCAGCGGCCGCCAACGGGCCGTATACGCATAGTCAGGCTTATAAGATCCCGGACGATAGATTCGACCGATGGCTCCCGAATACGGGTGTAAGGTCGACGCGACGATCGATCGCTACGATCTCGAGACGGCCGATCCTCGCCACGAGTCGCTACACGACGGCCTGCTCGCGCGCTGGACGGGGGACGACGGACACTCCGAGGTCGGCTATCGGCGCCTGACCGAGTGGTTCAACAAGCGACTCCTCAAGCGAGTCTACGACGAGCACGGGCGGGAGGCCCACGAGGCGCGGATCGACGCCGACTACGAGGCGTTGACCGGCGACGACGACCTGGTCCGCGAGGAGACGACAGAACGGCTCTCCGCGGCCGGAATCGACGGCGAGGCCCTCCTCGAGGACATGGTGTCCTGGGGGACGATGCGGACCCACCTGAACGACTGCCTGGAGGGGAGCAAAGATCGATCGGGCGCTCGCACCGACTGGGAGCGCGACAGCGTCGCCGTGGCCCGGGAGGTCGTCACCGAGAAGGTCGACGAGGCGCTCTCGTCGCTCGCGACGAAGGGCGAACTCGCCGGGACGGACTCGTCGTCCGTCGAGGTCCAGATTCACCTGCGATGCGACGAGTGCCCCACGCGAGTCCCGCTCGAGGTGGCGCTCGACCGCGGCTACGTTTGCGACGAGCACAGCGAGACGAGCGCGAACACGGAGACACACGCATGACCTGGGACATCGACATCGAGAACATCGCCGGCATCTACGAGGGCAGCGCACGACTCGAACCGGGACTGAACGCGGTCAAGGGATCGAACTGGCAGGGGAAATCGAGTTTCATCGAGGCACTCAAGACCGCCCTCGGAACGGCGACGACGCTCACGGAAGGGAAAGACCGCGGGCGCGTCCATCTTCAGACCCCCGAAAAGACCGTCGACGTCGAACTCCGCCGGTCGAACGGCGTCGTGAACGCCGAGGGCACGCCGTACCTCGAGTCCGAGTACGACGTCGCCCGGACCGCGCTGTTCGCCTGTCTCGGCGAGGGAAACGAGGTGCGCCGGGCCGTTCGAGCGGGGGAGAACCTGGAAGACGTGTTGCTACGGCCGCTCGACTTCCAGAACATCGACGCACAGATCGCAGACCGCAAGCGCGAGCGCGAGCGGATCGACTCCGAACTGGCACAGGCCAGGGAGGCGCGCAAACGACTCCCCGCGATCCAGGAGCGCGTAACCCAACTCGAGCGCGACGTCGAGGATCTCCGCGATCGCCGCGAGGAACTGGCGGACGCCGCCGGCGACGTAGACGACCAATCCGATTCGGTCCAGGGCGAGTTGAGCCAGGCCCAGTCGGAACGCAGTCAGGCGAAGAACAAACTCGAACGGCTCACGCAGACGATCGACCGCATCGAAACGCGGCTCGAGGATCGTCGCGCGGAACTCGACGACATCGAGATCGAGGACGACGATACCGTCGAGTCCGAACTCGAGGCGGCCCGCGAGAACCGCCAGGAGGCAAAGCGGGTCCTGGAGGTGTTGCAAACCGTCTACTCGGCCAACGAGATGGTCCTCGAGGAGAACCGGATCGACCTCATCACCGACGTCAACCGGGAACTCACCGGTGACGCCGTCGTCTGCTGGACCTGCGGGACGGACGTGGACCGGGCGGACCTCGAGGACCGACTGGACGCGCTCGGGGAGAAGATCACCGAGAAGCGAACCCAGCTGGAGACCCACCGTGACCGGGTGGAGGAACTCGAGGCGCGACGGGAGGAACGCGCCCAGGCGCGGCGGCGGAAACGGGACCTGGAGACCGAGATCGAGGACCTCGAAGAGAAACTCGCCGATCGGCGACAGAGCCTCGCGGAGACCCGGGACCGCTTCGAGCGCGCGGACGAGCGCGTCGAGCGGCTCAGCGAGACGGTCGACGAGCAGGTCGATCGGCTCACCGACGTCGAAAGCGAGATCAAGTACCGGGAGGCGGAACTGGAAGACGCGCGGAACGAACTCGAGGAACTCGAATCCCGGGCCGACCAGATCGAGGTGCTGGAAGACGAGCGGGCGGCGATCCGGGAGGAGATCGAGGACCTCCGCAACCGCAAACAGGAGATCAAACAGCAGGCACGCGACGAGTTCAGCGACTCGATCCGGGAGATCAGCGAGCGCTTCGAAACCGGGTTCGAGTCGGCGCACCTGACCGGCGACTTCGACCTCGTGGTGGCCCGCGAGGGGCGCGAAGCGGACCTCGACGCGCTCAGCGAAGGGGAACTCGAACTGATCGGGTTCATCGCCGCACTCGCGGGGTACGAGTCGTTCGACGTCGACGAAGCCGTGCCGATCATGCTCGTCGACGGCGTCGGGAGCCTCGCGGACGAGAACCTGCGGACGCTCGTCGAGTACCTGGACGAACGGACGGAGTACCTCGTGTTCACCACCTATCCGGAACACACGACCGGCGACGGGCGGACGATCGATCCGACGGCGTGGTCGGTCGCGAGTCGCGAGTCGATCGACGCGGACTGATACGGTCTGCTGTAACGATTTACCGGTGCAACCGCAGGGGCGGTCGCGGTTGCACCGGAAATGACTTACAGTAGTCCGTATGACGCCGCCCGCTCCGAACCGGACGGCTGCGAGCGACGACCGTGTTTTCGATAGCCCACGAGAGACGCCGCGAGCAAAGCCTTTATTCTCGTCTCGGGGGAACGGACGGTGTCGAATGACATCCGATCCCAACGACGTCATGGACATCGGTAATCGCCTCCTCAAGCAGTATCCGAACGCGTTCACGACCGAATTCAGCGCGAACAAGCAGGTCGTCCGGAACACGACCGCCGTCGGTTCGAACCGCCTCCGGAATCGCGTCGCCGGCTACATCACCCGGAAGAAACAGTCGAAGTGTAGTAGCCACTGAAAGTCACTGTACACCTGATCGCAAGGCAGCTTTGCCATCAGGTGTGAATCGTTTCAGTTGTTACTATAACCCGCCGAACCAGTTTCGGACGGATCCGGGAGCGGCCGTCGTGAGACGTAAAACCGGCCGACGGGCGGTTTCACGGGATCCAGTCGAACGGGAGGGCGCCCACTCGCCAGAAACGGGAAAATGTTTCCTGTACCACCAGCACGTTGTATGGTACTAGGTAACAAAGCATATGGTCGTTAGCGCAGCGATCGGGGAGTTCGCCGGAATTCTCGCCGATCTCGAGCAACTGCACGACGTGCGATCGGTCGCGATTCCGGACACGGATGCGCACGCGGACGAGGTTATCGCTTGCGTCGAGATCGAGGTCCCGATCGTCGACGACGACAGTGTGACCGACGACGTGACGATCGAGGCGACCGACACGGAGTTGACCGACGGAGCCGTCGAGGTAACGCTCGAGTTCTCGATCCCGACCACGAGTGACGAATCGCGTCTCGACGGCACCGCCGTCGATTCGCTCGCGGGAGGTGAAACGCCAGGCGGAACGGCCGACGCCGGAAACGGCCAGGCGGCGTACAAAGACCCGGACGCGCTCCGCGCAGTCTACGAGGAGTACGATTCGTTCCCGGCCATGACCGCGGCGCTCGGCGTCGACGTCACGTCCGAAACCGTCCGCCGGTACATGGTCAAACACGACATACACGAGCCAGAGGGCGGAGACCGTGGGGGAAGCGATCGAGCGAACGCAACCGATGCGGGGGACGATCGGACGACGGACGGCGAACCGCCGACGACAGACAGCGAGACGACGGGCGACGACGCCGAGGGGGACGACGAGTCACCGACCGGACCCCCAGCTGACTCGGCGTTCGGTGATCGATCGATCGCGGAGATCCTGGCGAACGCGGACGGGGAGGAGGACGACCCGCTCGTCACCGACGGCGTCGGCGTTCCGCGAGACCTGACGGTCGCATCGCTGACGGAGATTCTCGACCGGTCACGAACGGTCTCCGAGGTCGCCCGCGCGCTCGACCTCGAGTACGAGCAGACGCGACGGGTGCTGAACGAACTCGGGGGTATCGGGTTCGTCACCGGTCGACTGGGCGATTCTCGCGACGACGTGACCGTCTCCGAGGTGGCGCGGCGGGTTCGAGACGAGCGAGCGACGGGCGAGTGATGCGGCGGGGTCGAAACGCCGAGACGTTCCGCGTACCGGGCGGGACATACCGTCACCGATCGATCCACGACGCTCAGGCGGTAACGTGACCGCTCGCGTGAGAACTGGTCAGCGAGACGCGATAGTACTCGGTGAATTTGACGACGTCGTACTGGGCGAGTTCCGCCTCGACGTCCGCGTCGACGGCGACGGGGGTGCCCTCGGAGACCACCCGATAGAAGCAATCCCTGGCCCGCTCCGAGAGTTCGTCGATGTGTCGAACGTCGAGCGACGAAGGTATCGATTCGATCCTGGTAACGGTGACTCGGGCATTCATGCTACTTGCTACCACTCATACAGTGTCGGTCCCGGCTAATCAAGATACCGGCGCCGGTAACCGATCGCGACCGTCGTCGGACTCGCTCGTACCGATCGACGGACGGGAGGGCACCGAACCCGGTCAGTACACGGAGCGTGGTGAATACGTGTACAGCAGTGACCGGGACGGGTACTGGCCGCGACACGACGGTCGTCTGGACCGTCGAAGCGGGTCGCGATCGCACTGTGCCGGACGGGAACTCGCACGGCGAGTCACGTCTGTGATCGTTTGGCAAACGTTATTGTGTTTGGCACGCACACTCACACAGAGGAATGCTCGACGACTCGGAGCACATCATCAGCGTGGGTGACACGCTTCTCGATCGGTATCCGGACGTCTTCTCGGCCGACTTCGAGGAGAACAAGTACCAGGTGGAGAAGCTCACCGACGTCGAATCGAAGCGCGTACGAAATCGGATCGCCGGCTACGTCACTCGAAAGCGCGACGACGCACGGTGAGCCGACGATCGCGTCGACGGCAGATCGAATCGACAACGATGACACGGATCCGATGACACGGATCGGATCAGCAGACCCCGCCGCCACGTGCGAGGATCAACAGACCCACTGCCGCCACGTGCGCCGCGGTAAACGGGAGAAACAATTATCTGTGTTTCTACGGAGCGTATAGTCAATGGCCACGATCAGGATACGGGAGTGGACGAAAGAGCAACTGGAGGAGATACGGGACGCGGAATCGCACTCGTCGCACGATTCGGTCATCAAGTCCCTGCTGAAAGACCACGAGTTGGCACAGTTCGCAAACGCCACCACGCCGAGCGAGGACCCGGCGGAGCCGGACTCGTTGCCCGGAGAGAAGGCGTTTGACGATTTGACCGTCTTCGATGAACTCACGACCGTCGATAGCGGGGTCCTGTTTCTCTGGTGTCCGAACTGTGGCAAAGAGATGGCCCATCTCTCCGTCGAAAACCCGTTGCGCATCCCCGTCTACGAGATGGAGTGTCAGCGCTGTCTCACGCACCTCGACCACCACGCGATCGTCGGCATCGAGATCGGGTATCCGATCGAAAAACGGCTCGTCGAGGAGACGTTACAGGACGATCTCAAGGCCTGCGTGATCGACTACTGGGATCGCAAACTCGAACACCTCGCGGTGGAGGTGACCGACGACGACACCGATCTCGAGCATCTCGTCTGGCAGTTCGGACAGTACGTTCGCGACTTCGACTGGGACTGGCCGGCGGACGTCCCGGTCATCGGCGTCGAACCCGGCACGACCTACCGGGACGAGATGACCGGGGACGTACTCCAGGTGATCGAACGCGTGACCGACAACCGGAACGAACTCGACTCCTACCGGGTCCGGCGGTCCGAGAGCGACGGGGACCGGTCGGAGACGGAGATCATGGGGACGGGGACGCTCATGCCGCTGCTCCTTCGCCGAAGCCTCTACCTCGCGGAGGAAGCGGACGAACCGTAACGCGCCCGTCGTCGACTGAACCAGGGCGATCGAGTGGGGCGTGTCGCGCCGCCAGTCTACGAGGGGTCCGAATCGCGAGTCACGCGCTCCAGGTCGGCCGGCCGATCGACGTCGCGAAGAACGCCGGGATCGCCCGTCTCGACGACCGCCGCGTCGGACGCCCGTCGGAGGACGTCGCGGCCGCCGACGTCGCCCGACACGGACGCGAGCGCGTCGAAGTGCCGGGAACCGAACAGGACGGGGTTGCCCCGGGACCCGTCGTAACCGGCCGCGAGCACCGACCCGTATCCGCGATCGTAGGCAGCGACGAGGGTATCGATCGTCGCCGGAGAAACGGACGGCATATCGCCGAGGGCGAAGAGGACCGCGTCGGCGCCCGTCTCGCGAGCCCTCGCGACGCCCGCCCGAACCGACGTGCTCTGCCCGCACTCGTAGTCCTCGTTGCGAAGGAATCGGACCTCGTCGTCGTACGCTTCGAGCGCCGCCCGAACGCGATCGGCGTCGTGTCCCAGGACGACCGCGACCGCGTCGAGTCGGGAGTCGACGAGCGTCGCGACCGCGTGCCGAACCAGCGGGTCGCCGTCGAGGGGGTCGAGTAACTTGTTCGCCGGTCCGTACCGACTGCTGGTCCCCGCCGCCAGGACGATCCCCTGGACGGCGGCGTCCGGGTCGGTCTCCGCGACCGGCGGTGGGTCGACCACCGGAAGCGTCTCCCGGGTCATTCGAGCACCGGATACGGGACGACGTCGACGTTCACTCCCGCTTCGAGCGGTTCTCGAGTGACGACGAGTCCGTCCGCACGACTCGCGCGCGTGCTCGAGGACAGGACGCTCGGGTCGAACTGCTCGTCGTACACCCGGAGCGGCGAGTCGCGATGGCCGAGCGGCATCGCTCGCGTCCCATCGTCGTCCGACAGCAGGACGGGAATCGCGTAGTCGAAGCCGTCGGGACCGAGCGAGACCGATCGATCCATCGTCGCACGTAGCGTCGGCGTCGTCGCGTTCCCCGTGAAGAACGGGCGCATCACGAGCGTCGCGACGGTGTGCGCGCCGATCGGTTTCCCCGGGATCGCAAACGCGACCGCGTCGTGGTCGGGTAACTCTGCGAGCGCGATCGGCTTCCCGGGCCGGAGCCGAACCCGGTGGAAGCGAACCGAACCGAGCGCATCGAGCGCGCGGACGACGTGGTCCTTGTGGCCGACGCTCGTTCCGCCCGTCGTGATCACGACGTCGTACTCGGCCGCGAGGCGCTCGATCGCCGACTCGACCCGATCGTACTCGTCGGGGACGGACCCCTCGACGGTCGCCTCGTGGCCCCACGAGCGCACGAGTCCAGCGAGCATGGGCGAATCGAGGTCGCGAGACCGGCCCTCGTGGATCTCCGTGCCCGTCGCGAGGAGGCCAGCCGAGAATCGGTCCCTGACACGGAGTCGATCCCGCCCGAGATCGCCCAGCAGTATCGCGTCCTTGGCCGAGAGGCGTTCCCCGCCGTCGACGAGGACCTCCCCCTCGCTCACGTTGCTCCCGCGCTCGTAGGTGTAGGTGCCGGGGGTAAGATCCGGGCCGCGCAGCGTTCCGTCCTCGACGACCGCTTCCTCCCGTTTCAATACCGCGTTCGCCGCCTCCGGGATCGGTGCGCCCGTCGCGACGCGGACCGCCTCGCCGGACGCGATCGACGGCGGGTCGGCCTCCGGATAGACCTCCCCCTCGACGATCGAAAGCGGGTACGGGTCGGTCGCGTCGAACGCGAACCCGTCCATCGTCGCGAAGTCCCGCTCGGGAACGTCCCGATCGGCGACGACTGACTCGGCCGCGACGCGCCCGGCGATCGACTCGAGGGGGACCGATTCGGTCCCGAGCGACGCCTGGACGTCGCGGCGGACGGCACGCACCTGCGCCACGGCGTCCTCGCGCCAGAGCAGGTCCTCTTGATCGTGTCCCATACCAATCCGTTTCGAGACGGTCGTAAAAATAGTGTTCCCCGGGCAGGAAAGCGGGAATCCCGGCCCACTGGCGGGTCGGAGAGATGCGCCGATCGAATCACTGCCCGTCGCCGATCGCATCGGACGGGAACTCGACCCGATCGGGGAGTCATACGGATTGCTGTAACTATTTACCGCCGATCGCCGACCCCGTCCTGGTGATCGGCGGTAATTGACTACAACAGTCCGTATCAGTACTGCTCCTGGACCCTGTCGATCTGGCACTGGACGCAGCGATCGTCCGCGAAACACCCGACGCTGTCGTACGGGCAGTCGTACGCCTCGACGTCGACGGAGAGTCGGCGTTTGGCGTGGCGCCACTCGCTCGCCCAGTCGTCGATGTCCATCTCGGCCGAGGTGAAGACGACCTCGTCGTCCCGATCGACGATCTTCACGGCGGTGGCCGACGGTGCCGCTTCCTTCGCGGTCTCGATCGCGGCCTCGTACGACGAACACCGGATTCGCTCCCGGCGACCCTCGTCCTCGAGGACGAGGACCGTGATCCGCCCGTCGTAGGATTCGGTCGGGTCCAGTCCAGACGTCATACGCGGTACGTAGCGAGAAGCACTGAAAAATCTCCCTCCTTACGCGGCCGATCGCCGAGGCGTCGACGGGACAGGTCGGCCTGCGATTCGGATTAGATAGAACGAGTACTAGTTCGTCGAGTTACCAGATTTCAGTTACAATTGTAGAGCGCAGTTCGCGAGTCGCCGAGGACGACACCGTCGACGGCCGGTCGTCGACTGAATTTCCGTTTCGTCTGCGGCTCTGGGCCAGAAGCGCCAGTACGGGAGGGTAGTCGAGAGTCGGACAAACGTCCCGCATCGTCACGCGAGAGCAATCGCCTCAGATGGGGCGAAAACGACGTCTTTACGGGAAACGACGAGTCCGACCGTCGATAGCGATCGACGACGTCGTCGACCGGATGGGACTGTATTGTGTGTTATCTTATGTGCATTTAGATTTGGTAGTTTGACGAGCTCGGATGCAGTGGCCGAGACGGATACCTCGACGTCGGTTCCGATCGCGGAAACCGTCAGTCACGTATTAATAGCCGTTGTTCGAACGCAAACGTATGAACGATCTTCCGATCGACTGGTCGCCTGTCCACGGACGATGAGCGGGTACTACCGACGCTATCTGCAGGTCCTCGTTCGATTCCTCCCCGTCGCGATCGCGTTCCTGCGCGATCGGCGTCGGTTCCTGCTGTTCGGCCCGTCCCGGACGGTCTCCACGGAGGTCCACCGTGCCCGCGCCGAGCGACTCACCGAGACGATGCTCGACCTCGGGCCGGCGTTCATCAAGGTCGGGCAGGTGCTCTCGACGCGGCCGGACATCGTACCGCCGACGTACGTCGAGGTCTTCGCGACCTTGCAGGACGAGGTCCCCGAGGATGCGGGCGGCGATCCGTTCGCCGTCCTCCAGGCGGAACTCCGCGACGGCATCGACCTGGAGTCGGTCGAACCGGTCGCCGGCGGCTCGCTCGCGTTCGTCTACACCGCCGACTACGATGGCGATCGAATCGCGCTGAAAGTCCGTCGGCCGGGGCTCGTGTCGCAGATCGAACGCGACCTGCGGGTCATCCGGGGTCTCGTGCCGCTGCTCGCGACGTTCGCCGACGAACGCCAGCGGTACTCGCTCGAGAACGCGGCGGACGACTTCGAGGAGATCATCCTCGGGGAACTGGACTTCGAGCGCGAGGCGACGATCATGCGGGAGATCGACGCCAACTTCGCCGACGACGATCGGATCGTCGTCCCGGACACCTACGACGAGCTGTGTTCCGATCGCGTGGTGGCGATGGAGTACGTCGAGGGGCGAAAGATCACCGACGACGACGCGCTCGCCGACGCGGGGCTGGGGCCGACCGAGATGGCGACGCTGATCGCCCGGACGTACCTGAAGATGGGCCTCGTCGACGGGGTGTTCCACGCGGATCCACACCCCGGCAACCTCGCCGTGACCGACGAGGGTCGGCTGGTCATCTACGACTACGGCATGAGCCAGCGGCTCTCGCCACAGGAACAGGAGGACATCACGAGCCTCTATCGCACCCTCGTTCGCCGCGACGTCGACGGCCTGTTGAACACGCTCGTCGCGCTCGAGGTTCTCGAACCGACGGTCGACCGGGCCGCGGTCCGGCGGGTGCTCGAACTGGTGATCGACAACCTCGAGGGGCGATCGGACGTCACCTGGCAGTTGATCATCACGGAACTGCTCTCGATGCTCCACGACTTCCCGTTTCGCATCCCGCCGAACGTGATGTTGCTGATGCGGGTCGGGACGGTCGGCGAAGGGGTCTGCCGGAGCCTCGATCCCGAGTTCGACTTCATCGCCGTCACGCGATCGTTCCTCGTCGACCACGGGTTCATCGAGAGCGAGTTCGAAGTGCTGTTCGAGGACGTCAAACGGGACCTGCGGGAGTCGGCCCCCGTCCTCGCGCGAGCACCCGCCCGGTTCGACGCCGTGTTCGGCCAGCTCGAACGCGGCGAACTGGTGGTCAGGACCGAGCCGGTCGAACCGACGCCGGACGGCGATCCGGGGGTCGGCTACGCCGTCCTCGCCGGGGCGCTGTTCGTCGCCACCGCCGTGCTGACGTTTCACGCCCAGCCGTACGAACTCGCCAGTCTGGTCGCGGCGCTCGTCGTCGCGCTCCAGTACGTTCGAACGCGCCGATCGAGCGGGCGCTGAGTTCCCGTCGGCAGTTCGACCCGGAATCGATCGCCCGACGCCGGCGGGAGAGCTTCATAGGTATCGTGACCGTACGTTCACCATGGACAGAATCGAGTACGTGTACACGTTCGGCATGGAGGCCGACGAGGTCGATCGCCGCCTCGAAGCGGGAGAGGTCGGAGTTCTGGGACTTGCGGACGATTCGTCCGCCTACGCGATCCCGGTTGGATACCACTACGACGGCGAGTCGCTGTATATCCGGCTGGCGGACGACGGGTCGAGTACGAAGATGGCGTACGTCGAGACGACGACCGACGCCTGCCTGAGTCTCTACAGCGACGGTTCGGGCACGGATAGCTGGAGCGTGCTCGTCAGGGGCCCGTTGCGGAAACTCGACGACTCGGAACGGGACGCTTTCGACGCGACGACGCTCAACGAGTCGTTCCACCGGCTGTACGTCTTCGACCAGGACGTCGAGGCGATCGACCTCGAGATCTACGAACTGGAGATCGAGTCGATCACCGGCCGGAAAACGGGCGAGTGAACGGGTCCGAAGGCGATCGCATCCGACCGGATCGAGCGTCGCCGCTCCTCATACGGATTGCTGTACCGATGTACCGGCGCAACCGCCGCCCGGATCGCGGTTGCGCCGGAACTGACGTACAGTAAACCGTATCACTCGCTGAGCCACCAGCCGTACATCTTGGCGACGTCCGCGTCGTCGTCGGTCCGCTCGCTCAAAGCGTGGGTCTTCCCCTCGAGAATCTGGCGTTCGACCGCGTTCAGCGCGAGCGACACGGCGTGACCGTCGCCGTACCCCTCGCCGGAGGCAACGAACAGCCCCTTGTCGGTGTAGAGCCGAACCCGGGCCAGGAGCAGGGGAACGCCCCGGAGTTGCTCGGTGTGCTTCTGGAGGTGGACCCTGGCCTCGAGGACGCGCATCTCCGCGTACTTCTCCGCGACCGCCTCGATCCGATCGGCCAGGGCCGATCGCGAGAGATCCGACAGGAGGTCCGCGCCGTAGATCTGCACGGGAAGCCGTCCCTCGTCGGTCCAGGTCAGCGACTCGAGCAGGTCCGTCTTCGTGACGATGCCGTCGAGAGCGCCCGCCTCGTCGAGGACGATCGAGGAGGAGGCCCCGTGCTCGAGCATCGTCGCGAGCGTCTCGTCAACGGTTTCGCTCGCCCGTGCGGTCCCGAGGGTCTCGACCATCACGTTGCGCACCGGCAGGCCGAGCAGGTCGTCGCTCTCGCCCTCCCGGGAGCCGAAACCGCCGTGGTGGCCGCCGGAGGCGGCGTCCATGTGGGCCGCCGGATCGCCGCCCTGCGAGCGCTGGAGTTCCCGGGTGACGAACTCGAGGACGTCGGCGAGACTCACGATGCCGACGACCTCGTCGGTCCCGGACTGGGTGACGGGCAGGTGCTGGATGCGTTCGGTCCGGAACGTCGAGAGCACCGCGCCCAGCGACTCGTCCGGGCCCACGGTGACGACCTCCCGCGTCGCGACGTCGTCGACCGCGAGCACCGACAGGTACGGCTGGACCAGTTCCAGGAGGTCGTCCGCACGAACGACGCCCGCGAGGTCCTCGCCGTCGAGCACCGGGAGCGCCCTGGTGTCGCCGGCGATCATGAGCCGTGCGGCCTCCCGGACGTCCTCGTCGCGATCGATCGTCGGGACCGGGCGGGCGAGCGAGGACGCCTTGCGGGAGGTCTTCTGGTGGGACGAGAGGACGTCTCGCCGGGTGACGACGCCCTCGAACGCGCCGTCGCTGGTGATCAGCAGCGTCTGCCGGCCGGTCTCCTCGAACGCGCCGCGGAGTTTCGACAGCGGCGTCGACTCGTCGTACGTCTCGAACTCGTCGGCGACGATTTCGCGTACGTTCATACGTAACTGTTGTGGCCCGTCGGAATACCTGCTGTCGACTCTTCCCACGCAGGGAGAGTTGTCGAAACGTTCAGCCGGATCGAGTGTCCACGTATCGGGAACGTTCCCTGCGGTATATACGGCGACCGGTCGAACGATCGGCTATGCACGTTCTCGTCCCGCTCGACGACTCCGACCCGGCACGAAAGGCACTCGACCACGCCCTCGAGACGTATCCCGACGCCGACATCACGGTGTTGCACGTCCTCAACCCGTCGATATCGGCCTACAGCGGCGACGCACCGTACAACTTCCAGCTGGCGATCGAAGCGGCGGAGAAGCAGGCCGAACAGCTGTTCGAGATGGCCGAGGATCGCGCCGACCACGACGCGTCGATCGAGACCGAGACGATCGTCGGGTCGCCGGCCCGCGGGATCGTCGAGTTCGCCGACGACGCCGACGTCGACACGATCGTCCTCGGCAGTCACGGTCGGTCGGGCGTCTCGCGGGTTCTGCTGGGTAGCGTCGCCGAACAGGTCGTTCGCCGCGCGTCGGTTCCGGTGACGGTCGTCCGGTGATCGATCGCCGGCACCGGCGATTCCGGCGATCCGGACCGCGCTCGCCCGCGGGACGCCCGCCGAGAGCCCCCGGCATCGACTGTCGCCGTCGACCCGTCGCCGTTCGAAAATCCTGACGGTTCACCGATCGACGATCTATCACGCGGTGGGAAGACGGTACGCCTACTTTAGGCCACGCGATCGAAGTTCAACCACCGAAAACCATGACTGAGTGCTCGATCGTCGACGACGACGGCACCGTCCACTGTACGTGCGATGCGGACGCCGTCCTTCGATTGCTCGCGGAATCTCGGCGCCGAGCGATCGTCGCCGTACTGGACGGGTACGACGACAACGAGATGAGAGTTGAAAACCTGGCAGCGACCCTGTCCACCGTGACCGACAGGCGCGAGACAGCCACCTGGAAGACGGAACTCCACCACGTCCACCTGCCGTCGCTCGAGGACGGAAAGATCGTCGACTACGATCGGCAGCGCAAGACGGTCCGCTACTACGAGTGCGATCTCGTTTCGGCCGTTCTCGACGCGACTGATGCCGTCGAAATCGCGTGACGTCAGGGCGACACACCGCGTTGAGTTGAACAGACACCGACAATTATCACGATTCACGTAGTTCGTGCAGGTGATCCGATGTCCGAAACCAGCTTCGGCTACCTGACCCAGGAGACGCTCCCGCTGTTTACCGACCTCTACGAGCTGCGGATGATGCAGGCCTACCACGCACAGGACCACATCCCGAGAGCGACGTTCAGTCTCTTCGTCCGCGACCTGCCGCCGAACCGGGGGTACATGATCGCCGCGGGACTCGAACAGGCCGTCCATTACGTCGAGACCCTCTCGTTCGGCGATCGCGCCCTCGAGTTCCTGGCCGAACAGGACTTCGACGAGGCGTTTCTCTCGTGGCTGGCCGACTTCGAGTTCACCGGCGAGATTCGCGCGCTGCCGGAAGGGACGCCGGTGTTCCCGAACGAGCCGTTGCTCGAGGTGACGGCACCCATCCAGGAGGCACAGCTCCTCGAGACCGCGCTGATCAACCAGGTCGGCTACCAGTCGCTGATCGCGACGAAAGCCAGCCGGATGCGGGACGTGATCGATCGCGAGGGGGACGGCCAGCGGCTGGTCGACTTCGGGTCGCGACGCGCCCACGGCACCGACGCCGGGATGAAGGCCGCGCGGGCCGCGTACGTCGGCGGCTTCGACGCCACCTCGAACGTCGCCGCGGGCGAGGCGTTCGGGATCCCCGTCTCGGGGACGATGGCCCACTCGTGGGTCCAGAGCTTCGAGTACGAACGCGACGCGTTCGAGACGTTCGTCGACGAGTACGGGTCGGAGAGCGTACTCCTGATCGACACCTACGACACCGTTCGGGGTGCGGAGGTCGCAAACGCGATCGCCGAACGCAAGGACGTGGATCTCCGCGGCGTCCGTCTCGACTCGGGCGATCTCGCGGCGCTCTCGAAAGCCGTCGACGAGGTGATCCCCGAGGTCGACCAGTTCATCTCCTCCGGGATGGACGAGTACGCCATCCACGAGTTCTTCGATCGCGGCGGCGTCGGCGCGGGCTTCGGACCGGGGACCGCCCTGGTGACGAGTACGGACGCCCCCAAGGTCGAGGGGGTCTACAAACTCGTTGCGGTCGAACGCGACGGCGAGATGCAGCCGACGATGAAACTCTCGAAAGGGAAGGTGACCTATCCCGGGGCGAAAAGCGTCCGCCGGATCGAATCCGACGGGGAGTACGCCGGCGACGTCCTCGGACTCCGGGGCGAGTCGGGACCCGGCGAGGAGCAACTGGTCACCGTCATCGAGGACGGCGATCGCGTCTACGAGATCCCGGGCCTCGACGAAATCCGAGAAACTGCCCGTAAGAAGCGTCGGAAACTGCCGGAGCGACACCGTCGAATCGAGGATCCCGCCCCGTACGACGTCCGGATCAGCGACGGGCTGCAGGCGGAGACGGACGACCTGCGATCGACGCTCGAAGCCCGGATTTCGGAGTAGACGCGCGGGTTTCGGAGCAGGGTTGGAGGCGTGTCCGATCGGCCCTCGGCGAGCGCAGACGGGGTGAGGCTTTTTCGTGCCGCCCGGAGTCCGTCACAGTATGTCCGTCGACGAACTACGGGAGTACGGCCTGGCCGAGATGACCGACGACGAGATTCGAAACTTCCTGTCGAACCGGAAGATGGGCGTGCTCGGCCTCCCCGGGGAGGACGGCCCGTATCTCCTTCCGCTATCGTTCGGGTACGACGGGGACCGCCGACTCTATTTCACGTATCTCCTCGGGGCCGGGAGCCGGAAAGAAGCGATGAGCAACGCGGCAGACACCGCGAGCTTCCTCGTCTTCGCGGTCGACACGATGTACAACTGGCAGAGCGTGCTCCTGTCGGGATCGATCGCCGCCGTCCCCGAGTCGGAGTGGGACGACCTCGAGGAGATCATGGGCGACGTGTGGCGCCCGGACCTGTTCGAAACGGCCTCCCTCTCTGGCGAGGTGGCCGTCTACGAGTTCCGGATCGACGATCGGACCGGCATCAAACACCAGGGGCTCCCGCCGGCGCTCGAACCGGACGAGTAGCGGGCCCCTATAGTAGCCACTGAAACGATTTACACACTGATCGCGAAGCTGTCCTGCGATCAGGTGTGCAGTGACTTTCAGTGGCTACTTAGTTCACCGTCAGGACGGGGATCGGCGATCGCCGGACGACGCGCGCCGTCGTGCTCCCGAGGAGTCGGCCGGAACCGACCGCACTCCCGCGCGTGCCCATGGCGACGAGGTCGACGTCGACACCCGAGGCGTAGTCGAGCAGTTCCTCGGCCGGAGCGCCGCGGCGGACGTCGGTTCCCACGTCGAGACCTCGCTCGCGTGCCATCTCGGCGATCGTCTCCGTCGCATTCTGTCCGCCCTCTTTGAGCAACCCCACGATACTCCGGGGCGCGTCCTCGAGGTCGTACGTCGTCGAGTCGACCACGTAGACGGCGTGGACGTCAGCGTCGTACTTCCCGGCGATGTCGAGTGCCGCCTCCGCGGCGCGTTCGGCGGCGTCGCTCCCGTCCGTCGGAATCACGAGTCGATCGTAGCCGCCGTCCCCGGGCACGGGTTCCTCGCTTTCCGCCAGCCGAACCGACAGCACCGGCACGTCCGCCCGCGTGATCACCCGTTCGGTGGTACTGCCCAGGCGAACCCGATCGGCTCCGGTCCGGCCGTGGGTCCCCATGACGATCAGGTCGACGTCGACCTCGTCGACGTACGCGAGGATCTCCCTGTAGGGGACGCCCTCGCGAACGTCCCGTGCGGCCTGCAGGTCGCGCTCTTCCGCCCGATTCGTGATCCTGATCGTCGCCTCGCGGCCCCGTCGCTCGGAGGACTCGTAGAGCGACTCGCGATCGTCGGCCCCGAGTCCGATCGGTTCGACACCGGTGTCGACGACCGAGAGGGCGTGGACGGCCGCGCCGTAGGCGTCGGCCAGTTCGGTTGCGTGGGCGATCGTCGCTTCGGCGCCGGCGCTGCCGTCCGTCGGGACGAGTACGGTGCTGAACATACCGATTCGTTCGACCCGGACGGTCATCAAGCCACTCGTACGTTCATCGGTCGTGACCAGTCGATCCCTGGTGAGTCGTGACCGCCATGGCAGTCGGTCCTCGGTGAGCCGTGACGTCTCGGCAGTCGATCCCCGGCGAGCCGTGACCGCCCCTTCGGTCACCCCTCCGTGTACGACCCCTCCTCGAGTCCAACCGCTGGAATGGACGGCGGTGCGTAGTACCGGACGACGTGGACGTCGTACGTCGCGTTTTCGGCGACGCCGCCGGCGACGCTGGTCACCGGCTGGGCGATCTCGCCGACGTTCTCCGTGCCGAGGAAGACGACCGACGGCCGAATCTCGTCGGCGATCTCGGTGATCCGGGCTGCGATCGCGGCGGCCGTCCCGGTGTCGATCCGCTCGTGCCGGAACGCGGCCTCGGGGGCGATGTCGGCCACGCCGTCACGTAGTTTGCCCGCGACGTACTGAACGCTGAACGGGTCGTCTTCTCGCTGCTCGTACCACCCGACGTCGATCGCGTACGACTCGTCGTCGGGAACGACGGAGAGCGCGATCACGTCCTCGTCGAGCGCCTCGCCGTACTCGGCCGCCCGCATCAGTGCAGCCTCCGCCAGATAGGACCCGTCGAAGGGGACGAGAAACGCCATGGTAGCACTTGGTACCTGTGGGTGAACAACCTTGGGGACGACTCCCACAGTGAGAGAACGACGGAGACGTCTCACGGGGACGGTAGAGACGGATCGCGGCGAGAACACCATCGTCGAGACGGCGGTCCGACGACGGACGGCTGGCGAGTCGGTGCGAGCGTCGACTCATACGGATTGCTGTACCGATGTACCGGCGCAACCGCCGCCCGGATCGCGGTTGCGCCGGAACTGACGTACAGTAAACCGTATCACAGGGGCCCTCACCGAACGACGGTGACCGGAACCGGTGCGCGGCGCACGACCGCCTCGGTGACGCTCCCGTAGATCGATCGCTGTGGGGCTATCCGTCCGTGAGAGCCGACGACGACGTGATCGACGTCTTCCTCCGTGGCGTACTCGACGACGAGTCGCTTCGGATCGCCGATGTCCGACTCGGTCGCGACCGATCGATCGTAGTCCGCGGCGATCTCGTCGACCTCCGCGAAGAGCCGGTCGGTCGCGTCGTCGACGACGCTGTACCACTCGGGCGAGCCGATCATCGGTTCGTACGACGACTCGACGTCAGGGACGGTGTCGGGTTCGAACAGGTCGACCACGTGGTAGGCCGTAATCTCCGCGTCGGGAAACGTCCGCAACGCGTGCCGGAGCGCACGCATGGACAGCGGCGAGCCATCGACCGGAACGAGAATCCTGCTGGACATACGCCAGTCTTCACTCCGGAGCGCCATAGTGGCCGCGGCGGCCCCGACTGCCGAGCAGTACCGGCCGGCGTCAGGCTGGCGGCCTCGGGCCCGACAGTCCCGATCGTCGATCAGTCGTGGACGCGACCCACCCGGTCGGTCATACGGACTACTGTCCGTCAGTTCTGGCGCACCCGCAGACGGATCGCTGGTGCGCCGGGAACTCGGTACAGGGGACCGTATCAGTCGGCGTCGCGACCGCGTCAGGCCCGCCGATATCGGGCGGGGAGATAGGGAGTCAGCGAGTCCGGAACCAGCCGGACGAGGCGCTCGGCGACGCCGGCGAGGTGCCTGCGCAACAGGACGTAGACGGCCGACACCGTGACGAACGCGAGCACGACGGTCGTGATCGGCCCGGTACCGATCATTGCCAGCGGCGCCGCCGCGACGCCGGCGAGCGCGAGGTCTTCGGGAGCGCCGTCGTAACGGACCCAGCGACGGGGGCGGACCCATCGATCGTGATAGTGGCTGTAGACCGCCCGCTCGGAGGTTCCTTCCCAGGGCCGTAGCTCGAGGCCCCCGCCGAAGGCGTCGGCCACCGCGTGGAGGGCCGCCGCGGCGAGTCCCACGCCGAGTGCGACCGTCAGCGTCGTCGGCGCGAGGAGCGCCGCTGCCAGCGCCGGCACCGCCGCGATCGACGCGTAGACGGGGTAGTGGAACGTCTTCCGGTGGCCCGTGTAGAGGTCCAGATCGGGAGCCAGCCCGCCGACGAACCCCGCCACGAACGCGACGGGTGCGAGTTCCGGGGCGATCGCGAGGACGGGAAGTGCGAGCACCATCCCCCAGAGCGCGTGCGTCGTCGCCATCATTGTGACCGATCGTAGGCGACGAAACGATAAATGTGTTTCCTGCGAACCGGTACCACCCGGCATATGCGATCGATCGACGACTGGACACGGTTTTCGTGGACGCGTTCGAACGAGTGGAACGACGCCGTCACTCGAAGGGGTTCGCCACCGTTCGGTCGAACACGTGTCAGCGGACCTTCCGACCCGAGACGAACTCGTCCAGGGGATGACCGTGGAGATCGAACAGGAGAACGGCGACCGCGTCGTCGGGGAGGACGGCGCCGTCCTGACCGACGAACGGACCCACCCCGAAGGAATCTTCGTGAAGCTCGAGTCCGGTCCACGGGGACGTGTCAAGCGTATCGGGCCGGAGACGTGACCGGGGCCCCGCCTGCGGTAGAGCAGGGAGTTCGACCTCACGATTCGTTTTAACTGACTCGGGACCGAAGATACGGGCATGAAGGCTCTCGTAGCGGTCGACGGTTCCGAAGCGTCCGAGAACGCCCTCGCCTACGCCGCCGACGTCGTGGACGCGATGGGCGGATCGATCACGGTCGTCCACGCGGTCGACCCCACCGTCTACGACGAGGGCGGGAGCGAACCGATCTCGTCGCTCTCGGACGCGGACCAGCGACTGATCATCGAAAGCGTCGAAGACGCCGAACAGCGCGGCCAGGCCGTCCTCGACGACGCGGTCGAACTCGCCGCGGAACGCGGCCACGACGTCGAGAGCGAACACCTCTACGGCGATCCGGTTCCGGTGATCGCCGACTATGCGGAGGTCGAGGGTTTCGACACGATCTTCGTCGGCCACCAGGGCCGATCGGAGCGCGCCGGGCTGATGCTCGGCAGCGTCGCGAAGTCGCTGGTCGAGCGGGCGACCGTTCCGGTGACCGTCGTGCGCTGACGTCACGACGCCCGTCCCCGCCCGACCTCGAGAGCGTCGACGACCACGACACGGTGGCCGGGTCGCTCACTCCTCGAGCAGCCAGCCGAAGCGTTTCTCCCAGAACTCCTCGTCCGGGGGTTTCTTGGTCCGTCCGTAGGTCTTCTCGTCGCGGATCTGTCGCTCCAGCACCTTGCTCGCCTCGTTGATCGCGTGACTCGCGCCGTACCCCTCCCCGGAGGCGATAAACAGCCCCCGATCGGTGTGGAGTCGGACGCGAGCGAGCAGGAGCGGTCTCCCGCGGCGCGTCTCGTCGTGTTCGTGAAGGTGGACCTTCGCGTCGAGGACGTTCATCCCGTGGTCCCGGTCGTCGAACTTCTCGACTTTCGCGATGATTTCGTCGTAGGTCACGTCGTCGATCAGGTCGGTGCCGTAGACCTGGACGCCGCGGTTCCCGCCGGCCTCCCAGGTGAGCGAGTCGAGAACGTCCGTCTTCGTCACGATGCCGTGAGGAGCGCCGTTCTCGGTGACGACCAGCGACGACGCGTCGATCTCGAACATCTCTGCGACGGCGACGTCGAGCGTCTCGTCCGGGTGGATCGTGCGAACCGGCGAAACCATGACGTCCCGGACCGGGAGGTCGAGCATCCGCGCGGACTCACCGTCCCGGGCCCCGTAGCCGCCACGGCGTGCACGAGCCGTGCTGTCGGATATTTCACCCCCGAACGGATCCGTCCCGCCCGCGTCGCCGCCCTGGCTCTGTACCTCGGCCCGGACGGTGATGCCGGTCACGTCGTAGAGACTGAGGATACCGACTGCCGTGCTGTCCTCGACGACCGGCAGGTGCGTGATGCGGTTCTCCCGGAAGACGTTGAGTGCGTCGCCGAGGGTGGTCTCCGGTTCGATCGAGACGAGATCGGCGGAGTGGGCTTCTGCAACGGTCGCCGCGTCGAGGAACGGCTCGACCTTCCGGAGGATCGCGTCGACGGTGACGACGCCGGCCAGTTCCTGGCCCTCGAACACGGGGAGCAGCTGCGAATCGCTGTCGATCATGAGCTGTGCCACCTTGCGGACGTCCTCGTCCGGCGCGAGCCGGGGCACGTGCCAGACGAGCGATCCGAGCTTTTCGTTCGGTTGGCGATGCGACGTGGCGAGTTGTCTCCTGGTGACGACCCCCTCGAACTCGTCGTCGCGGACCACGACGCCCTTGACGTCGGAATCCGCGAACGTCCCGACGAGCTTCGAGACGGGCGTCTCCGGGGTGAATTCGACGTACTCTTTCGAAACGATGTCAGCGATATCCATGATTTGTATGCGTTCGCTCGATCGGACTGCAATACCGCCGGGACGACGCTGCCATCGGTGCGCCGTACGACGAACACGTGTCCGACGGTCGTTATCGTTGTGATCGGCCTCGGTTTCGGAGAGTCGACCGACGGCGCTGGTCGCACACCGGTCACCGCTCCAGATACGTCATCGCCTCCTCGTCGGTCACCTGTCCGAACCGCTCGTAGAACTGCCCCACGCCCCTGAAACCGCGCGGCGTCTCGAGACAGACGACCTCGTCGGCCTCGTCCTCCAGTTCCGCGATCGTCTCCGGCGGGCCGACGGGGACTGCCAGCACGATGCGATCGGCGTCCGTTTCGCTGAGCTTCCTGAGGCAGGCTCTGACGGTCGATCCCGTCGCCACGCCGTCGTCCACGACGACCACGGTCTCGTCGGTCAGGTCGGGTTCCGATCGATCGCCGCGGTAGCGCTCGGCCTTCCGACGGGCGTTCGCTGCTTCCTCCTCGCGCTGTTGCTGGAAGTACTCCTCGTCGGCCCCCGAGCCGCGAAGGCCCTGTTCGTTCCGCCAGACGCTCCCGTCGCTCGCGACGGCACCGATGGCGTACTCCGGATTGCCCGGGGCACCGATCTTCTTCGCGACGACGACGTCGAGCGGAACGTCGAGCGCGTCGGCCACCGCTCGGCCGAGCGGAAGGCCGCCCCGGGGGATGGCGAGCGCGATATCCGCGTCGAGTCCCCGCTCGCGGAGTTCGTCCGCGAGTTGCTCTCCCGCGTCCGTCCGGTCGCTGAATCGGCGAGTCTCTGCCATCGTCCCGGATTGAATCACGGAATGCGAGTACATATAACACACAGGTGGGATACTCGCGGGGGACGACCCCCCTGTATAAAGATCGCTGCCGGTGTCGGGTCGAGTATGGCACCGCGATCGGAGACCCTCGTATCCATCCCGGTCGACGACGTGACACTCGAAGGTATGCTCGAAATCCCGGCGGACGCGCCGGGGGTGGTCGTCTTCGCTCACGGGAGCGGGTCCAGCCGAAAGAGCCCTCGTAACAACTTCGTCGCCGACGTCATCCGCGATCGGGGACTCGGGACCCTGCTGTTCGACCTGCTCACCGAGGAGGAAGACCGGATCCGCGACAATCGCTTCGACATCCCGCTGTTGACAGACCGTCTCGTCGCGGCTACCGAGTGGCTGTGGGATCGCGAGGCCACTCGTGACGCGTCCGTCGGGTACTTCGGCTCCAGTACAGGAGCGGCGTCCGCGCTCCGGGCAGCGGCGCGCCTGCAGGACGCCGTCGACGCCGTCGTCTCGCGCGGCGGCCGCGTCGACATGGCGTCCGACGTCCTCGACGAGGTTCGGGCACCGACCCTGTTCATCGTCGGCGGTGGCGATACCCAGGTGCTCGAACTCAACCGCG
Source organism: Halosolutus amylolyticus (assembly GCF_023566055.1). NCBI lineage: Archaea > Methanobacteriati > Methanobacteriota > Halobacteria > Halobacteriales > Natrialbaceae > Halosolutus > Halosolutus amylolyticus. The sequence goes on along the minus strand of NZ_JALIQP010000001.1, from coordinate 1,252,359 downwards.
AGGCCAAAGCTCAGCTTTCCTGTGAGAAGGACCTGCACGTCGTCGAGGGAGCAGGGCACCTCTTCGAAGGGGAGGGCGAACTCGAAGAAGTCGCCGACGTGGCAGCCGACTGGTTCGCCCGGACGGTGAAATAGGGATCGCGATCCCGCGTACCGCTCGCGAACCGGGTCCGGAGCCACCACGGGGTGGCACAGTGGCGACGATCGCGTCAGGTCCCGTCAGCGTCGACGATGTCGTGCTGGTCGAAGTAGAGCCGGAGTTTTCGCATCGACGGTACGACGACGTCGCAGTGCTGTTCGACGAGCGGCACCGGATCGAACCCGACTGCGGTCCCGGCAGCGCGGAGCATCGGGAGATCCGTGGCCCCGCCACCGACCGCGATCGTCCGGTCGAGGTCCTCCCCCTCGGCGACGGCGAGTTCGCCCAGTGACCGATCTTTCCTGTCGTCGAGCACGGGGCCTTCGACGTCGCCCGTCAGCGCCCCGTTTTCCAGCACGAGTCGATTCGCGACGAGGTGGTCGACCGCGATCCCGGCTCGATCGAGCGTCGCCTCGACGCCCCGTTCGAAACTCCCCGTGACGATCGCCACGGACACGTCGGATCGTCGCAGATCCGCGATCAACTCGGCGGCGCCGTCACGCAACTGGCACCGATCGAACGCGGTTTCGACCCGGCGTTCCGGCATCCCCTCGAGCAACGAGACGCGCCCTCGAAGGCTGGTCTCGAAATCGATCTCGTCACGCAGCCCCTGCTCTACGAGCCCACGCGTCTCGCTCGCAACGTCGTACTCTCTCCCGAGGAGGATACCCGGGTCGGACTGGGCGAGCGTGTCGTCGAAGTCGAAGGCGACGAGCGTCATGGAGTCCGTTCAGCCGCCGTTTCAATGATATCCACCCGTCGATCGCGGCCGGCCGCCGACCCGACGGGCGTGGCCCCTCGAAGCAGGGCGTGACCACCACCTAGATTGACGGTGCTGGTTCGCGAACGTCGTGGTATGAATTTCGACGAATTCACCGGGACGGTTCAGCACCGCCTCGAGCTTCCGGACACCGGCCGAACAGTGCGGGCGATCCGGGCGACCCTCATGACGCTGGGGCAGCGACTCCCCGAGGGAAACGCCGCCGACCTCGCCGGCTCGCTCCCGCTCGAGATCAGGTGGTACCTGACCGGTGCAGTTCAGGAACACGGCCAGCGGTTCGACTGGCAGGAATTCGTCGAACGCGTCAGCGAGATCGAGGGCGTCGATCCGCCGGAGGCGGCCTACCACGCCCGGGTCGTCGTCGACCTCGTCGAGACCGCGGTTCCCCCGTCCGACTTCCAGCAACTCCGCGATCAGCTCCCCGAGAGTGAAGGCGACGAGAACTGGCGCAAACTCTTCGAAGTCGTCGACGCTGGCGGGTGGGGAGCGGCCGAGGAGGCACAGACCGGGGGCGGCCCGCAACCCGAGGCCACGGGCGAGACGGATCCGGAGTCGACGGACGGCGGACCGGAATGACGTTCACCGGGTTCGTGGACGGGTTCCGCCCCGGAATCGCTCGCGGATTCGCGGGCGAACCGTCCCCGGAGCGATCGACCGCAGTCCGGAGCGCAGGCGACTCGCGGTGGATACCGGCAGGCCGGAGATCGAAACCCGAGCGTCGCATCCGAACAGCGCCCCGGCTGTCAACAGAGCCAAGACCGTAGTCGGTGTACGGGCCGGTATGTACGAGGACGTTCTCATCGCCACCGACGGGAGCGACGCCGCGACGGACGCCACCTCAGCGGGACTCTCGATCGCCCGCTGACCGCGCGAACGATCGACCAGTAGCGCCGACGCGAGAGCGATCGATCCCCGGACCCGCCGATCGCTACGCCGAATCCTCCCGCCCGTAGAACTCGGGATGAGGCTCGATCGCGTCGACCTTCGGTGGCTCGGGCTGGCGAACGACGAACACGTCGTAGGATTCGTCCGCGGCGATGTGGACGCCGACGCTCGTCAGCGGGGTCACGACCCGGCCGACGTTGTCGCTCCCGAGGAAGACGACGCTCGGGTCGTGCTCGAGGGCCAGCCGTTCGATGTGGCCGGCGAGTTTCGATTCGGGGGGAAACTCGCGAATTCGCTCGTACTCGAACGTCGCGTCCGGCGCGAGCGCCTGGACCTGGTCGCGGAGGCGTCCGACGACCGCGTCGACGTCGTACGACTCGTCTTCCCCGATCCAGCCCTTTTCTCGCGCGTAGCGCTTCCGTTCCGGGACGACCGAGACGGCCACAACTTCCTCGTCGAGGACTGACGCGTACTCGACGGCCCTGACGAGGGCGGCCTCTGCGAGCTCCGATCCATCGAACGGGACGACGAAGGTCATACGCGTCCGTTCGATTCGCTGGACAATAACTTCGAGGGGACGATCGGTGCGGGCGTCCGCGCCTCGAGTAGCCGGGTCGATCGAACCCGTACACCTCGGGACCCCACGATAGATAGCTCGCCAACATGTCACATTACCACTTGTTTGCCGAGGGAAACCGTCGGTTGTTCCGAAAACCATGACGAACATACGGTTGTAAAATCAGTTAAATACGTCTGCCGTGGTGCAGGTGCGGCCGCCCGTCGAAAATCGAGCGACCGTAATGGTTCGCCAATCGATGGTTTCCCACCGCAGTGGCGACGTACGTCTACGACGACGAGGCCGTTCCAATATCGGCCCGGCCTCGATCGGCGGTGGCACGCTCGAGCGGTCGCCAGGGACGTGCCGGCCCTCGAGACGTACCCGGACAGTTATTCGGCGGGGTAGTGAAAGGGTCGAGTATGCCACCGATCGACGACGCGATCGAGTCGGTTCTGTTGCCGACCGACGGGAGCGACGGCGCGCTCGCGGGAGCGAAACGCGGCCTCGACCTGGCTGTCGCGGCCGGAGCGGACGTTCACGTCCTCTCGGTCGTCGACACCTCGGAGGTCGAGGGCGTCTCCGGGATCTTCGAGGACGACACCGACGAGGCGCGAGCGGCGATCGAGGCCGAGGCCGAGACGGCCGTCGAAACCGTCGCGAGGGCGGCCGAAAAGCGGGACCCGGATCTCGAGGTTACGACGACGGTCGAACGTGGGAAACCGTTCCGGATCATCGAGAGCACCGTCGACGCGGCCGGGATCGACGTCGTCGCGATGGGGACGAGAGGCCGAGCGGGACTCGAACGGGTGGTGCTCGGGAGCGTCACCGAAAATGTACTTCGAACCGCTCCCGTCCCGGTGCTCGCGGTCCCGCCCGAAGCGGGGGACGTCGAACTGACCACCGAAACCACGGAGAACGTCCTCCTCCCGACGGACGGAAGCGAGGGCGCCGAGGTCGCCGTCGACTGGGGAGTCACCCTCGCGGACGCGTTCGACGCGATGCTCCACACGATCTATTCGGCCGATACGAGCCGATTCACGGGGAGCGCAGAGCCCGGAACGATCCTGACGAAACTCGAGCGCGAGGGCGAGGACGCGCTCGGAACGGTCCGCGATCGCGCGCGAGCGGCCGGCGTCAGCGTCACGGGAACCGTCGCGACCGGCCCGCCCGCCAGGGCGGTCCTGAACTACGCCGACGAGCACGCGATCGATCTCCTCGCGATCGGAACGCACGGTCGCTCCGGACTCGAGCGGAAACTCCTCGGGAGCGTCACGGAAAACGTCGTCCGCAACGCCGACGTGCCGGTCCTCTGTGTCCCGATGAGCCACGACTAAGCGGGCTCACAAAAGATCGCAGTGCATCCGGAGCGATCGACGCCGGAAATTCGGTACGGATCGAGGTCGATCCGTGGTCGTCACTCGGACTGGACCTCGATGTCACCCACTTGCGTAGTCTCGTGGTACTGGCAGATGTACGTCGCCATCTCCTGGGTCGCGGTGACGCCTTCGATCGACGCCTCCTCGCCCTCCTCGCTGACGTCGTCGCTCTGGTAGTCCTCGACGACGTCGTCGTCCTCGTTGCGGATCTCCATGTTGTGCTGGACCCCGTCGTTGTTGTACCACCTGAAGGTGTACTCCTGACCCTCGATGAGCGTGATCGTCGGGTTCTCCTCGCCCTCGAGGAAGGCCGGTTCCTCGGCCCCCCAGTGGGAGATCTGCCCGTTGAAGTAGAACTCCTCGACGCTCTCCCAGTCCGCGTCGGCGGCCCCGTTTTCGTCACCGTTGCCGCCACCGTTTCCATCCCCATTATCCGAGCCACCACAGCCGGCGAGCGCCGTCATGCCCGCTGCACCGGTGATCATCAGCATCGTTCGTCGCGACATTCGGTCGGAGTCTGTCATCAAGATGAATCGTAGGGCTCAGCACTAATAACGTGTTTACAGCCTTTGACTGACTATCAGGAAACGTTATCAATTTGAGGCTGAGCTGATGTTCTAGTATTTTGAGAAGTCGATCGCGCCACCCAATCGCTCTCGGACGCAACCCGGTCCCGAAGCTCTCGGACCGGTCCGAACCCCGGACGTCGCCTCAGGCGGTCAACACCGGCCGATCGGCGTTGCGAACCACGCGTTCGGCGACGCTGCCGATCTTCCCGGTCCGATCGTGGCTCTGGCCCTGGAACCCGATCACGATCAGGTCGGCGTCGAGTTCCTCGCCCTTCCGGTGGACTTCCTCCCAGGGTCGGCCGTGGCAGACGTTCCAGGTGCACTCGATGCCGACGTTGTCCGCGCGGTCGGCCAGTTCCTCGAGCATCGCCGCGCCCTGATCCTCGAGATTGTCGAGAACGATTTCGGCGCTACTCAGGGCCGGTTCGCCGTAGCGGTGGGTCTCGACGCAGTACATCGCGTGGACGTCGGCGTCGTACCGGTCCGCGAGTTCCAGTGCGTGCTCTACCGCTCGGTTCGCCGGGTCGCTGCCGTCTGTCGGGACGAGTATCGTATCGTACATCGAACAGGGTTATTCACATCGAACGCCGTCAAATAACTCACGCCGGGGCGCCAGACCCTCGGCGGTTCGATCCATCCGCCACGATCGAGGGGGAGCCGATCGCGGGCACCGGTCACGCCGTGATCACCGGTCGATCGACGTACCTGACGACCCGTTCGGCGTTGCTGCCGATCTCGCCGCCGGAACCGAGACCGCGGTTGCCGAGCACCACCAGGTCCGCGTCGATCTCGTCGGCGTACGCCCCGATCTGCTCGTGTGGGCGACCGTCACGGATCGTCGACGTCACCTCGACGGTCGTGCGTTCCGCGACGTCGTCGAGGAGTTCTCGACCGCGGTCTTCCAGGTCGGCGACGACATCGTCCGCGTTCCCCAGCATCGAACCGCCGTACCGCCGGGTGTCGACGACGTATATCGCGTGGAGATCGGCGTCGAACGTGGACGCGAGATCGATCGCGTGATCGACCGCGCGGTTCGCCGAGTCGCTCCCGTCCGTCGCCACGAGGATCGTGTCGTACATGGCCGTGCCGATTCAACCACTGGACGGGATATATAGGTTGCAGGCGGCTCCCAGGACGTGACGATCGGATCACTGGAACATTCCGGTCTGGACCTGTTGCTGTTGCTGGCCCCCTTGCTCTTCGGCCACCTGCTGGTACTGCTGTGCGACCTGTTGCATGCGCTGCTGGATCTCGTCGGCCTGCTCGTCGAGCGCCGTCGTGTCGACGTCGAAGTCGACGAGCGGTTCGAGCGCGGTTTCGATCACCGCCTTCGCCGCCTTCGGATCCGGGAGGAACGGGTGGGAGCGAACGATCAGCAGTGCGGCCGGGACGTCCGCCTGGTAACACTCCCGGACGAGCGCGCCGGTGATGCCGCCGACGAGTCCCGGCTCTTCGGGCACCGAAATGCCCGCGTCGACGAGGTCATTCTTGATCGCCTCGGTGGTCCCGACGCCGGTCACGTCGCCGATCTGTTCCTCCGATTCGGCCGGTGCGCCCGCGATGAAGATCGCACGGCTGAACTCGTCTGCGAGGTCGGAGAGGACACACCGGGCCAGGGGTTCGAACGACCGCTGCGGGAGCGCGAGGTCGCTCTCGAGGGTCAGTACCGCCGGATCGGCGCCGCCGTAGACGCGGACGAGGTCGTGGACGAGCCCGTCGTCGAACGTCACGACTGCGGGGAACTCGTCGGACGCGACGTTCCCGACGTGCTCGAGCCCCAGCTGGTCCGTGATCTGATCGACGGCGATCGAGGCGACGAGCCCGTGACCGGGCAACCCTTCGACGAGCGTCGGAGACTCGGCGTCGACGTCCGTAACCTGTTCGAACGACGCGGATTGGGTCTGATCTCCCATCGGTGATCAGCTACACCGGTAACGACCAAGATTGTATCCCCTGTTCCCGCTCCGCCGGACTGGTGGGAATCGGCCGTTTCAGCGAGAGTCGCGTCAACTAGCCGGCGAAAACGGCGATCGCCAGGGAGAACAGCACCGCGTGCCAGACGATCGCCGCGGCCGCGACCCGCGGATCCGTCGCCGGCACGGGCGGGTTCCGGAAGACGGCGTCGTACACCAGGAGCGTCGCGGCGAGCGTCCCGAGGAACAGTCCGCTCTGGACCGCGATCGGGGCCACGACGCCGATGAGAAGGCCTCCGAGGAGGCTTCCCGCGATGCCGGCGATGACCTTGTCGTAGTAGTCGACCACGTTCGATCCCCTCTATGGAATGGTTCGCCCTGGATCATCGAAGACCCCGTGCCAGTTCCCACGGGGCGGGAACGCCGGTGAGTGGGGAGATACCCTGCCGTCGATCGGGTGCGCGCCCCCGGCTATAGTAGCCACTGAAACGATTCACACACTGATCGCAAAGCTGTCCTGTGATCAGGTGTGCAGTAACGTTCAGTGGCTACTATATTTGCACCGACGGCCCGTACGGGACGTATGACGCGGACGGTCCTCGTTCCGACGGAGGGGTCACCACTCTCGACGAAAGCGCTCGAGACGGCGCTGACCGACTATCCGGACGCCGACGTCGTCGTCGTTCACGTGATGGACCCGATCGGATCCGGGCTCAGTCTGATCGACGTCATGCGGCCGACGTTCGACGACGGGGCACCGCCGGGCTCGGTCTCGCCGGCGTACTGGCGTGAGTGGCGGGAGAAATCCGAAGCCGAGGCACAGGAAGTCTTCGACGACGCTCGCGAGATCGCCGGCGAACGCGACGTCGAGACCGTCCTCGAGTTCGGCGACCCGGCCGACGTCGTCCTCGAGTACGCCGAGGAGCACGACGTCGATCGCATCGTGATGGGCAGTCACTGCCGCACCGGGGCCGAGCGATTCCTGCTGGGGAGCGTCGCGGAAACCGTCGTCAAACGGGCACCAGTGCCGGTGATGATCGTGCGATGAACGACTCGTCCGCGACGCGGTTCACGAGAGGTAGCTTCCAGCCTCAAGTCGAACGTCGGTTCGACGGGTGCACCGGAGCGTGAACCCGATTCGCCGTTGCCGGTCGAGGCCCCCCAAGACGGGTCGATCGCGCCCTGTCAGCGTCCCGTCAACAGCGTTAACCGGCGACCAGCAGTAGTGTGGGCTACCGCGCCAATGGCACTGGCATCCGAGATAGCGCTCCCGGCGGATTTCACCATCATTCTGGTGGCCGCTGCCGTCACCAGCGTCGTCGCGAAACAGCTAGAGCAGCCGACCATCGTCGCCTACATCCTGACGGGGTTGCTGCTCGGACCCGCCGTCCTCGGCATCGGTACGCCCGGCGAACTCACGCAGACGATGTCGGAACTCGGACTCGCGTTCCTGCTGTTCCTGCTCGGTGTCAAGATGCGAATCGAGGACGTCAGGCACGTCTTCCGTCCGGTCGTCATGATTGCCGTCCCGCAAATGGGACTCGTCTGTCTCGTCGGACTCGGGACTGCGCTACTGGTGGGCTTTTCGTTCCGGGAGTCGTTGCTGATCGGACTCGCCGTGATGTACAGCTCTACCGCAGTCGTCGTCAAGATGCTGTCCGACAGGGACGAGGTGACCTCGCCGCAGGGAACGATCGACGTCGGCGTGCTACTCGTCCAGGACGTCGTGGTCGTCGTCTTGCTCACGCTACTGGCGTTCGGCCGCCCGGACAGCGCGATCGACGTCGCGACCACCCTCCTTACGGTCCTCGCCCTGGTCGCCGGTATCGGTCTCGCCGCGATCGCCGCGTCTCGCTACCTGTTGCCCGTGGTGTTCCGGCGTATCGCGGACAACGAAGACGTGTTCTTCCTGATCGCCATCGGCTGGGCGTTCCTGTTCATCTTCGTCGCCGACCGACTCGATCTCTCGATCGAGATGGGGGCGTTCCTCGCCGGTCTGGCCATCGCACAGCTCCCCTACAGCACGGAACTGCAGGATCGAATTACACCGATAACGGATCTGTTCATACTGATCTTCTTCGTCTCGATCGGCCTGGGATTGGAGGCGGCCGACCTGGTCGTCTACTGGCGGGAAGCCGTCGTCGCCTCGCTGGTTCTGATTTCGGCCAAGTTTTGGGTGTTTTTTTCCCTGATCCGCTGGCAGCGGTTCAGCCTCGAAACCGCGTTTCTCGGCAGTGCCAACATGATTCAGGTCAGCGAGTTCGCGCTCGTGGTCGGCACCGTCGCGGTCGCGGAGGGAGTCATCGGGCCACCAGTCCTCGGCTTTCTCAGTCTGGTGGCCCTGCTCACGATGAGCATCTCCGTCTACGCGATCGCGTACAGTCACGCGCTCTACGAACGCCTCCACCCACACGTCGGTCGCCTGGAAACCGGCGACGAGCACGAGATGGATCGAGCGGAGTACCGGAATCACGCAGTGGTCATCGGCTACGACGAACTGTCGCGAAGCGCCCTCGAACCGCTCGAGGCGTACTACGACGACGTCGTCATCATCGACCGGACGGTCGATCACGTCGAGACGCTGGACGAGGCCGGTTACGACGTCATCTACGGTGACTTCCGTCACACGGAGATTCGGAAGGAGGCCGGGCTGGGGCGAGCCGACTTCGTGCTCTCCTCGACCCCCGAACGGGACGTGAACGAGGTGCTTCTCGGGGCGGTTAGTGAGGAGACGACGGTGTTCGTCGAAGCACAGTGGGCGGACGACGCCCGCGAACTCTACGCCCGCGGGGCGCACTACGTCGTGATGAGTACCCAGCTCACCGCCGAACGGCTCGCGGCCTATCTCGAGGCGTATTTCGAAGACGTCGAGGCGTTCGAGGCGGCGATCGAGACGGACGTCGCGCGATTACGACGTTCCGAACCGTTCCCCGAGACGCTCGACCCGGAGCGACGAGACCATGAGTGAACTGGTGACCGCACTCTCGGTTATTTTCGTCGTCGGCGGTGCGTTTCTCCTCGTCGCGAACCGGTTCGATCTGCCGACCATCCCGTTTCTCATCCTCGCGGGGCTCGTCACCGGGACCGTCATCGAGGAACGTCTCACGCTCGAACTCGCCCGATACGGCATCGCGTTGCTCGTGTTCGCGTTCGGCGCACGTATCCAGTTCGACGCGATCCGGTTCGTGCTCGACGACAGCGAACTCGTGGCGATCGGGCAAGTCGTCGTGACCGGGTCGATCGGCGTCGCGACGGGCGTTCTCGTCGGCCTCTCGGCCGAACAGGCGACGTATCTCGGTGTCGCGGCCGCGCTCTCCTCGACGACCGTCGGAACGTCCCTCCTCGAACCGGACGTCCGGGAGAACCTCGTTCACGGTCGCCTGGCGGAGTCGATCCAGTTCGTCCACGACGTACTGGCGATCGTCTTCGTCCTCACGATGAGCGTCGGGGCAGCAACAGCCCCGTCGATCGCGACGAAACTGGGGTTCGGCGTCGCGATCGTCGGAACTGGCGTCCTGATCAACCGGGTCCTGTTCGAGTACGTCGGGGTGCTCGCGGACGAGTCCGACGAGGTGATGATCGTCAGCGTCGTCGCGTTGCTCGTCGCGTTCCTCACTGCCGCGGAACTCGTCGGCGTCTCGATCGTCGTCGGCGCCTTCGCCGCCGGTCTCGCGGTTCGTCACGAACCCGCCGAACACATCGGCGTGCTCAACGGGCTGGCGTCCATCACGGACTTCTTCGCCGCGGTCTTCTTCGTTACACTCGGCGCCCTCGTGTCCGTGCCGACGGCCGACGCGGTGATCGTCGCGGCGACCCTCGTGGTGCTGACGGTCGTCGTCAAACCGGCGGTCACCATCGGCCTGTTGATTCACACGGGCTACGAGGCACGATCGGCGACGCTGACCGGCCTCACTCTCGACCAGATCAGCGAGTTCGCGCTCGTCATCGCCATCGAGGCGCTCTTGCTCGGCATCCTGGGACAGTCGGTGTTCGACGCCATCGTTCTCACGGCAGCGCTCACGATGATCACGTCCAGTCTCAGTCACCGTCACGCGGAGCGCGTCTACCGAACGCTCACCGATCGTGGGCTGCTCGCGAGCCACCACGAGAAGGTCGACGAACGAAGCGCCGTCCCCGACGACGTCTCCGACCACGTCGTCATCGTCGGATACGGGAGACAGGGTCAGCGGCTCGTCGAAACCTGCGAGGACGTCGACCGTCCGTACGTCGTCATCGAGAACGATCCGGCCCTCCTGACGGCCCTGGACGCCCAGTGTGCCGGTTACGTCTTCGGGAACGCGATGGAACCGTACACTCGAGAGAAGGCGAGCCTCGAGGACGCTCGACTGATCGTGTCGACGGTCGACTCGACGTCCCTCTCCGATCGACTGCTCTCGCTCGCGGACGGGACGGACGTGATTCTCCGCGCCCGGTCGACCGAGCGGGCCTTCGATCTGCTGGACCGGGGCGCACTGTACGTCAACGTCCCCGATCGACTGGCCGCCGATCGACTGGTCGAACATATCGAAGAGCTGATAGAAGGCGACCGGTCGCGCGAGAGTCTCCGACGCTGGCACGTGGCCGAACTCGACGAGCGGTCCGTTCACGGCTATCACACGGCTGCGGACGAACTCCGGGCGACGCGCTGACCCGCGTCGCGGACCCCGGCGAAGGAATTAGGAGGATACGGAGCACGTGCTCTACATACTGGTCAGCGATGCCGAAACACGTCATCGTCCCGATCGACGGCTCCGAACAGGCAGGGCGGGCGCTCGACTACGCCCTCGAGGAGTACCCCGACGCCGCCATCACGCTGTTGCACGTCTTCTCGGGCGGCCCGCCGGAGATCCACCTCGAAAAACGGGGGTCGGACTACGACGATCTGCGAGCGAGACGGCGCGAGATGCTCGATCGACTGGCCGACGAGCGGGCGCACGGTGGACCGATCGAGACCGAGGTGGTCACCGGCAGGCCGTCGCGCGAGATCGTCAGGTACGCCGACGAACACGATATCGATCACGTCGTGATGGGGAGCCACGGCCGCGACGGTGCCTCGCGCGTCCTCCTGGGAAGCGTCGCCGAGACGGTCGTCCGCCGGACACCGGTCCCGGTGACGGTCGTCAGGTGAGCGAGCGACGGACAGTGTGCGCGTGCGTCACCGAACGATCGTCACCGAGACGGGGGACCGTCGCGTTACCGTTTCCGCGACGCTTCCCAGCAGAACTCTCGTCACGCCGGAGCGGCCAGTACTGCCCATCACGACGTGGTCGGCATCGTACTCGTCGATACAGGAGACGATCGCTCGTCCGGCGTGCCCTTCGGTGAGCGCGGTGTCGATACTGCGCTCGTGTTCGGCAGCGATCGCCTCCGCGTCCTCGAGGATCGCTTCCCCCTCCTCCCTCGCGTGTTCGTAGGGCGTGACATCCGGATCCGACGGGATCCGGGTGACCTGTATCACGTGCAAGACGACGATCTCGGCGTCGGGAAACAGTTCGAGAGCCTCCTCGAGCGCGGCCGCCGCCTGCGACGAGCCATCGACCGGGACCAGAACGCGGAACATAGTCGACGTAGGTCCCGGGCGGGCAAGGTCCTGCCTTGACTGTGAGTGCGGGTGACAGGTCCGGGTCCACGCGGCGATCGATCGGCCCGGGTTCGGATCGCGTCGGGGTCCGCGATGGGGACTTAGTAGCGATCGTAGTACCGATCCAGGACGCGCTCGAAGAGCGCCAGCAAGACGCCGAACGCGACCAGCGCGATCCCGATCTGAGCCCAGTGACCCGGTCCGAGCGGAACGACGTCGAACAGGATCCCGATCGGCGTGTACAGCACCACCAACTGGAGGGCGAGCGCGGTGGCGACCCCGATCACGAGCCACCGATTGGAGAACGGCCCGTGCCCGTATCGCCATCGGACCGACTGGATGCCGGCGATCTCGAAGACGACGAGCGACGTAAAGACCATCGTCCGGGCGAGGGCCGTATCGGCCCGGTGGAGGGCGTACAGGGGCAGGATCGTGAGCGCGATGAGGATTCCGACGCCGACGATCGAGATCGAGATTCGATCCGTGATCACGCCCTCCTCGGGCGGCCGGGGGTCGCGGTCCATGACGTCGTCGGTCGCCGGATCGACGCCCATCGACAGGGCGGGCAGCCCGTCGGTCACGACGTTGATCCAGAGGATCTGGACCGGCGAGATCACGAGGCCGAAGCCGAGCATCGATCCGGCGAACACCAGCGTCACCTCGCCGGCGTTCCAGCACAGCAGGAAGTTGACGAACTTGCGGACGTTGTCGAAGATACGGCGGCCCCCTTTCACCGCGTCCCGGATCGTCGCGAAGTTGTCGTCGAGCAGGACGATGTCCGACGACTGCTCGGTGACGTCGGTGCCGCGAATTCCCATCGCGACGCCGACGTCCGCGTTCTTTACGGCTGGCGCGTCGTTGACGCCGTCGCCGGTCATCGCCACCGTGTGCCCCTTCGCCTGTAACGTCTGGAGGATCCGCGTCTTGTGATCGGGCGACGTCCGCGCGAAGATGTCGACCTCCTCGACGACGTCGGCCAGTTCCTCGTCGTTCATCGCCTCGAGTTCGGGACCCGAGATCACGCGCGTCGATCGCAGGCCGATCGCCTCGCCGACGGCCCGCGCCGTCACGGCGTTGTCGCCGGTGACCATCACCACGTCGATGCCGGCGTCGAGACAGGCCGCGATCGCGTCCGGCACCTCGGGCCGGGGCGGATCGAGCATGCCCTGCAGGCCGAGAAAGACCATCCCCTGCTCGATCGTCTCGTCCGGCGCCTCGGCCTGCGAGGGAGGGACGTCCGGCCGGGAGGCAAAGCCCATCACGCGGAACGCGTCCGCCGCCAGCGACTCGTTCCGGGCCTCGATCTCCGCCCGCCGATCGTCGGTAAGAGGGACGATTTCGCCGTCGACGAGTTCGCGATCACAGCGTTCGAGGACGGTCTCGGGCGCCCCTTTCATGTAGGCGACCGTCCCCCCGTCGGGCGTTCGGTGGACCGTCGTCATCCGCTTGCGCGCCGAGGTGAAGTCGACCTCGCCGATGCGGGGGTACGCCTCGTCGAGTCGATCGCGATCGAACCCGGCCTTCCGTGCGGCGACGAACAGCGCGATCTCGGTCGGATCCCCGAGATAGGTCCGGTCGCCATCGACTCCGGTGCCCGCAGGCACACCTCCGTCGCCGCCACCACCGTCGTCTCCTTCCGCGTCCCGTTCCCGCGTTCCGACGTCGACGTCGTTACACAGCATCCCACAGCGGAGCACGTCGGCCACGCGATCGGTGTCGACGGGGTCGCCGTCCCGGCGGAACTCGCCGTCGGTGTCGTAGCCGGTGCCGGTCACCTCGTAGACCCCCCGATCGGCGACGATCCGCTGGACCGTCATCTCCTCCTCGGTGAGCGTTCCCGTCTTGTCCGTACAGATGACGTCGACCGAGCCGAGCGCCTCGACGATCGGCAGCCGGCGAACGAGCGCGTTCCGGTCGGCCATCCGGCGAGCCCCGAGCGCGAGCGAGAGCGTGACGACCGCGGGGAGCCCCTCCGGAACCGCCGAGACTGCGATCCCGACCGCCGTCAGGAAGACCTGCAGCGGCGGCGTGTCGCCGACGACGAGTTCGGCGATCGCGATGATCGCGACGATACCCACGACGCCGGCGGCGATGAGTTTGCCGAGCCGGTCCATCTCGGCCTGGAACGGCGTCGCTCGCTCCTCGGCCTCCTCGAGTGCGGTCGCGATCTGCCCGATCTCGGAGTCGGGACCGGTCTCGACGACGACCGCGGTTCCGGAGCCGCGCTCGACGACGGTATCCTTGTAGAGAGTGTTCCCGCGGTCGGCGAGCGACGTGTCCTCGGCGACGGTCCCGACGGTCTTCGAGACGGCCATGCTCTCCCCGGTCAGCGCCGCCTCGTCGACGCTCAGGTTCGATTCCTCGACGATGCGGGCGTCGGCGGGAACGATGTCGCCGGACTCGACGAAGATCACGTCCCCGGGGACGAGTTTCGTGGCGTCGATCTCGGTCTTCTCGCCGCCGCGGCGCGCGAGCGCGTACCTCGTCGACAGCTCCTTGAGCGCCTGGATACTCTGTTCGGCCCGGTAGTCCTGGAGGAATCCGAACAGCGTGATGAAGACGACGATCCCGGCGATGACCGCGGCGTCGATCGTGTGTCCGACGGCCGCCATCACGATCGCGGCGACGATCAGGATCCAGATCAACGCCGAGGAGTACTGCTCGAGAAGAATACGGAGCGGCGAAATCCCCTCCGCGGCCTCGATCTCGTTCGGCCCGACGCGGTCGAGACGAGCACGCGCCTCGTCCGGATCGAGACCCCGTTCCGACGTCTCGAGCGCGTCGTAGACGTCCTCGATCGGGCGCGAGTGCCAGTCGTCGGCGGACTCGGTCCTGGGCCGTTCGTACTGTTCAGTTCGTGACACGTGTGTGTCGCCGTCGCCCCTACGACGATACGCGACTTAATTCCCCCAGCGACTGGCACTCGGCCTGACTGGTGGCCAACGGGAGAGATCGAACGAGCGACAGGTACGACCACTTTATCGGTAGTGGGTGTAGGCAGGGGCCACCATGCTCGAAGACACCATCGCGATCGTGACCGGCGGCGCGGTCGGGATCGGCAAGGCGATCGCCGACCGATTTATCGAGGAGGGCGCGACCGTCGTGATCGCGGACATCGACGCGGAGACGGGCGCGGCGGCGGCCGACGAACTCGACTGCGGGTTCGAACGGTGTGACGTGCGCGAGTACGACCAGGTCGAGGCGCTCGTCGAGGGGACCGTCGAGGAGTACGGTGAACTCGACGTCATGGTGAACAACGCCGGCGTCGCGAGCGAGACGTCGGTCGAGGAGATGGATCTGGAAGAGTGGGAGACGGTGGTCGAGACCAACCTCGACGGCGTCATGCACGGGACCAAGGCCGCCCTGCCCCACCTCAAAGCGTCCGACGGCTGTATCATCAACCTCGGCTCCATCTACGGCCTCGTCGGCGGGAAAGGGGCCGCGTCCTACTCCGCCGCGAAGGGCGGCGTCGTGAACTTCACACAGCAGGTGGCGATCGACTACGCCGACCAGGGGGTCCGGGTCAACAGCATCTGTCCCGGGTTCGTCGAAACGCCGATGACGGAAGACCTGTTCGAGTCCGAACGCTTCTACAGCTTCCTCGAGCAGAAGACGCCGATGGATCGCCACGGCCAGCCCGAGGAAATCGCGCCCGTGGCCGCGTTCCTCGCGTCGGACGACGCGTCGTACGTCACCGGGGCGAACGTCCCGGTCGACGGGGGGTGGACGGCGTTCTGACGGCGTCCACCCGAGGCATGAGACACGAGAACAGGGAACATAGTTAACACGCTAGACGATGAGGTGCGGCTGTATGTCCGAAACAGTACAGCGGCTGGAGCCGCTCGATCGACGACCACTGGCCGATCGGACCTGTCTCGTTACCGGCTCCTCGCGCGGGATCGGACGGGACATCGCCCTCGAGTTCGCACGTTGTGGCGCCGACGTCGTGGTGAACTACCGCAGTTCCGACGAGAAGGCCCGGGAGGTGGCAGAGCACATTCGGGCGAACGACGAGACGGCCATCGCCGTGGGTGCCGACGTCTCGGACCCCGACGATGTCGCCCGGATGGCCGACGAGGTACGCGCCGAACTCGGCGACATCGACGTCCTCGTCAACAACGCGGGGATCACGATCGACCGGAAGTTCGAGAACATGACCTACGAGGACTGGACGCGGGTTATCGAGGTCAACCTCCACGGGACGTTCAACTGTACGAAGGCGTTCTACGAGGACATCAAGACGGCCGACAAGGGGCGACTCATCAACATCTCGAGCGTCGTCGGCCAGCAGGGCAACTACGGGCAGGCGAACTACGCGACGTCGAAAGGCGGCCTCATCGCGTTCACTCGGACGATCGCCCTCGAACTCGCGAGACACGGCTCGACGGCCAACTGCGTCGCGCCCGGCTTCACCGAAACCGACATGCTCGAGAAGGTTCCCGATCGCGTCCGCGAGCAGATCCGGGACGATATCCCGCTCGATCGGTTCGCCGACACCGAAGACGTCGTCGGGATGGTGCGATTCCTCGCCGGCGACTACGCCGACTACATGACCGGCCAGGTCATCGGGATCAACGGTGGAATGGAGTGGTGACGCGCCGGAACGCACGGATCCGTTCACCGCGCTCCGCGTCGAGAACCCCGAGGCGAGGCAGTCCGGGAGCTATCGGCCCACGCCGTATTCGCCGCGTACCAGCGTCACCGTTCGAGGCGAGTCGCGTGCGACCCGTTCCGCCACGGACCCCGTGAGTAGCCGGGCCGGGAACGATCGGCCGTGACTCCCCATGACGACCTGGTCGTACCCGTTCGCGTCGGCGTAGTCGACGATCTCGGCCCCCGGGCGTCCGTACGCGGTCTCTGTCTCGACGTCGCCGCCCCGCTCCCCGGCGACCGCCGTCGCCGACTCGAGGATCTCCGCGGCGCTTCGCTCGTGTGCCGTGCGAATCTTCTCGAGATAGCCACCCGTCGTGTCCACGCGGGAGCGATCGAACGGGAGATCGATCACGTTCAGGAGCGTGTGGGCGGCGTCCGGGAACGTCTCGACGGCGTACGCGAGCGCGGCCTCGGCCTGGTCCGAGCCGTCGACCGGGACGAGGATCCGACCCGGAAGGTCGCGCTCGCGGATCGCCGTCGGCGGTTCGGGGACGATCGTCGTCGAGACGGGCGATCGGCGCACCACGATCTCGCTGACGTGGCCGAGGAACGGTCCCGCGACCGGCGACTCGCCGTGACTCCCCATCACGACGTGGTCGACGTCCGACTCGGACGCCATCGACAGGATCTCCGTGTGGGGCCGCCCGGTCCGCGTCGCCGTCCCGATCTCGCGGCCGCGGTCGTCGGCCAGGTCCGTCGCCCGCTCGAGGACCCGGTCCCCACGCGCCGCCGCGCGTTCCGCCGCAGGGTCGGACTCGCCGCTCCCCACGAAGCGGTCGGGCGACGGCTCGACGACGTGTAACGCGGTGACCGACGCGTCCGGAAACGAGGCGAAGCAGTACTCGAGGGCCCCGATGGAGTGGTCGGCACCGTCGATCGGAACGAGAACGTGTCGTGGCATGGATGTCCAGCGGGCGATCGAGACCGCCCGATCGATCGTTCGTCGACGATCGACAAAAAGACGGCTCTCCCACGGCCCGCGCAGGCTCCGTTCCGCGTCGGCGGTCGGCACCGTCGGGATTTACCACCGTCACCGACGAACGACAAAGTGGAGATGTCCCGATCGATCCTCGTCCCACACGACGGTTCGGCGCACGCACAGGCTGCACTCCGGTACGCCATCGAGACGTTCACCGACGCGCGCCTCGTCCTCTTTCACGCGATCGACCCGTTCGAGGTGAGCCCCGACCAGGAAGCGCAGTTGCCGCCGCTCACCGAGGAGTGGCTCGACGAACAGCAGGCCGAGGCGGACGACCTCTTCGAGGCGGCGCTCGCGGACGTCGAGACGGGTGGGGCGACGATCGAGACCGACTCCGCGGTCGGGTCCCCGGCCCAGACGATCGTGGCCTACGCCGAGGACCACGACGTCGACGCGATCGTCATGGGGAGTCGCGGGCGGACCAACGCCGCCGAGTTCCGACTCGGCAGCACCGCGGAACTCGTCGTCAGGCGCGCGAGTGTGCCGGTGACGGTCGTCCGGTAGCGACGGCGCTCGAACGGCGATCGGCGACCGGCCGCGCCAGTTCGACGGTCGTCACGCCACCTCGTCGCGGACGACGGTGACGGTGACCGGCGCCCGGCTAACGACGAGTTCGGCGGTACTGCCGAGCAACAGTCGCGTCGGGCCCGATCGGCCGTGACTGCCCATCACGATCGCGTCGACGTCGTGATCCTCGGTGTAGTCGACGATCTCCCGCGCCGGGTCGCCGATCGCGGACTCGGTCGAGAGATCGGCGTCGTGGTCGGCCGCCAGGTCGCGCGCCTCGTCGAAGATCCGTTCTTCCTCTTTCTCGGCGCGCTCGTACCACGCCTCGGAGCCGTGGGGCGGTTCGGTCATGACGTCGACGTCGATCGGAGAACTGTATCCCGGATCCGCGGGATCGATCACGTGGAGCGCGACGACCGATGAATCGTCGTACGCATCGAAGGCGTGCTCCAGCGCCCTGTTCGACAGGGGCGACCCGTCTACGGGAACGAGCAGTTGGCGGGACATCGAGTCGACGTACGTCCCGTCGCCCCAAAGTTCTATCCGCACACGGGCCGGTCCCGTGGTGCCCAGCTTTATTTCGACTGGCGTGGAAACCCGACACGTATCGACCGCGCGGCCGGCCGGGTGATCGGCCGGGCGACCCGCGCGCCGAGATCGAGCAGTTCCACTACTGGTCCCACTATGAACTACAAAGACTTCGTCGGACAGGTACAGCACAGGCTCGAGTACGCGCAGTTCGGGCAGGCCGTCCGGGCAACCCGGGCCGTCCTGACCACGCTCGGCGAGCGACTCCAGTCGGGGGAGGCGACGGACCTCGCCAGCCCGCTCCCGATGGAGATCGATCGCTACCTGACCGAGGCCGAGCACGGACAGCGCTTCGACTACCAGGAGTTCCTCGATCGCATCGCCGAGCGCGGGGGCGGCGATCGGGCGGACGCCAACTACCAGGCCCAGCAGATCGTCGCCCTCGTCGCCGAGGTGGTTCCGGCGGGGAACGTCGAGAAAGCCGAGGCCCAGTTGCCCGAGGACTTCGATCCGCTGTTCGAACTGATCGAGGCGGACGCGGAGTGAGCGGTCCCGCGTGAGTACCCAGCGCGGACCGCCGGGACCGATCGCCCGCGTGCCCCGGTCGAAAGCGGCCGCCCGCGAGTGGTACAGCGCGCTCAGCCGCTGGTACGACGCGGTCGCCGACCCGTTCGAGGCACCGGCGCGGACCGCGGGACTCGAGTTGCTCGACGCCGCGCCGGGCGAGCGCGTCCTCGACGTCGGCGCGGGGACCGGAACCGCCCTCGTTTCGATCGCACGGGCCGTCGGTCCGGACGGGACCGCCGTCGGGATCGATCTCGCGGACGGGATGTGTCGCGCGTCGCGACGGGCGCTCGCGGCGGCCGGACTCGATCGCGGCGTCGTTGTCACGGGCGACGCGACGACGATGCCGTTCGCTGACGACGCCTTCGACGCCCTGTTCGCGAGTTTCGTCCTCGAACTGTTCGACACGCCGGAGATTCCCGCCGTTCTCGCGGAGTGGCGACGCGTCCTCGACCCGGCGGGGCGGCTCTGTGTCGTCTCCCTGTCCCGCCGCGGGGCCGGGCCGGTCACGTGGCTCTACGAACGGGTCCACGACCTGGCCCCGACCTACGTCGACTGTCGGCCGATCTACGTCCGCGATACGCTTCGCGAGGCCGGGTTCCGGATCGTCGACGCGCGGGACGAGAGCGTCTCGCGCGTCCCGGTCGAGGTGGTCCTGTGTCGACCCGCGTCGGATCGCGACGACGAGCGGGAGCGATCGGTCACGCGGACGCCGCGCCCGCGGGCGTCAGTCAGCGGCCGGGGCACCCCGGACCAGCGTGACCGTCAGCGGCGATCGGCGCGCGACCCGCTCCGCCACCGATCCCGTGAGTAGCCGGGCCGCGAGCGATCGGCCGTGGCCACCCATGACGATCTGGTCGTACCCGTTCGCGTCGGCGTAGTCGACGATCGCCCGCGACGGCGTCTCGGCCGCGGTCTCGGTCTCGATCGTCGCGCCGAGTTCGTCGGCCAGCGCCGCCGCCGACTCGAGGATCGCCTCGGCGCGCTCCTCGTGGTCGTGCAGGAGCTCTTCGAGGTAGGTGCCCTCGACCGCCTCGCGAGGGCGATCGAACGGGAGGTCCATGGCGTGGAAGGCGGTGTGTGACGCGTCGGGGAACGTCTCGATGGCGTACGCGAGCGCGGCCTCGGCCTGCTCGGACCCGTCGACCGGAACCAGGATCGATCCGGGGAGGTCGCGCTCGTCTATGGATGCCGTCGTCTCGTGAACGACCGTCGTCGTGACCGGCGCGCGTCGTACGACGGCTTCGCTGACGTGCCCGAGAAACGGATGGGTGAGCGGCGATCGGCCGTGGCTCCCCATGACGATGTGATCGGTATCACGTTCGGTGGCGACCGCGAGGATCTCCGTGTGCGGCGACCCGGTCCGCAGGAACGTCTGGAGGTCGCGGCCGTGCTCGGCGGCGCGGTCGGTCGCACGGTCGAGCGCCTGCTCGCCGCGGGTTTCGGCGCGGTCGAGCGGTGACTCGGTGGCACCGACGGTCGCGTCGCGATCGGACGCTGGATCGACGACGTACAGCGCGGCGAGTTCGGCGTCGGGGAACGACGCGAGGCTGTACTCCAGTCCGGCGAAGCCGTGATCCGAGCCGTCGATCGGAACGAGGACGTGCTGTGGCATGGGAAATCCACCTGTACCGGTGGCGAGCGGTGCTCGCTCGGATCGACTTCCACGCCGATCCGCATAAAGGCGGAGCCCCGCGGCCGCCCGAGGCCGGCCCGCAGCGACTGCACAGCGCCGCGGATCGCCATCAAGGAAGGGGACGGCCAGCCCTGGCCGACCGATCGGGTCCGTTAGCGAACGATCGTCACCGGCATCGGCGACCGCCGGGTGACCGTCTCCGCGACGCTGCCCAGCAGGACCCGCGAGACGCCCTTCCGACCGTGGCTCCCCATGACGATGTGATCGACGTCGTGTTCGTCGGCGTAGTCGAGTATTTTCCGACGCGGCCGCCCGGTCTCGACGGCCGTCTCGAGGATCGTCGTCGAGACGGCGTCCGTCTCCGCGAGTCGATCGCGGGCCCGCTCACAGAGGGTCTCGCCGCGCTCGCGCGCTCGATCGAACGCGGCGCCGTCGTAGTACCCCCCGTCCATGCCCGCGTAGACGCCTTCGGCGGGGTCGACGACGTGTAACACGGAGATCTGCTCGCCGGCGTACTGTTCGAGGGCGTGATCGAACGCGGCCCACGACGGATCCGATCCGTCCAGGGGGACGAGTACGTGCTTTGTCATACCGGAACGGACGGATCGAATCCTCAAAAGACCGACCGTCAGTCCGACGCGGTGAGAAGAGCGACTCCGCGTCCGATCCGAATCGACCGGTCCCGGCGGGCACGCGCGGCGAACACTCCGGATAGCTATACCTGCACTTTTTTTATCGTCCGGGTTGTGGCGACCTACCATGACCATGAAAGGGCTTCGCTGGGTCCAACTCCCCGAAGACGAACGAAACGAGTTCCTCGGAATCGGGGGAA
The DNA here is from genome assembly GCF_023566055.1 of Halosolutus amylolyticus. Classification (NCBI taxonomy): domain Archaea; kingdom Methanobacteriati; phylum Methanobacteriota; class Halobacteria; order Halobacteriales; family Natrialbaceae; genus Halosolutus; species Halosolutus amylolyticus. The sequence goes on along the minus strand of NZ_JALIQP010000001.1, from coordinate 1,230,858 downwards.
CGGGCGTCCTCTCGTTCGCGACGACGGTGGACGAACCGCCGTCCTCGTTGCCGGTTTCGTACGGCTACTTCCCGGAGGCCGGCCACTTCTACTTCCGGCTCTCGTTCCCGCCGGGAAGCAACAAAGACGAATTCGTCGAGAACCCGGTCTCGTTCGTCGTCTACGGCGAAACCGACGACGGGTGGCGAAGCGTCGTCACCACGGGATCCCTCGAAGAACTGGCGGAGCTACCGGAGGAGTCCGGAGCCGTCCAGGGAATGTGGGCGGTATCGATTCCGACGGTCGAAATCTTCGATCGGCCGCGATCGGAGGTCGAGTTCCACGACTTCCGGCTCGTACCTGACTCGATCAACGGGCGCAAAGAACCGATGTGAGCTGGGAGAGAGAACTGCAGACGTGAGCCGGGAGAGAACTGCAGACGTGAGCCGGGAGAGAACTGCAGTCACGGGATCGGGAGCGGCGGTGATCGATCGCATCGACGCGGCCGTCTCATACGGTTTACTGTAAGTCATTTCCGGCGCAACCGCGATCCGGGCGGCGGTTGCGCCGGTAAATCGGTACAGCAATCCGCCTCAGTCGTCTGCCTCGAGTTCGGCAACGGGGGCCGCGTCGCGCTCGGCGGCCCGCTCGTCGAGCCACGTTTCGGCGTCGAGCGCCGCCATACTCCCGGTCCCGGCGGCCGTGATCGCCTGCCGGTACTTGGGGTCCATCACGTCGCCCGCGCCGAAGACGCCCTCGACCGCGGTCTCGGTCGTCATCCCCTCGCTGGTCAGCAGGTAGCCGTCGTCGTCGCGATCGATCGCCGTGTCCGCGAGGAAGTCCGTGTTGGGGACGTGGCCGACGCCGTAGAAGATGCCGCCGACGTCGACCTCCTCGCGCTCGACCTCGAGACCGTCGTCGAGTTTGTCCTTCGGGTGGCCCTCGGGATGGCGCACCAGCGTCGCGCCGGTGACGCCCTCCTCCTGCGAGCCGTGGATCTCGAGCAGTTCGGTGTTCCAGCGGAAGTCGATCGTCTCGTGTTCACGGGCGCGCTGGGCCATGATGTCCGACGCACGCAGTTCGTCGCGCCGGTGGACGATCGTGACGCTGTCGGCGAACTTCGCGAGGAAGAGCGCCTCCTCCATCGCGCTGTCGCCGCCGCCGATCACGAGCACGTCGTCGCCGCGGTGGAACGCGCCGTCACAGGTCGCACACGTCGACAGGCCGTAGCCCATCAGTTCGTCCTCGTTCTCGGCCCCGACCCAGCGGGCGCTCGCACCGGTCGCGACGATCAGGGCGCGCGTCCGGAGCCGATCGCCGTTCGAGAGCACGAGTTCGAACGGCCGCTCGTCGAGGGCCGCGTCCTCGACGGTCCCGTGGACGAACTCGGCGCCGAAGCGTTCGGCCTGGTCCTTCCCGTTCTGGATCAGTTCCATGCCGCCGACACCCTCGGGGAACCCGAGGTAGTTCTCGACCTCGGTCGTCAGCGTCAGCTGGCCGCCGGGCTCCGGCCCTTCGAGCACGATCGGCTCGAGGTCGGCCCGGGCGGCGTAGACTGCGGCCGAGAGGCCGGCGACGCCGGAGCCGACGATCACGACGTCGTGAACGGTCGTGGAACGATCTGTGTCCGTATTCATTCGTTCGTGTATCCCTCGATCATGTTCCGGAGGCGGTCCGCCGGCAGGACGCCGGTGTGCTGTTCGACCTGTTCGCCGTCCGCAAAGAGCACGAGCGTCGGGACGCCGCGGACGCCGTAGGCACCCGCGAGCTGCTGGTTGGCGTCGACGTCGACCTTCGCCATCACGGCCTCGGTCTCCTCGGCGAGACCCTCGATGACCGGCTCGAGCATCTTGCACGGTCCGCACCAGTCCGCGTAGAAGTCGACGAGCACGACGTCGTGCTCCGCGACGATCCCGTCGAGGTGGTCCGCACCCTCGACGTGGACTGGTTCGTCGGTCGGGAGATCGGAAGATCCGGAGTGTGCATCAGTTGCCATCACTCCCCCGTACGAACTGGTAGCGTTTAAAGGTTTTGTATGTATTGTACAATACCGTGGAGGCGGCGCGATCGTCGTACCGGGCAGAGACAGGAGTACGGGAACTTCCCCTGTCCGCGGGCGCGTCTCGAACACCATCGTCGAGACGGCGGGTCGGGTCGCCGGGACGACGCTGGTATCGATTCATTTTTGATCGCTACCTGTGACGGATATCGTGTTGAGATCGATGACACAGGTGGTCGAACGCGGACTCAGGTGCTCGATCCTCGCCGTATTCGTCGCTGGCTGTCGCCGGCGAGACCCGGCAGCGATCGTGAACGCGCTCGTCTCGCTCGCCGCCACGTACCTCCCCGGGTTCGTCGAACGGTGGTACGACGTCGAGTTCCACCCGTGGCAGCGCGTGTACGCGGAGACCGCGATGGTCACCCACGCCGCCGGGATGCTCGGTCCGTACGACGACGTCTGGTGGTGGGACCACCTCACGCACACCCACTCGGCGACGCTGCTCGGCGGTCTCACCTACGTCGTGTCCCGCCGTCGCGACCGCGATCCGCGGCCGCGGGTCATCGCCGTCGTCGTCTGCGCCGGAATCCTCTGGGAGGTCGTCGAGTACGTCATCCACGCCACGGCCGATCGCCTCGGCCTCGAACCGGTGCTCGTCTCCTACGGGAAACGGGACACCGCGCTCGACCTCGTCTTCAACCTCGTCGGCGCGCTCCTCGTGCTCGCGTTCGGCGATCGCGTCCTCGAAAACCTCACCTGATCTGGGTAGGCGAGCGACCTCGGACGCCGACCGCGACTACGCCGGGACGGACAACCGCGCGACGTAGCCGATCGGCGTTCCGTCCCGCTCCTCGAAGCGAAAGCCCTGCCGTTCGGCCCGTCGCCGGAGCTGACCGGCCCTGACGAAGTGCGGATCGGGGAGCAGTTCGCCGACGACGAGTCGACCGCCGGGTTTCAGGACGCGGCGGAGTTCGGCGAGCGCACGCTCCTGGTCGGGAATCTCGCCGAGAACGAGCACCAGGTAGGCGGCCTCGAAGCTGTCGTCGGCGTACGGGAGGGCCTGGGCGTCCCCGCCGACCGGTTCGACGTTCCGACGGTTCGCCTCCTGCAGTCGCGTCTGCAGGTGTTCGACCATCGCCGGCTGCACGTCGGCCGCGTGGAGGGTCCCGTCCGGTTCGAGCGATCGGGCGACGGGGAGCGTGTAGTAGCCCGTTCCCGGGCCGACCTCGAGGACGCGCTCGCCCGGCCGCGGGCCGAGCAGGTCGCGTACCCGAGAGCGCGTGATCACCGGTCGCGGAAGATCGATCCAGCGCCGTTGCGAGTAGGGACACGGGGACGGATTCCGTCGCCAGTGGAGGGCGAACGCGATTCCGGCGACGACGAGCCCCAGCAGTCCGAGGAGCCGCCGAGACGGGTGTCGTGAGAGCATCGTGGTGGAGGTTTTCCGTGACGGGGCTAAGGCCTTGGCCTCGGTAAGCCGATCGCGGCCGATCGATCGCAATTCGACGCCGGCGATCGCTCGATCGCAGTTCGACGGCACCGACGGCCCGAACGACTTGCTGTCGCTACCCAAAGAGTGATTCCACCCGCACCTGTATTGTGCGCTATGTCCTATACTCTAAACAAGCAGGTCGCCGGCGAGTTCGACGACGTCGTCACCGAAACGATCGACGCACTGGAAGACGAGGGGTTCGGCGTGCTCTGTGACATCGACGTCCAGGCGACGCTCGAGAAGAAACTCGGCGAGGACTTCCGGCAGTACCGAATCCTGGGCGCGTGCAACCCCGGACTGGCCCACGAGGGTCTCGAGGCGGACGTCGAACTCGGCACCCTGTTGCCGTGTAACGTCGTCGTCTACGAGGGCGACGACGGCGACGTGGTCGTCAGTGCCGTCGACCCCCAGACCCTGCTCGGTATCACGGAGACACCGGCGGTCGAACCGATCGGTGAGGACGCCCGCGATCGGTTCGAGGCGGTCTTCGGCCGTCTCTGATCGGGGCCACCTGAATCGTCATCGAACGACGCTCCCGAGAGATCCTGGACGATACTGGCGTGACTCGACCGGAATCGAGGACCGCGACCGGCCGCAATCGGGATACCCGATTGTGACGAAGGGAGAGATAGCATGACGCAACGGGGGAGCGATCCGTCGATCGGCGATCGACCGCGGCGGACGGGACGCGTGACCCGCCGAAGCGCCCTCGAGAACCGGCCCGGATTCGACGTCTGGGGCTTCCTGCTGTTCTCCCACGGCTGGACGTGGCTCTGGTGGAGCGTCCCGATCGTCGCCGGCTGGCACGTCTTCCAGTTTCCAGGGGTCGTCTTCCTGCTCGTCGGCGGGATCGGCGTCACGATCGGAGGGATCGTCATGGCCTGGCAGATCGGCGGCCGGGCCGGCCTCGCGGACCTGTGGCGGCGACTCGTCGACGTGCGGCTGATTCCCGGCCGCTGGGCCGCAGTAATGGTGGCGCTCTGGCCGGCGCTCGCGCTGACCGGGGCCGGCCTCGCGATGGTCGTCGACGGCACGAGCCAGCCGCTGAGCGCGGCGCCCCTGCTGGAACTGCTGGGCGAACCGATCGCGCTCGCGGGAACGCTGGCGGCGATCTTCCTGCTCGGCCCGTTCCACGAGGAGATCGGCTGGCGCGGCTACTGGCTCGATCGGCTCCAGATGCGTTTCAGCGCGCTGACCGCCAGCCTCGTCCTCGGCCTCGCGTGGGCGGCGTGGCACGCGCCGCTGTTCCTGATGGTCGGCTACTACAGTAGCTGGGACTTCGCGCCGGACCCGACGTGGTTCGCGTTCAATGTCATCATCGGCGCGGTGCTCTACACCTGGCTGTTCAACAACGCGAACCGGAGCGTCCTCGCCGCGATCCTGTTTCACTTCGTCGGCAACGCGACCGGCCAACTCCTCGAGCTTTCGCCGACGGCGGATCGCTATCAGACCGTGGCCACGACGGCCCTCGTTCTGCTCGTCCTGCTCTGGTGGGGGCCAGCGAACCTCCGCCGGGGGGCCGATCGGCCGCGACCGCCGTACTGATCGGGCGCCGAAGTGGTGGGTTCGCCGTGGAACGGGTCGTCGATCCGTCGGTGCAGGCGTCTCGGTCACCGCAGATCGGCCCCGGCGAGCACGCCCAGTACGTGCTCGCGAAGGACCGCCGTCGCGAGCGATCCGGTCACGTGCCCCTTCTCCACGACCGCGAGCGGCAGTCCCGCGTAGCTCGGCCGCTGCCGATCGAACTCGACGATCCGATCGTACCGCGCGAGCAGGGGCTCGCAGTCGGCCGCGTCGACGGCCGCGAACGGGTCCTCGAAGTCGAGCACCTCCCGCAACCGGTCCGGTCGCCTGCGGGCCGCCTCGCTCGCCAGTTTCCGATAGATCGACGAGACGAACAGGTCCCCGAGCGCGGCGCCGGCGAAGATCGGCACGTAGCGATCGATGGACTCGAAGCAGACGCGGTGGAGGTTCACTGCCCAGCCGCCGAGGCTGATCCCCGAGGCCACGACGGGACCGTCGGTTCGCTCCCGCGCGGCCGCCGCGAGCGCCTCGACGAGTGCCGCCGACGCGGCGAGCATCCCGACGAAGTTCGCGAGATCGCCCATCGCCCGGGCGTACGCCCGACTCGATCCGTCGTGGAACGGAGCCCGGACGGCGACGACGTTCGCCGGCACGGCTCGATCACCGGCGACGAACAGCCGCCGGAACGAGTTCGAACTGACTCTCCCGAAGTCGAACGGTCGCTCGCCGCTCCCGTGGTGATAGACGAGCGTCGGATCGTCGGGACCGCGCCACTGCCAGGGCATGTACGCGGCCTCGAAGTCGCCGATCGGCGTCTCCACGGTCACGTCGTGCACGCCGGCACGAGAGAGGTCGCTGGCGTCGACGCTGGCCGACGATTCGGCCGCGACCTCGACGATCGGCGGTGACTCCAGGCTTCGTGCGAAGAATTTCGCGTCCCGAAGGAGCAACCCGCTGAGCGCGATCGTACCGACGTCGATTGCCTCGTGAACGTTCATCGTCGTCGCGTACGGACCCAGCACCGTTAGTGGTACCTCTCGCACCGTGTCGCTGGAGTTCGATCGACGATCCGGAACCGGTACCAGAAACTGCTCGAAGCCGACGACGAGACGGCCGAGTAGCGACGTTTGGAAACCAATCGTCGACGACAAGGGTCTCCTGATCGATCACCCCGACACGGGGATCTCGACGGTCGATCGACTCAGTCCCGGCGCGTCCACGGCGCGAGCGGCGCACCGGTCGTGATCCGATCGGCGGCGACGTATCTATCGTGAGCGACGCAGGCGGCGGTCGCGAGGACCGCAGCGCCGATCCCGGCGACGCCGACGGGCGCGATCAGCAGTTCGCCAGCGCCGGTGAGATAGAGCAGGGAGAACCAGCCCACGGCGTTAAACGTCCCGTGAAAGAACGTGGCGGCGAGGACCGATCGCGCGCGGACGGTCAGGTAGGTGAACACGGGCGACGCGGCGACGGTCCAGACGGTCATCACGGCCACGCCGACGATCGGTGCCGCCGGAAAGTTGTGTCCCTGGAGGATTATCGGCGCGTGCCAGATCCCCCAGACGACGCCCGTGACGGCCGACAGCCGCCAGAATCCCAGGGGAGCGAGTTCCGCGAGCAACAGTCCGCGCCAGCCCAACTCCTCGCCCAGCGCGGCGAGCGCGTTGATCGTGAGCCCCGCCACGAGACCCTGCACGACGAAGAGCACGATCGGGGGGACCGGAAGTCCCTCGAGGACGGCGATCGAGTCCTCGATCTGCTCGGCCGTGAGGCCGAGATCGGCGAGGAAGGCGGCGTAGTCGGTCGTCAGCGAGACGCCCGGAATCGCGAGTCCGACGCCGATCGTCGCCGCGAGGAGTCCGATGGGGGCCACCCAGGCCAGGGCGACCCATCGAAGGCGACCGCGGGCGAGCCCACAGCCGGCCCGAACGGATTCCCCGTTGCGTCGCTGGACGACGATCGCCGAGATGGCGGGCGCCCACATGAACACGACGACGACGAGGACGGTCCCCAGCGTCGACGCCGGATCGATCCCGGCGAGAAAGAGTCCGATCGCGCCGGTCCAGGAGATGCCGAACGCGAGCGCCAGAAACAGGCCTACTTTGCGACCGTCGACGGCTGTCGTCATGGTGGATACTGTGAACGCGACTGTCATAACTGTGAACAGTTTCGATCGGACGGCTCGGTCGAAGCTTCGTCCAGCGATCGTCCTCAGTAAACCAGGCGATCGCTGCGCATCCTTGCGACGCAACGGAAGTCGTCTTCGAGAAGGGAGCGCGTCACGACGAGTTCGTCGGCGGGGAACTGGGGGAAGCGCGACCCGTCCAATCGCGACGGGAGACGAGATACGCGGCCAGCACAGCGGTGACGATCCCGACGGGAAGCCCGCCGAATATCATCGCCGTCGCGAGGCCGACCGCCTGCGTCCAGAGAACTGCCATCGCGAGTCCACCACCGCCGACGAATCCGCCGATCGCCGCGACTGTCGTCCAGAAGCGTCGCGCCGTTCGCTCGGTGACCTGGCCCGCGGCAGCGCGTTCCTCCCAGTAGGTGACGCCCAGATACGTGAGCGGGGCCAGGGCGATTCCGACCACGAGTCCGGCGGGAAGTCCCAGCATCGCGGACGGCCAGACGTACGGGGCGAGCGCTTCGGTCACGCCGATGCCGACCGCGAGAAAGCCGAGGACGCCGACGAGCAGACTGCCCGCGATCTTGAGTACGGTGTTCATACGTTCTAGACGTCGACTGAGAGTATATCCCTGCTGGATAATTCTCGATTACGGAGAACGTTCGGCTACCACCACCGTCCAGCGAGCAGTACGAAACACGCCGCGTACTACCCGTCTTCCAGGAACTCGACGACCCCCCGTATTCCGTCGACGCGGATCCGATCTCCGGTGTCGATCTCGCGAGTCGCTTCGGCGGCGACGACCGAGGGGATGCCGTACTCGCGGGCGACCAGCGAGCCGTGAGTCATCACGCCGCCAACGTCGGTCACCAGTCCGGCCGCGTTGAGAAACAGCGGCGTCCAGCCGGGGTCGGTGTGTGGCGCGACAAGGATCTCGCCGCGTTCGAGCGCCGCGTCGCCCGGATCGTGGACGACGCGGGCGACCCCCTCGGCGATCCCGTCGGACGTCGGCGTTCCGACGAGCCCGTCGACGTCGGTGTCGGCCGCCGCTCCCCGAGGGATCTCCCCGTCGCTCGCGATCACGCGAGGGGCACGTAGCTGGCGATTGCGACGGTGCTCGGCCCGACGGGCGTCGAGGTCGACGTCGATCGGCTCGGCCGGGGACGCAAGCGCCGACAGCAACTCGTCGAAGTCGTACAGCCAGACGTCCGCCGCGTCGTCGAGGCCGCCCTCGCGTTCGAGGTACTCGCCGGCCGCCAGCACCTGGTGTCGCGTCTCGTCGAGGAGTTGCGAGAGGGCGTACTTCGGCGTCTCCCGCATCGAGAGGTAGCTCCGGTACCGCGCCGCGAACGGGCGGACCAGGCGCCGGCGGATCGAGCCGAAGGCGGCCTGGGCCGCCCTCCGTTCGAGGCGTTCGATCGCCGCCTCGGCCTCGGCTTCCAGCCGGTCGACGCGTCGACGATGGTCGCCTCGCTCGCCCGTCTCGAGCGACGCCCTGACGGTCTCGAGCAACGGCGACGGATCCTCGCGGTATCGCGGTCGGCTGAACTCGATTTCGGCGGGTGCCCTGAATCCGTACTCGTCGAGGAAGTCCTCGAACGCGGCCACGAACGCCTCGCCGCCCTCCACCTCGCGAATCTCCTCGAGGTCGCGCCCGTCCGAGAGCGCTTGCTCGACTGCGGGACGGTCGCGGGCCACGTCGGTGACGTCGCCCAACTCGAGCATCATCGCGGTCGTGACGTTCTCGCGGAGGCCTCGTCCGAGTGCCTCGAACTCCTCGTCTGCGCCGGGACAGAGTCGCTTCAGGGCGGCCCGATAAACGTAGACGTTCCACAGCTTGAACGCCTGCGTCACCCCCTCGAAGGCGATTTCCTCGTACGTTTCGAGCAGTATCCGGATGCGGTCGCGGTGCGTTTCCCCGCCGCGAACGCCGCGTATCAGCCGTTCTGCAAGCCGATCCGCCCACTCGCGACTCCGTCGTGGCACTCCCTCGTACGACCTGCTCACCAGCCCGCGAACGATCGCCAGGATCGACCGTCCGACGGCAGGGAGGAGCCGTCCTGCAGTCGAGAGCGTTCGTGTCGGCGAGACGCCACGGAGTAGCGAGATGTCGGCGAGTTCGTCGCCCCGTCGCTCGCGAACGTCCTCGAGCGGGGGGATCGCCGCCCGGTCGACCTCCTCGAGGGAAGCGAACAATCGGGCGGAGAGACGATCGGACCGGACGAGCGGGGTCACGTCCATGTAGACGATCCCGCCGGCCGTCGTAGAGACCGGACCGGTCGGCAGGTCGTAGCCGACGACCCGTCCGAGCGTCGTGGCAGTGACCCGTCGCCAGTAGTCGGCGACCAGCGGCGGCATCGACTCGGTCATTCCCTGTCGGTGGTTGAAGCTGTAGTAGACGTGCAACGCGTCGTCATCCGGTGGTGGCGACGGGACCGGGAACAGCGTGGTGATCGGCCGGGACTGCAACACCCACAGCCGACCGTCGGCGACGGACCACTCGACGTCCTGGGGCGTATCGAAGAGACGTTCGATCGCGTCGGCGTAGGAGACGAGCGTCGTCACCTGCTCGTCCGAGAGGACGCGCCCGCGTTGAGAGTCGCCGCTTCGACCGTCGTTCGACTCGTCGCGGTCACCGACGCGGTACTCGAGGATCTCACCGCTCTCCCGGTCGACCCGGACGTTGTCCGCCGTCACGGTCCCCGAGACAACCGACTCGCCCAGTCCCGCGGCCGCGTCGATCGAGGCGACCGTCCGCCTGCCGGAGGTCGGGTCGGCCGTGAATAACACGCCCGAGGCGTCCGCGTCGACCATCCGCTGGACGACGACCGCCATCGAGACGTCGCCGTGGGGTACGTTGTTGGTCGCCCGGTAGGCGACCGCGCGATCGGTGAAGAGGCTCGCCATGCACGCGGAAATCGCGTCGAGAACCGCCTCGAGTCCCTCGAGTTCGAGTTCCGTCTCGTGCTGGCCCGCGAACGAGGCCGACGGGAGGTCCTCGGCGGTCGCGCTCGATCTGGCGACGTAGACCGCGTCGTCGTCGACCGCGGAGGCGATCGCCTCTCGGACGTCCGCGGGGAGCGGCCGCTCGCGGAGACGATCCCGCAACTCCCCAGCGAGCGCCCGCTGTCGGCCGGTCGCCGTCGGATCCACGTCCTCGAGGTCGGCGATCAGCGCTTCGATCTCCGCGTCCGCAACGAGGCGGTCGTAGACGGCCGTCGTCACGCAGAAGCCGTCCGGAACGGGCAGTCCCGCATCGATCAGTCGCGCGAGGTTCGCCCCTTTCCCGCCCGTAAGCGTCGCGTCCGCCGTGGCCGCCCCCGTTAACGGGAGTACCAAGTGTTTCGGCTCGAGCGTCTCCATACGTCAAATACGCGGGGTCGATGGGTAAAGCGAACGGAACCGCCCGCGATCGGCGCTCGGCGAATCGTCTCGAACGGGTCGGCGACGGGGATTGCGAGGAACGCACCGTCCACGCCGGCCATCGTGAGCACCTGGGCGGCAACGTTCCCACCGAGACTGATTCCAATTTCAAGATCGTTCTCTCGGCTGCGAGACGAAGGGGCGGCGATCCGATGGCCCCGCGAATCAGCCAAAGTCGGCGTACCTGGAGGTGATCGGATCTCTCTCGATCAACGAATCGTCGCTGTACGCTCCCATGTGCTCCCGTAATCTCTCGACGTCGAAGGGATCGCCGTGTGCCGGATAGACCCGTTTGGCGCCGCTACCGAGGATCTTCTGCCAGCTTTCGTAGTACTGGTCGACGTCAGTGATGAATATCGTGTGATACTTGATCCCGGCCCAGAGCGGCCTGCTCATCGCCGCGTCGCCACAGAAGAGCGTGCCATCGTCCAGGAGGACGGAGATCGAGTCCGGGGTGTGTCCCGGCGTTTCGAGGATCGTCCCGTCGATTCCCAGTTCGCGCAACAGTTGGTCGTCGTCACCGTCGACCAGCATATCGTCGTCACGAAGCGTGACGGGTGGGAAGGTCAGGTCCCACTCGGGGGTCAGCCACGATCGCACTTTCGCCAGATAGTACACCCGTCTGTTCAGTAGCCCGCCGCCGGATCTGTCGTTTTCACCGGCCTGCAACAGGTCTTCCGCGGCTTCGTGTGCGATCACGGTCACCCCCTCGAGCAGTTCGTTCGCGAAGCCGACGTGATCGTCGTGGTGGTGGGTCAAGAGCAGGTACTCGATCTCGTCGACGGCGACGCCGGCGTCCGCGAGTTGCGCCAGGAAGCTCCGGTACTCCCACTCGTACCCGGTATCGATCAACAGGTACCCCCGATCGGCCTCGAGCAGGTAACAGTTCGTCGCTCCTGGCGATAGTTTGATCCCCATCACTTCGCGGGTCGGGTCGTCCGTCACTGTTCGTCACCCCCCGTGTGCGGGAACAGCACGGTCAGCACCGCAAGCAAGGCAAGCGCCGACAGCGCAACGGTCAGCCAGCCGGTGAGGACCGGCAACAGCGGCACCAGAATATCCCGCGCGAGTCCCCACCAGAGTCCCAGTAGCAGGACCGCGACGCCACCCAGTGCCGCGCGCGATCGGACGGACGTGCGGGCGAACGGTTCGAACCGTCGATCGCCCGATCGGAGCCCGCGGCCGAGTCGCCAGACCAGTCCAGCCGACGCGAGGCCGGCGACGCCCACCATCACCCGAGCGCCGGTCGCGAACCGCGAGTACGTCCGGCTCATCGCCACCGAGGACAGACCTCGCGCCTCGGCCCACGCGCCGACCACGTCGGACAGGAACCGCTGGGCCCGCTCGCTGTTGGTGAGCACGACGATGCCGTCGCCGGTCTCCGGGACGCAGTGGTAGTGGCTGAGCCAGCCGGTGTGCTGGCCCCCGTGCCACACGGCCCGCTGTCCGTCGGGGAGCGTCTCGACGAAGTGCCCCAGTCCGTAGGCATCGGCGACGAGGGCGTAGAGGCCCGACGTCTCCACGGCCGGGGTGTGGATCTCCGCGACGCTCTCGGGCGCTATGACGCCCCGGCCCTGCGATTCGCCTTCGGGGCCCGTCGTCGCGGCCGCCACGAAGCGGGCGAGGTCATCGGCCGTCGCGTACAGCCCGCCAGGAGCCTTGACCGGGTCGACGAAGACCGGCCCACGATCGCCATCTAGCATGTAGCCGGTTGCAATCGTGGACGCCACCTCCTCGTCCCAGGTGAACGTGGCGTCGTCCATCCCCAGGGGCTCGAGGATTTCCTCCTGCATGTACGTCTCGTACTCGCGGCCGGAGACCTCCTCGATCAGGAGCTCGAGGAGCACGAACCCGGCGTTCGAGTAGCTGAACTCGGTTCCGGGCGGCTGTTCGAACCGGGCGGCCGATTCCAGCCCTTCCCCGTCGAGCACCTCCTCGGGAGCGGGGCGCTCCTCGCCCGGTGCGTACAGTTGCTCCTCGTCGGGCAAACCCATCTGCAGGCCCGACGTATGGGAAAGCAAGCGCCGCACCGTAACCGCCTCGGTGTCGAACTCCGCCTCCGGGAGCTCCCACCGCGTGACGTGGCGCTCGATCGGATCGTCCAGTTCGATTTCGCCCCGTTCGACCAGGTTCAGGACTCCCCACGCAGTGACCGACTTCGTGATCGAGGCGGCCCGGAAGACGGTCTCGGTCGTCGTCGGGCGCCCCTCCTCGCGGTCCGCCTCGCCGTAGGCCCCGATCCACGTCACCTCGCCGTCCTGCACGAGGGCGATACACGCCCCCGGGACGTCGTAGTGCTCGAGCAGTTCCGGGACCCGATCGTCGAAGTGGGCCGGCAACGAGTCGGCGGTCGCGTCTCCCCCGCCAAAATCGAGACAGCCGGCGAGCGGGCCGGTCAGTCCGGCACCGATCGCCGCGAGGTACCGGCGGCGCGTACCGTTCGGAGACACGTCAGGACGGCACCTCCGCACCGCCGACAGAGCGTCTCATAGTAGACGATCGGGCGAGGAGAGACAAATCCGTTTACGGGATTCCTGAACGGTAGGAATTACCGACTCGAGTGTCGTCGCCGCAGACCGTCAGCGCACGCTCGATCGACGACGGTCGAACCCAGCGCCCGAACGGCGTCGCGCGACGCTGCGGCGACGTCAGGCGGCGCAGTTGTTCGGCCCGAGTTCGAGTTCCGTCGCCTCGTCCGGATCGTCGAGGTCGTCTCGGCCCGTGTTGAGGTCGATCACGCGCTCGTAGTTCGGCGGCTTCTCGGGCGTCTGGTCGGTGAGCCGATCGACGAACGCGTCCTCGTCCATTCCCAGCAGGTCGAGGTCCTCGCGGAGGTCGCCGAGACGGGCCGCGATCGGGTCGCCCGGGGAGCCGACCTCGTACCGCCCGTTCGTTGCGACCGAGACGTGGCCCGGGAGGATCCGCACGTCGTCGGGGAGGTCGAGGATCGTCTCGTGGAGGGACTCGTACAGCAGTTCCGCGCCGGTCGCCGCGTCCTCGTCGCCGAACTGGAGTTCCGTCCGGCCGACGGACTCGACGAACAGCGTGTCGCCGGTCAGCAGCGCCTCGCCGTCGACGAGGTAGTTCACCATCTCGGACGTGTGACCGGGCGTGTGCAGGGCCTCGATCTCGACATCACCCACCTCGATCGTCTCGCCGTCGGCGAGCGGGTCGTACTCGTGGGCGACGTCGCGGTCGCTGGCTCGCTCCCCGAGGTGGTAGGGGACGCCGAGCGTCTCCGCGAGCGTCGGCCCGCCGGAGATGTGGTCGGCGTGGACGTGCGTGTCGAGGACGCGCTCGATCGTCAGCCCGGCTTCTTCGGCGGCGATCTTGAACTGGTCCGTCTGTCGGGTCGCGTCGACGACGACCGCTTTTGCGGCCGATTTCGACCCGACAACGTACCCCAGACACCCCTTCGCGCGCCGCTGGAGTTGCGCGATAACGAGGTCGTCGTTGCGGGTGTCGATCGGGACGGCCTCGTACACCGTACTCCAGTCTTCCATCCCGCCCTTGACGACCGAGACGTCGTCGTACCCGTGTTGCTCGAGTTCGAAGCTGAACGGGGTCGAGGTGAGCCCCTTGCCGCAGATCGCGACGACGGGCTTCCCGTTCGTCACCTCGTCCACCTGGTCCAGTGTCTCCTCGTCGAGGTCGTCGTCGGGACCGTACGGGACGTTTTCGGCGCCGGGAACGTGCCACGCCTCGTAGCTGTCCTCCGGTCGCGTATCGACGAGCGTGAACGACTCGCCTGCGTCGAGCATGTCGGCGAGTTGCGCCGGTTCTATCTGGTTCATAATTGGGCCACTTACACAAGACAGTTCGACTACGGACGGGCATAGCTCCGCTCCTTGCAAACGCACCGCCGATTCGTGCCGTGGAACGCGAATCGAACGCGGAATCCGCACCCGATTCGTGGCGTCCGATCGCCCGGTACCGTGACCCGGCCCCCGTCCGGTCACCCGATACCGCGACCCTGCCCGGCTACGTCGACTCGGACGTCGACAGTAGCGATCGAAACACCCGCTGCTGGGCCTTCCGGAGGTGCTGGTGGAACGTCGCCGAAGCGATATCGAGCGATTCGGCGACGGCTTCGCCGGAGGCGTCGCGAGGCCACTCGAAGAAGCCCGCGTGATAGGCGGCTTCGAGGGTCGCCCGCTGGCGATCGGTGAGATCGGTCGTCAGAACCTGTCGAACGCGTTCGGCCGTATCATCGTGCCGAGTGATCTGACGGTGCTTCAGCAGTTCCGCATCGGGATAGGCGCTCTGCACGGCGTCGATAAGGTTGCGGACGTCCGACCCCGGGGCCACGTGGAGCGTCATCCGATAGTCGCCGTCTTCGATGACGACGTTCTCGACGGAGCCGCCCAGCGAGGCGACCGTCGACAGCACCGGCGGTTCGGAGAGGCGGAGTTCGAACTTCGGTTTCCCGCGATCGGTCCGGAACGTCACGCCCAGCCAGTGCGGGAGCGCCTCGACGAGTGCCCTGACGCTGTCGACCGCGTCCGGGGTCGCGCTCCCGTAGACGAGGTACTCGTCGTCCTCGATGGGGACCGTGTGGTCGAGCGTGATCGTCCCCGTCGTCGGAACGCCGACGTCGAGCGCGCCGAAGACGTCGCGAATGCGAAACTGGAGTTCGACGACCTCGTCGCTCATCAGCGCCCGCTTGCGTTCGGTGGCGGCGATGGCGTGTCCCACCACTTCCCCGAGCTGGCTGATCACCGCTCGCTCCTGTCCTTCGAACGCGTTCGGCCGCTCGGCGTAGACGTTCAACACGCCGTAGACGGTGTCCTCGTGGACGATCGGGATGGCCGCCGACGAGCGGAAGCCGTACTCCTCGATGTGGCTCCGCCAGGGGTCGTGTCTGGTATCGGCGCGAATGTCCTGTGTGGTCTGGATTTCGCGCTCCAGGATGGCCCGGCCCGTGGGCCCCTTGCTTCGATCGTCGTCCGGGTCTGCGGAGATGGTGATCCCGTCGAGGTACCCTTCCACGCCGGCCTCGGCCCGCATCGTCACCGTCTGCGAGGCGACGTCGACGTCGCCGATCCAGGCGAACAGGTACGACTCCGCCGCGGCGAGGTGCTCGCAGACGACCTGCTCGATCTCCTCGCGCGTGGACCGGGCGATGACCTCGTCGGTAATGCTTCGGACGACTGCGTTGAGATCGTTGAGGGCGGCGAGTTGCTCGCGCTGGCGATCGAGTTCCCGCTCGCGATTCTTTCGCTCGGTAACGTCCTGGGACATCGCCATGCCGGCGAATACCTCCCCGCTCTCGTCGGTCACGGGAACCACCCAGAACTGCAGCGTCCGGTCGGCGTACTCGACCTCGAACGATCGCGTGTCCCCGTTCAACGCGGCCCGGTAGTGTGGTTCGAGCAGTTCGATCTCCTCGGCGGTGCTGCGGTCGTATAGCGTGTTGCCTATCGTGTCGTCCGGGGAGACGTCGAACGCCTCGTAAAGCTCTCCGCCCGCGATCAGGTAGCGGAAATCCTCGTCGAACAACGCGACGATGCCGTTCGGGAAATTATCCACGAGCGTCTGGTACCGGTACTCTGACTCCTCGAGTTTGCGCTCGCGCTCTTTCTGTTCGGTAATGTCCTGTGACATCCCGATGGCAGCGAAGACGTTCCCGTCGTCGTCTCGAACCGGAATGAAATGGAACTGGTAGACCCGGTCGTCGATCGTGTCCTCGAACTCGGACATTTCGCCGTCCAGAGCGGCCTCGTAGCGCGGGACGACGACCTCCGCAATCTCCCGTGGCAGTGCGTCACGAAGGGGAGCGCCCTCGAGATCACCTCGCGTCACGTCCGTCTCTCCCTCCGGCGCGCCGCCGAAGGTAATATATCTGAGGTCCTGGTCGACGAGGGCGACGGCGCCGTTGGGGAAGTGCTCGACGAGCGTCCGGTAGCGGTTCTGGTACTTTTCGAGGTCGCGGTCGAGGAGGTCGCGGTCGCGACGAACCTCCCGCTCGCGCTCGCGCCGATCGGTCATGTCCCGCGTCACTTTCGCGTAGCCCCGCAGGTCGCCGTCGTCGTCACGGATGGCGGTGAGGGTGACGGTCGCCCAGAAGCGGGAGCCGTCCGCCCGCACGCGCCACCCCTCGTCCTCGATCGATCCCTCGTCGGCGGCGGCCGCGAGGTTCGCCTGCGGGACGCCGGCCTCCCGATCGGAATCGGTGTAAAACGTCGAGACGTGTTCGCCGAGCACGTCGTCGGCCGCGTAGCCCTTGATCTGCTCCGCGCCGGCGTTCCAGGTCCGGACGTGACCGTCCGGGCCGAGCATGAAGATCGCGTACTCCTCGACCGCATCGACCAGCGATTCGAACTGCGTCCGGGTACTGTTAGTCGACGCTTACGGGCATCCGGGTTCTATGGGAGAACTACGCTGACCGCCGCGATGCGGTCGGAGTGTACACCGAGATGACTCGATTCATACGCGAACGGACGGGAACGGCCGCAAGAACGGCCGGTCCGAGCGTGATCGATCGCGACCAGTCGGTCGAGACGGGCCGTCGACGGATGACGATCGACGTCCTCACGGGGCGAGACGGGCCGGTCGAACTCGCGGATCTGGCAGCGGGGATCGCCGCACGCGAGAACGGCATCGACGACACCGATGGGAAGACTGTCGCGTCCGTCGCCCTCGCGCTCCACCACGTTCACCTCCCCAGGATGGACGACTGGGGGCTCATCGACTACGATCCGGCCGAAAACCGCGGTGAGTCGTGCCCCCGTCGGCGCGACGTCCGACTCGAGTAGCGTCTCGGTCGATTTCGTCGTCTGTCCTCCGTCGCACTCTTCGAACACGATCGAGTCCGCTTCCGAAACGAACGACGGTTCTCGAGACGGGTCGCCGTCACGTGAGCTGTTCGTCCGTCGCGCGATCGTCTCGAGACGCCGGTGTGGCCGCCTCGTCGCCGCGGATCACGGCGTACCCCCCGAGGACGAACACCACGCCCGACAGCAGGAAGGCGACGTCCCAGAGGAGGACGCTCCCGGGCCCGGCCGGCCAGACGTGGTGAATGCCGAGAAGGTGGTGATTCACGAGCCCCTCGATCAGATTGAACACGCCCCAGCCGACGATCACCGATCCGACGAGCGTTCGCCCCGACCGGGGAACGGCCGGCCGCCGCCAGGCGCGGACGAGCAGGGCGATCCCGGCGATCGTGAAGAGATACGTCCCGACGTGGAACAGCCCGTCGGCAAGCACGTTCAGCCGCAGGCTGGCGACGGACGTCGGCGCCGTCCAGGCCGACAGCATGTGGTGCCACTGCAGGAGCTGGTGGAGCACGATCCCGTCGAAGAAGCCGCCCAGGCCGATTCCGAGGACGATGCCCGCCCGAACGAGCGGTTTCGCCCGCTCGCGAAGGCCGAGCCACGTGTCTGCTCGCTGAGCCATGCTAGCCGATCGCGGGTACGTGGAAAAGCGTGCACTGCTGTCTAGTGCAAGCGGGCCCGCCGAACGAGTTCGGGGGCGTCGGAATGCCGGGCGGGAGCCGGCGCTTCGCCATGACGACTGCCGTCTGGCGAGCCGCCGATCGAGGGGAACGAACGAACGCCGGGGCCCGCGTCCGGACCGTCACAGGTGGCGCTCGAGGAACGCGATCTGCCGGTCGACGACCCGTTCGAACACGTCACCCTGGTAGACGTCGAAGTGACCGACCGGCAACCGGAGTCGCTCGACGTCGTCGAGTTTCGAGGCGAGTCGTTCGACGGTCCAGGGCGGGACGATGGTATCTTGCGCCGCCTCGACGACGAACGACGGACAGGAGACGCCGTCGGCTGCTGCGATCGGTCGGTACGACGGGACGGTCGCCAGGATGCGCCCGGGACACTCGTTTCGAAACGTCGCGTCGTCCGGCACGATCGACTCGAATCCGGGCTTCGCGTCCGGCGTGTTCAGGGCGGCGAACGCGTCGGGGTCGCCGACGATCGGGACGTAGTAGGGGCCGCGCCCGAGTGTCGCCCGCGCGAGGTCGCGAGCCGCGCCGGCGATCGCTCCGCGGACGTACGACGCACCGCCGCGCCGGACCAGGGCACCCGTCGTCGCGAGTCCGTCGGTGAACGGTACCTGGGCGACGATCGCGGAGATATCGGGGTCGCGAACCGCGGTCGCGACGACGTGGCCCCCGCTGAACGACGTCCCCCAGAGCGCGATCCGATTCCCGTCGACGTCGGGGCGCGAACGGACGTGTGCGACGGCAGCGCGCCAGTCTTCGAGGTGACGCCGCGGGCTGATCAGGTTTCGCGGCGTCCCGTCGCTGTCGCCGAACGTGCGATAGTCGAAGACGAGGGCCGCAACGTCGCGTTCGGCGAAGCGACGCGCGAACGCCGGCAGTCGCCACGTCCGTTCACCGCCGAACCCGTGTGCCAGCACGACGATCGGCGGCTCGTCGACACCGGTCGGTGCGTACAGTGCGCCGCGACAGGTTGTTCCGCTACTCGAAAACGAGATCGGCGTCTGCTGAACCATCGGCTCGTTCGTCGCTACCACCCGGTCGACCGTAAATCGTGCACCGCGTCACGCGTCTTCGACCGCCTCGATCGCCTCCTCGAACCGATCGATCGGTTGCGCGCCGGCGAGCGCCTCGCCCGCCTCGGTCTCGGGGTCGAAGGCGAGGAACGCCGGCGTTCCCGAGATGCCGAACGAGCGGGCCTGCGCCGCGTTCGCATCGATCTCCTCCTCGTACGTCGACCGACGCTCGTCGAGACAGGTCGCGAGCGCGTCGGCGTCGACGCCGGAGACCGATCGCGTGTACTCGACGAGGTTGTCGGCTGCGGCCCAGCCCGAGTTCTTCTCGCCCTGTTCGTCGAAGACCGCCGCGTGCCAGTTCCAGTACGCCGAGCGCTCGGTCTCCTGAACCTGCTCCCACACGCACCTGCTGGCGACCGCGGCGGTCATCGAGTCCCCGCCGAAGAACGGAACCGTGACGAAGACGACCCGAATCCGCCCCGGGTCGACGTACTCCCGGACGAGGTCGGGGAGCGTCTCCCGTTCGAACTGCGCGCAGAACGGACACTGGAAGTCCGTCCAGTAGTAGAGGTCGATCGGGGCTTCCGGCGATCCCATGATCGGTTTGCCGGCCAGTTCGACGCCGAGAGTCGACGTCTCGTCGCTCGCGTGAAACTCCGGCGACAGGCCGTGAGACTCGTCGTCGTGAGACTCGTCGGATCGCGTGAGATAGTACGCACCGCCGGCGCCGACCGCCACGACTGACCCGGCGAGGAAGGCGCGACGGGAAGGCTCGTCGAAGGACATCAGTTGTGCTCGCGGTGACGTTCACGCCACTGGACCGTAACGGAATCGCCGATTTGCTGGCTCAGCAAATCGGTCCCCAAAGCGACTCACACTGGCGGGCGGCAGTTGCTGACCCGGCAAATCGCCGGGGACGATTTAGTCCCGGGGGCCGATCGAAGACGCATGTCCGGACCTGGCTTCGCCCGACGCCGGTTGCTCGGGAGCACTGCGAGTGCGCTCGCGATCGCCACACTGGCCGGTTGCAGCGACCGGAGCGACGACTCGGGATCGATCGACGAGGACAACGGTACCGACGAGAACGACGGCCCGGATTCGGGCGACGGATCCGAGTCCGACGGCACCGAGCAGGGGGCAGACGACCTCGACCTCCGGGAGGCGAACGTCGTCGGGGTCGAATTCGACGCCGAGGACGGCGCGTACGCGTTCGACGTGACGCTCCACCACGACGACGACGGCGAGGACGGCTACGCGAACTGGTGGCAGGTCGAGCGCCTCGACGGGACGCGACTCGGTCGGCGCGACCTCCTCCACGCCCACTCCGACCAGCCGTTCACCCGATCGGAGACCGTCGACATCCCCGACGACGTGACGTGCGTCGTCGTTCGCGGTCACGACCAGACCCACGAGTACGGCGGTCGGGCGATGCTGGTGGCCCTCGAGACGGGCGCGACGCGGGCAGTCGACCAGGGATCGGAACCCCGATCGGTCGACGAGAGCGACTGTCCCTGAGAGCGCCGAACTCGACGCAGCCCACGAGTGAGTCGCGATCGACGCCGGTATCGTCCGTCGCTACACGTGGGTGACGCGGAGCGTCCAGTCGCCGTCGGCCTCGACGTTGAGCCAGACCGGGCCGCCCGCCCTGTACGATCGGGAGTTGTCGAACGCGCCGGTCCGGTGGACGAGGATCTCTCGACTGCCGTCCGCGCCGTAGCCGTCGACGACGAACGTCCCGTCGCCGTCGTGGGTCGCCACGACCCTGACGTCGCCGTCCGTCCACAGCGGCCCGGCGAACGACGATCCCGACCCGCTGGCCTCGAACGGGAGGTCGTCGAGGTCGTCGGCGTGGACCGCTGGCTGGGAGAGGTCGATCGACCACGCGCCGTCGGCCGCGACCTCGAGCCGATAGGTGTCGTCGTCGACGGCCATGATCGACGTCCCGGCCGAATTCGCGGTGGTCAGCAGGTTCTCGTTCCGGCCGATGCCGCCGGGTTTCGTCACGTCGACCGCGAGTTCCGACGTGCCGTCCCGGGAGACGGTCGCGACGAGGACCCCCTCGTCGAGGTCGAACGTCGGCGACTCGCCCGACCCGGTTCCCTCGAACACGTGGGACTGGCCCGCCTCGAGAACGGTGCCGGTCGGCCGGTCCCCGACCGCAGGTTCGTCGCCGTCGAGGTCCAGGGTCCCGTCGACGAGGTCCGAAGGGGTGACGACGTCGAGACCGCGATGCTCGATGTGATCGAGGAGGAGTCCGAAGTCGTCGAGCGACATCCGGTTCTCGTCGACGCCGACGTCCGCCGCGTCGACGATCCGCGGAATCCGGATCACGGTGAGCAGGTCGTACTGGTCGGAGATGTTGAGGTGGCGACGAACGCCGGTGTGAAGCGCCGGTCCCCAGATGAACGGGATCATGTGCGTCTCGGTCGGCGGCACGCCCGTCGTCCCGGCACTCGACAGGAACACCGACTCGTGGACGTCCCTGGCGACGTCGTAGGTCGTCGCGTCCAGCCGATCGTCCGGCACGAACAGGTGTCGCGAGCCGTCCTCGAAGCCCTGGTTCGCGAGCGCGTCCCGCGCGGTTTCGAGGACCTCCCGCTGTCGCTCCGCGGGCTGATCGGGCAGGGGTGTCGACACCTGCGGGAGCGAACAGACGTCCCAGCCGCGGTCGCTGAGGTCCCGCAACTCGTCCGTCCCCAGTCGGCCGTCCGCGCCGATCCGATCGGGGCTGACCGGCACCGCCGCGGCCCAGCCGCGTTCCGCGAGCATCTTCGCCGCGATGTCGTAGTGCGAATCGTGCCCGCCGTAGAACGCGAGGATCGCCGCGCCGTTGTCGGCCGATTCGGTGCGCCGGAGGTCGTCGACCAGCAGTCCCGTCGGCCCGCCGTCGGGCCCGTCCGCGACGATGTTGATGCCGGTGACGGTCGAGAGATCCGGGTCGTTCCCCGGCTTCTGCTGGTAGCCACAGTCCATCCGGAACCAGCCGTCGTACTCGTCCGGAACCACGCGTATGCTCGAGAGCCGATCGCTCCGCGTCGGCGCGAGGAATTCGACGATGACCCGATCGGCGGCCTCGGGCTTGACCGCCACCGACGTGTCCCAGTCCCGGAGGTCGATCCCGTCGGGGAACCGGATCTCCATGCCGGCCGTGCCCTCGTCGCTCTCGACGACCGCCGCCTGCGAACCGGTCAGCGCCTCGTCGGGCGCGGCCGATAGCTCGCCGGTCCGCGCGGTCCACTCCTCGAGCGTTTCGAAGTCGGAGAGCACCTCGCCCGCCTCGATCGCGGGCCAGCGCGCGTCACCGTCGCTCGATCCGGTTCCGGATCCTCCCCCGGTCGTCGCGTCGTCGGGAGTCCCATCACCCGTCTCGTCCGATAGCACGTCGGTACAGCCCGCGAGCGTCGTCGATGCCGCGCCGAGTGCGGCCAGCAGTCGGCGTCGAGACGAGTCGT
The DNA here is from genome assembly GCF_023566055.1 of Halosolutus amylolyticus. Taxonomy (NCBI): domain Archaea; kingdom Methanobacteriati; phylum Methanobacteriota; class Halobacteria; order Halobacteriales; family Natrialbaceae; genus Halosolutus; species Halosolutus amylolyticus. Next base: position 1,208,392 of record NZ_JALIQP010000001.1, on the reverse strand, counting down.
CGTCCGCGTCGCGTTCGTCTGCCATTATCGGGGGAGGCCTTCCCAGTACGTTCACTATACTGTGGGTAAACGCCGTCGCGATTTGCTGACCCAGCAAATCGGAGTCGGACCTTTCACCTGGCGGCCCGTCAGTGAACGCAGATGCGCTCTCGCGACTCGATCTCGGGCTACCTGCGGAACCTCTCCGCGGCGGTCTCGTATCCCTTCGAGACCTGGCGCGGGACGATCGGGCTGGTGGCCGTCACGCTCGCCACGTACGTCCTCCTCGTGCTCAGCACGATGCCGGAGTTCTCGCTCCAGATGCTCGGCGACGGCCTCCACTGGTTCGACTACGTCCTCGTCTCGCTGACGGAGACGATCTACCGGACCGACGGGCTCTCGTCGCTCGGTATTATCGTCCTCTACGCCGTCCTCACCGGCGTCGCGGTCGTCAACGCCGTCGCGCAACTGCGACTCGTCGGCCCGACGGGACTGACCGATCTGTCGGGAGTCGTCCCTGGCCTCCTCGCGTCCGGCTGTGCGAGCTGTGGTGCCGGCCTCCTCGGCTTCCTCGGGTTCGCCGGGGGGCTGGCCGCGCTCCCGTACGACGGCGCGCTCCTTCGCATCGCCGGACTCGCCCTCCTGCTGTTCTTCCTGGGGCGTGCGGGCCACCCCGAACGCTGTGCGATCGCACCGGAGGCGACGGAATGACGGGAAGCGAGTTCGTCCGCTCGATCGGCCCGGATCCGCGGGCGATCGCGTGGGGAGCGGCCGCCGCGGTCGGCGTGTTCGTGCTGTTCGGACTCGTCACCGGGCTCGTCCCGAACCCGCTCTACGTCCGGATGGTGCCCCGGACGCCGACCGACTACCTGTTCCTGACGCTGACGGCACTGCTCGCGGGCGTCTATACGGCCCAGCGACTGACGACCGAGGTGGCCGAACCCGAACCCCAAAGCGGGGGCGAGTCGGACGGCGAGGATCGATTGCTACTGGGCGGGCTGGTCGGCGGATTCCTCGCGGTCGGCTGTCCGATCTGTAACGTCTTCCTGCTCGCGCTGTTCAGTTCGTCGGCGCTCATGACGTACTTCGATCCGCTCCGGCCGCTTCTCGGCGCGGTCTCCGTCGCGATCCTGGCGGGGCTGATCTACGTGCGCCACCGGCGATCGTGTCCGACCTGCGCCGCGTGATCGCCCGGGTGCGGCGCGATCGGGCCGGGATCACTCGGATTCCTTCCAGTCGCCGGCCTCGGTGTCGTGGAACTCCCCCTTGGCCTCGCGCTCGCGAGAATTGCGGCGTAGAACGCGCCGACGACGGTCACGACGGCGATCCCGGGAACGGCCCCAACGGAGGCGGTGGCAGGAAATCCCGCGTCCCGTGCGAACGCGGTGACGCGAAAGAGCCACGCGATACACAGCACGGTCAGGAGCGCGAAGTAGATACGTCGCAAGCGATTCGCGATCGCCTCGAACATCGTGATCTTCAGGGTCGGTCGCCGGTAGTCGTCCCCGAGTTCGGTCCGCCAGTTCCCGTGTTCGACGCTCCGGGCCGGATCGAGCGTGGGTGCGAGGAAGTTCTGCTGGAACAGTCGCACGCGAGAGCGGTAGACGTCGTAGTCGCGGTACCGTCGCGCCTCGATCACGAGGAACGTCCCGACAGTCAGGACGCCGACGAGGACGATATAGTGTGGATTGTCGGTACTCGAGAACGCCCACGTGAGGATCGCGGCCATCAGCGTTACGGCCCAGGTCGTCGTCTGATCGAGTCTCGACCGCCAGGTCGTCTCGCGATCGAGTTCGCCGCGGTACGCGTGGCCGAGTACCGACGGCAGTTCCGGTTCGTCGTGGCCTACCTCGCGTCCTGGATCGGCCTGCGCGGACTCGTCGTCGGCGCGGTCGGTCATGTCTCCGGTCTTCGACGGCCGAGACGAAGAATCTCGGCCCGGTCGTCGACACCCGTCAGCGCGAGGACGGGACCGATCGGCCACCGTTATTGCACAGATTGTGCAAACATTCAAATGCTCCTGGCGCGTTACTCCGGTAATGACCGACACAGCACGCTCGGGATCGATCGACGACGGACAGACGACACAGAAGCCCGTCCAGCTAGACGATGCCGCCGACTACGACGACCTGCTCGCGGAGCACGACCTCGTACTGCTCGAGTTCGTCACGTCGGGGTGTGGCATCTGCGCGTCGATGGAACCGGTGCTCGGCACCGTCGCCCGAAGCGCGCCGGGCGTCGTGGCGACGGTAAACGCCGGTCTCGTCCCGGATCTCGCCGGCGAGTTCGACGTCCGGAGCGTCCCGACGCTCGTCGTCCTGAAAGAGGGCGAGGAGGTCGCCCGCCTCGACGACGGCTTCCAGGGCGCGGAGACGCTCGTGGACCTGCTCGAGACGCACGCGGCGCAGTAAGGGTGAGAGTGCGTAACGAATAGTGTTCTTTCAGTGCAATACTGATACGATCGGGCGGTCTCGGCGCGCGAGCGACGCGACCGGGTCGGGACGCCGCGTCGATCACCCGGGACGGGCGTCCGTCTCGACGACGCGGGCGTCCTTCTCGACGGCATGGGCGTCCTTCTCGAGGACGAGGTCCTCGAGGACGAGGACGTCGAGCCCCATGCCGTAGAAGTCCTTGATCGCCTGGGTCGGCGTCCGGACGATCGGTTCGGCGTGGTCGTTGAACGAGGTGTTGAGGACGACCGGGACGCCGGTGATCTCGGCGAACTCGGAGATGAGTCGGTGGTAGCGCGGGTGCTGGTCCTCGCGGACGGTCTGGGGTCGCGTCGAGTCGTCGGCCGGGTGCAGGACGGCCTCGAGGTTCCCGGTCTTCGCCGGATCGACGTCGAACGCGTCGATCATGAACGGTGCCGGTTCGCCGTCGACGAGGTACTCGGCGGCGGCCGACTCGAGCATCGACGGGGCGAACGGACGCCACTCCTCGCGGTGTTTGACGAACCGGTTGACCCGATCGCGCGACGCCGCGGTGCGGGGATCGGCGAGGATGCTTCGCGCGCCGAGCGCGCGCGGCCCCATCTCCATGCGGCCCTGGAACCAGCCGACGAGGTCGCCGTCCGCGAGCCGTTTGGCGACGTAGCGCGCTACGTCGTCCGGTTCCGCGTACGCGAGTTTGTTCGTCTCGAGGGTCGATCGGATCTCGTCGGTCTCGTACTCGGGGCCGAGGTAGACGGTGGTCTGGCGATCGACGTCGGCGGGGCGCTGTCGCGACCAGCCCGCCCCGAGCGCGAGCCCCGCGTCGTGGGCGACTGGCTGGACGAAGACGTCGTCGACGGCCGGCGATTCGCGAACGCGCTGGTTCAGCTTGCAGTTGAGCGCCACCCCGCCCGCGAGCGCAACGTTCGCGGTTCCCAGTTGCTCGACGGCCGACTCCGCGATGGCGACGACCGTCTCCTCCAGGAGCTTCTGGGCCGTGTGGGCCAGGTCCTTTTCCCACTGGTCGAACTCGCCGGGCGTCTCGTTGCGGGGGCGGCCGAACGCGTCCTCGAGCAACTCGACGCCGTGGCCGGTCCCCCAGCGCTTCGTCAGTTCGGTGACGTCGTAGTCCGCTCCGGTGTCGATCAGGTCCCGCAGGACGCCCTCGATCTCGGAGTTGTCCTCGCCGTAGGGGGCCAGGCCCATCACCTTCCCCTCGCCGTTGAACATCCGGTAGCCGAGGTACTCCGTGACGATCGCGAAGAAGAGCCCGAGGCTGTTGGGGTGTTCGTACGTGTGTGTGCGTGTCAGTCCGTCCTCGTCGGCGTACCAGACGACCGTCGAGTCGTACTCGCCTTTCGCGTCGACCGTGAGAACGACCCCCTCCTCGAATCCGGAAGGGTGGAACGCGCTCGCCGCGTGACAGCGGTGGTGGGAGATCGTCTCGATCGGCGGCACCGGCGTGCCGATCGACGCGAGGCGGTTCTCGATCTGGCGCGTCGGGACGAACCGGCTGCGGGCTTCCGTGACGACGGTCCCCTCCAGCGCGGAGAGTTTTCGCGCGAGGCCGGGGGCTCGAACCGCGTCGGTGAGATAGTGTGCGGTGAGGTTCCCGCGCAGTTGCGGGTCGTAGGGCAACAGGACGCGATCGACGTCCGAGAGGGTCAGGTCCCGGTGGTCGAGACAGGCCCGGATCGCCCGCTCGGGGAAGGTCTCCGTCGCGTGTTTCTCCCGCGTGTATCGCTCCTCCTCGACGCCGAAGACGGGCGTGCCGTCCTCGAAGAGCACGGCGCTCGGATCGTGTTGGCCGTACAGCCCGATCGCGGGTTTAAATGCGAGTAGATAGTCGGTCATGTCTCGTGAGAGTAACGCGTTGGTGACTGACTTCGGGGACACCCAAAATGACAGTGGCGATTTGCTGGCCCAGCAAATCGCCGCCTATTTGTTCGATTACGTCGTCGTCGTCCCCGTGCAACGCGAGGGAACCTCGAACCCGTCGGAGGTCTTTCAGGTGCTGGCCGACGACTACGCGCGACGGATTCTCGTCGCGGCGGACCGGGAGCCGATGACCGCGAAGGATCTCAGCGATGCGTGCGACGCCTCCCTCGCGACGGTGTACCGTCGCGTCTCGATGCTCCAGGAACACGACCTCGTCGAAGAACGGCGATCGATCGGGCCGGACGGCTCCCACCGGAGCGAGTTCGAGACGGTGCTCGAGGGACTCCACCTCGACCTCTCCGAGGGCGAACTGACGCTGGCCATGGAGACGCGCGACGAACTGGCGGACAACTTTACGTCGCTGTGGGACGACATCCGAGGAGAGCGATGATCGAGGCGCCGTTCGTTCTCGCGAAACTGATCACGCTCACGTTGAGCCTCGCCATCGCGTACCTGGCCTTTCACGGCTACCGACGGAACGGACGCAAACCGATGCTGTACGTCTCGGCGGGGTTCGTGTTCATCGGTGCCGGGGCGATCTGTGAAGGCCTCATCTACGTCGTCTTCGGCACGTCGATCCTGTCCGCGGGGCTCATCCAGGCTGCGGTCGTCTCGAGCGGGATGGTACTCGTTCTCGTCTCGTTGACCCAGTGAGGAGTTACGATTCGCCGGACTCGCACGTCGAACAGCCGGTCCGACGGCGAACGACGATCGCACCGACGGCGAGCACCAGGGCGGTCACCGCCACCGGAGCGAGACCGCCACCCAGTCCGCCGACGGTAAGGCCGCCCGTGACGGCGGCCGTGCCGGGGCCGACACAACAGAGGCTCGCCAGCCCCGCGAGACCGAGTTTCGATCGCCGAGAGGCCGTCTCCGAATCCATCGTACCGGTCTACGGGATCGCCGCTGATATGATTTGTGAACAGTCTGCCCGAACGGACAACGCTGTGGACTGGTGGCTCGCGGCCGCTCACTCGCGATCGTCGTGGCTGTGTTCGTCGTGCTCGTTATGCCCGCGACCGTCGTGTCCGTGGTTGTGGTGGTCGTGGTCGCTGTGGTCGTGATCGTGGTGGTCGTGCCCGTCGCCGCGGCGGGTGAACTGGCCGGCGAAGGCCCGATCGACCACCTCCGAGAGGGCGGGATGGATGTGGACCGACTCGCGGATGTCCCAGACGGTTCCCGTGCCCGCCTTCATCGCGACGACGACCTCCTCGATCAGGTTCGACGCCTCCGGCCCGACGATGTGACAGCCGAGGATCTCGCCGTCCGGTTCGGCGAGCACCTTGACGAGTCCCTCGACCTTCATCGCATTCCCGCGGGCGGTGTCCTCGTAGCGGTAGGTGCGCGTGGCGTACGCGCGATCGGCCTCGCGGAGATCCTGCTCCCGGGCGCCGACGCCGGCGACCTCCGGGGAGGCGAACACGGCGAAGGGCATCGCGGTGTAGTCGACCGGCACGGGGTCGTCGCCGAACAGGTTCCGGACGACGGCCCGGGCCTCGTGGTTCGCGTTGTGCTTCAGCAGGTACTCGCCGACGATGTCCCCGAGCGCCCAGATCCCGTCGGCGGACGTCCGGAGGTACTCGTCGGTCTCGACGAACCCGTTCGCGTCGGTTTCGACGCCCGTCGCCGCCAGGTTCAGCGTGTCCGAGTTGGGCCGCCGGCCGGCCGCGACTAAGAGGGTGTCGCCGGTCACCGTCACGCCGTCACGCTCGTCCGCATCGTCCCACGCGGGTGGGTACGGGCGCGCCTCGACGGTTACCTCGCCGCCCGACTCCGCGGCTGCGACGGCCTCGTACCCCGTGTGGATCGCGAACCGATCGGCGTATCGCTCGGTGAACGCGGCGGCGACCTCGTCGTCGGCCTCCGGGAGGAACGATCGACGCCGGCCCACGATCGTCACGTCGCTGCCGAACGTTCCGAAGAAGTGCGCCAGTTCGGCCGCGATGTAGCCGCCGCCGACGATCACGAGGTGGTCCGGCGGTGTCTCGAGCTGGAGCGCCTCCCGGCTGGTGAGGTAGTCGACGGACTCGATGCCGTCGATCGGCGGGATCGCCGGCCGCGTCCCCGCGGCCACGAGGACGGTGTCGGCCCGGGCGCGCTTGCCCGCGTCGAGACCGGACGTGATCTCTATCGTCCGATCGTCGGCGAACTCGGCCTGGCCCTCGAACAGCGTGTGGCGGTTCGACGTGCGCAACCCGTGGTGGATCGACTCGGCGCTCCCGGAGACGTCCTCGTTCACCTCGCGAACGATGTCGGCGAAGTCGACGTCGGTCACGTCGACGTGGATGCCGAACTCGTCGGCTCGATCGACGGTCTCCATCACCTCCGCGTGGTACAGCAGTTTCTTCGAGGGGATACAGCCCCGGTTGAGACAGGTGCCGCCGAGCGGCCCCTTCTCGACGACCGCGACGGACTGCCCGCGGTTCGCAGCCGCGTTCGCGACGTCGAGCCCGGACCCCGAACCGACGACGAGGAAGTCGAACTCCGCAGTGCCAGCGTCCATACGCGTCCCGACGACGGCCAGCCCGATGAAACCTCCCCGGAGAATCGTACCGCCGGCGACGAAGGCGTGTTCGTCGTCGCGTTCCATGGCTACAACGCGAACGTCCACGACTACCGTCGTGGAGGGACGTCAGTACCGTTCCGTACTCTCCCGACATTCGACCCGAGTGGATACCCCGTCGGGGACCTTGCCCGGCGCGACGCACGCGAACAGTATCTCGACTGTCAGCGACAGCGACCCGTTCGAGGCGTACTCGAGTACCTCACCGGAGTTTTCTACGCGTGTCGTACGGAGTTAGAAAATATTATACCGTGCCGAACTGTATAGCTGTTCATGAACAGGAAAACTGTTCAGACGGGACCGGAGCTCGATGGAGCACACGTCTGTCTTCCAATTCCCGTTAACGACCCCGATCTGTTCCGTCACGACGCGACCGCTCAGATCCTCCGGCTAGTAACGGATAATCCTGATCGAGCGTTCAGTAACCGCCAGCTCCATCGGTTAACTGGAAAGGGAATGGGGAACGTGAACGGCGCTGTAACCGCTCTGGAGGACGTCGGGCTGATCACGGTAGATCGCGGTGGGCGATCGAACCGGATCGAGATTAACGCGGCGAAACTGTACAAACCGGACGATCGCATTACGCTGGTCCCACAGACCGAATTTCAGCGACCGATCCGAGCGGCGATGGTGCGACTCGGCGAAGCCATCGGTACCGATATCGGCGTGGTTTTGTTCGGGAGTGTCGCTCGAGGTAGCGCCGACCGGGCCAGCGACATCGATCTATTCGTCGTGGTCCCGGACGACCGGATGGCGGGCCAGCGAACCGCCCACGAAATCGAAAAAGAGATCGGATCCGAACGTTTCGACGGCGATCGATACGAGTTCCACATCGTCGTCGAAACGCGAGACTCCGCTCCGAAGCACGATCGAATTTCGGATATTCTCACCGAAGGGATCACGCTACGGACGTCCGCTGCGCTGGACGCCGTGAAAGGGGAGGTGTTCGAGAATGGCGCTTGACGACGTCGTGAATGCCGTCGATCGCGTGGAAGGGCTGCTCGCAGACGGCGAAACCGGACCCGTGCAGGACTCCCTGTCGTGGCAGCGGGACGACGCAGACATACAACTGGGGAAAGCGTGCGCGATGTTAGGAACATGCCGTCAACTCCGTGACGGCACCAACAACAACGTGAGTATCGTCGAACTCTCGTTCAACGCCATCGAGCGCTCGTTCCAGTTTTACCTCGTCGAGATGACGACTGCTGAATCGTCGGACTATCACGAACACAGTGCTGTCTTTCGGGACATCGAGAATCGGGGCGTCTTTTCGGACGAAAACATTGCAGACCGCATCGATCGCTTTCGAGCCGAGCACCGCTCGCGAATGTATTATGACATCGATCGGCCCGGACGAGACCTCGCACTCGGGATGCACGACCTCGCAGAGGAGGTCCATTCGTATATCGTCACGTTCGCTGATGCACAGTCGCGATGTAGTTGTGACCGCACACACGACTGACGACGCTAGTTCGCGGCGCAGTTGTTCGGCCCCAGTTCGAGCGCCTCGACGTCGCCGCCGGGTTGTTCTTCTCCCCAGTTGATCCGCTTGATCTCGTTGTAGTTTGCCGGCTCGTCCGCAAGGCTCTCGACGATGGTCTCGACGAACGCCGGCTCGTCGCCGTCCGCGACGTAACTCAGGAGTTCGTTCGTCGTCTCCGCCCGGAGCGCGCCGAGTTCGGTCGCGAGCGGCCGGATCGACTCGTCGCTGAAGTGCCCGGGGAGCACGACGGTCCCGTCGTCGAACGCCGTCAGGCGATCGAGGCTGTCGAACAACAGGCTCGCGGCCTCTCGGACGGCGTCGTCGGAGCTATCCTCGAGGTCGGGACGGCCGACACTGCGGAGGAACAGCGTGTCCCCGGCGAGGAGGGCGTCGCCGAACCGGAACGAGACGCTCCCGGGCGTGTGTCCCGGCGTGTGGAGCACCTCGAGAGCCCGGTCTCCGACGGCGATCGTCTCGCCGTCCTCGAGTTCGGCCACGTCGAGGTCGCCGGCGTCGTCCCCGTGGAGGTAGTACGGTACGTCGAGGTCGCCCGCGAGGCGGCGCGCGCCCGAGACGTGGTCGGCGTGGGCGTGCGTGTCAGCGACGCCGACGATCTCGAGGTCGCGCTCGTCGGCCGCGTCCAGGTACCGATCGACGTACTGGCTCGGATCGACGACGACGGCCCGATCGCCGTCGTGGGCGAGGTACGAAACGCAGCCCGTCCCGGGGCGGACGATCTGGACGACGCCGTCGACGCGATCGACGTCGGACGCGCGGTGGACGCGCCCCCAGCCGTTCATCCCGTCGGCGACCGACCTCGCGTCGAACCCGTGCTGGCGGAGGAATTCCGCGGCGCGGGCCGAAGTGATCCCGGCGACGCAGACGACGGCGATCTCCGTCTCCGCGGGCAGGTCGTCGAGGTGTGTCTCCAGCGTGGAGTAGTCGTACGACAGCAGGTCGTCGTAGATGGGGACGTTCAGGCTCCCGTCGATCCGCCACTCCTCGTAGTCGGCCTCGTTCCTGACGTCGAGTACGAAGAGGTCCGCCGAATCGTCGTCGTGAATGCGTCGGGCGACCGCCGAAGGTTCGATATCTGTATTGCTCATTTAACCCAATACTACCGGAGGCAGGTAGTAAATCCGTTGGTTGGAGACCGCGACTGCGAGACCGATCGGGAGATTTGCTCGAGCGGCAAACCGTCGGAGACGATTTACGAGACGGACCGCAAGCCCCAGATATGAATCGACGTCACTACCTTCGTTCGGCCGCCGTGTCGAGCGTCGGGGCCGTTGCGGGCTGTCTCGGGTCGCTCCCGGGTTTCGACGACGGGAACACGGTACTCGACGCCCCGGAGCGGGACCTGAGCGAGGCGACCCATCCCAGCTACGGCGACGACCTCCCCGCGGTCAGTGTCCCGGACCCGTTGCGCGACGAGGAGATTTCGACGGCCCAGTTCGAGGGCGATCGGACCGTCCTGCTGACGTTCTTTTACACGAACTGCCCGGACGGGGTGTGTCCCGCGCTGCTACTGCGACTCCGGCGGGCACAGGAAGTCGCCGCCGAACAGGGGTTCGGCGACGGCGTCGCGTTCCTCGCGATGACGTTCGATCCCGAGCGGGATACCCCGGACGTACTTCGTACGTACGCCGACCAACAGGGCGTCGACCTCGAGGCCGGGAACTGGCACTTCCTGCGGCCGGAAACGTACGAGGCGGCGAAAGACATCGTCGGCGACGAGTTCGGCCTCCCTCTCGAGAAGCGACCGGCCGAGGACTACGAGAACCTCGAGTACATGTTCCCCCACTACGCCTACATCTTCCTGGTCAACGATCGCGGACTCGTCGAGCGCGTTTACCCGGACGGAGCGACGATCGACGTCGCGCGCGTCGTCGACGACTTCGAAACCGTGGCGACCGCCTGATACGGATTGCTGTAACGAGTTACCGGCGCAACCGTCGCCCGGATCGCGGTTGCGCCGGAAATGACGTACAGTAAACCGTATGAGAGACGTCGACGGGAACTGCTCGCCGGCCTCGAAAGTCTCGGCGCGATCGGCGCGACGGAGTCGACCGATGCGCGGACTCCCGGCGATCGGAACCGACGACGGATAACCGCCGGACGGGCCGGAGACGCGACGAAGACGGATCACACACCGTCTCGAGGGTGCCACGACCGACGTAAGCGGAGAACAGATGTGCCGTTATCGTTCGGTTTCGTCCAGTCGGGCGGCGAACGCGGCCGGCAATCGGGAGTACGTCTCTGCGGTCGCCGCGAGGGCGTCGACGGTCGTGTACTCGTCGCAGGCGTGGACCGTACCGGTCCCGGCGGCGAACTCGATCGTCGGAACCCCCGCGTTCCGGAGCCGCTTCGCATCGCCGCCGCCCGTCGCGCTCCGGCGGTGGACGCGATCGTCGAGTACGTCCGCCGCGACGGCTCGCGTCGCGGTCACGATCGGCGCATCCGGGTCCTCGTAACTGCCGATGCTCCAGCTTGCGTCCGCGATCGACACGCCCTCGTGGTCGTCGATCCACTCGCGAACCTCGTCGAGGACGGCCGGCGTCTCGACGCCCGCAGTGAGGCGGACGTCCAGTCGCGCGCTCGCGTGTCGCGGCACGCTGTTGACGTTCTCGCCGCCCGCGATCGTGCCGAGGTTGACCGTCGGGCGCTCGAACAGCCGTCGTGCGGTGCCCGCGCCCATCGACGGTGCGTAGTAGTCGACGGACTCCTCGACGATCGGCGCGACCGGGTCCGGGATCGCGAGCGATCGACTTTCGAGTCGCGTCCGGACCGTCTCGATCGCCCCCCAGAGGCGATCGATCGCGTTCTCGCCGAGCATCGGTCGCGAGCCGTGGGCGGCCTCGCCGGTCGCCTCGAGCGTGAGCCAGATGCTTCCCCGATCGGCCACCGTGATCGAGCGGGCGTCCGCGGTGCAGGTCGGTTCGCCGATCACGCAGGCGTCGGCGTCGAGTCGATCGGCCTCGAGCAGGGCCGCGACGCCGGCGTCGCCGCCGACCTCCTCGTCACTGACGAACGCGAACGCCAACGTTACCGGCGGACGGGTGTCGGCGTACGTGCGGGCGACGTGGAGCATCGCGGCGATCGCACCCTTCATGTCCGTCGTCCCGCGGCCGTAGATGCGGTCGTCGACGCGTTCCCCGAGCGGGTCGAACGACCAGCCGTCGGGGTCGAACGGGACCGTATCGAGGTGTCCGCTGAAGAGCAGCGTCGTCTCGCGCTCGCCGGGGATCGTCGCGAGCAGGTTCGGTTTCGTCGGGTCGGCCACGAACCGATCGGTCTCGATCCCGAGATCGCGAACCGTCGATTCGAGCCATGCGACGATCTCGCGGGTGTCGCCGGGCGGGTTGGACGTGTCGAACGCGACGAGATCGAGCGTCGTCTCGGCGAGGTCGACCCGCGAGACGTCGCGATCGACGACCGGAACGGTCACGGCGCTAGTCCTCCGGCGCGATCGCGTCGTGGTCGACACTGGCGCCGTCGTACTCCTCCTCGAACGCCTGGATGAGACCGTCCATCTTCGCGTACCAGTCGTTTACCATTCGTTGCATGTCGCTCGCGATCCGGGACGGGTCCGCCGGCGAGTAGACGTGCACGTAGCCACCCTGGTCGTAGTTGACCTGCTCTTTCCGGATGAAGCCGCTCTGGTGGAGCCGCTGGACCGATCGATAGGCGGTCGAGCGCTCGCGATCGACGCGTTCCGCGAGTTCGTCGATCGTCAGGGGCTCGTCGCTCTCGACCAGCGTCCGATAACACTCCGTGTCGAGTCCTTTGAGGCCGTGAATGCACTCCAGCAGCCCTTCACACACCATCTCCTGCTGGAGTTGGTCGGCCATCGAGTTCGCCATGGTTCTACGTCGACGTTGGATCCGAGTGGTGATAAGAGTTTTGTGAATATTACACAATACTAAATCGCGATGGTCCTCGCCGACGGGCTCACCGAACACCGGACGCGTCGATTTGCCGTCCGCTGGGGACCGGGAGAAACTCGAAAAATCGTACAATACTCACGACTGATTTCCACCGGCGTGGCTCGGGGACGACGATCGCGGAACGACCGGCCGATCGCGGAACGACCGGCCGATCGCGGACCTATCCCTCGATGGCCTGTGCGCCGTCGTCGACGTGTTCGTACTTGTCCTCGAACTCCTGGATGAGCTGGCCCATCTTCGCGTACCAGTCGTTCAACATCCGCTGCATGTCGTCTGCGATCTGGGACGGGTCGGTCGGGTAGTAGACGTGGTAGTAGCCACCCTGGTCGTAGTTGACCTGCTCTTTCTGGATGAAGCCGCTCTGGAGCAGTCGCTGGATCGACCGGTAGGCGGTCGAGCGCTCGCGATCGACGCGCTCGGCGACTTCGTCGATCGTCAGGGGTTCCTCGCTTTCGACCATCGCGCGAAAGCAGTCCTTGTCGAGCTGTTTGAGACCGTGAATACACTCCAGCAGCCCTTCACACTGCATGTCCTGCTGGAGTTGTTCTGCCATCGAACTAGCCATTGTACTGAGTGGACGTAGGAGTCCTGCCGATAAAAGGGTTTTGTGGGTATTGTACAATCTCGGTGATCGGGTCAGCGGGAGCCGTCGCGAGCGGTCAGTCCGCGCTCACGCCAGTCGCGTCGGGCCCTGCGCGCATCGTCGTGATCGTACTGTAGATCACGGCGCCGCTGACCATCAGTGCAGAGAGCAGGATCAGCGCGAAGCTGATGGTGCTCAGAACCTCCATCCCGAGGTAGTCGCCAGCCTGGCGGAACGCGACGGCGATCGATCCACCCAGGAGCATCAGCCCGAAGTAGATCTTGATGTCGGCTTCGTTGACGATACCGGTCGCGGCCGAGCCGATGCGAGCGCCGAGTGCGCTCCCCGCGAGCAGGGGCGCGACGATCGTGAGATCGACGCCACCCTCCATCCCGTAGAGGAACGAGCCGATCCCGCCCGAGAAGACGATCTCGAACAGGTCAGTCCCGACCGCCACGGGGACGGGCACGCCGATGAGGTAGAACATCGCGGGCATGCGGATGAAGCCGCCGCCGACGCCCAGGAAGCCCGACAGCAGGCCCGTCACGAACGCGACGCCCAGCACCATCCAGAGCGAGACCTGGATCCCGCCGGCGATCGTCATCATCGGCGGGACGTGGTACGACTGGATCTTCTTCGCGATGTCCGGGATCGCGTCCGGATCGATCTCCTCGTTCGCGGCGTCGTGGTGGCCGCCGCCGCTATCGTCCTCGCCGTCGTTTTTGAGCGCATTGCGCGTGACGAACAGACCGATCGCGCCCAGCAGGACGACGTACGTGACGCCGATGACCCCGCTGGCGAGGCCGAGTTCCTCGAGGTAGAACACCCCGATCCGCCCGACCTCGATGCCGACGGACGTCCCGACGATCATCAATCCGCCGAGTTTGTAGTCGACCTGGCCGAGGTCGTGGTGTTTCAGCGTCGCGATCACGGCTGTCCCGAAGACGAACGCCATCCCACTCCCGACGGCGACCCGGGCGGGGTACCCCATCACGAGGAGCGCCGGCGTGACGAGGAACGACCCGCCCATGCCGAAAAAGCCGAACAGCACGCCGACCATGAAGCCGAAGCTCACGAACAGCACGAGTAGCGTCAGTGCGATTCCAAACAGTTCCATCTATGTGTGCGTGATTCTCTCGACGAGCGGTTTTGCGACCTGTTCGAGGGCACCGTAGCCCACGTAGAGGACGATCGCCTCGACGAGGACGGCGCCGACGAGCACGCCTGCCTGTACTGGTTGTGAAAGCGACGCGAGGTCGATCATGCGTCTCGACCCCCGTCCGGATTCGATCGTGTGTAGTTCATGGGTTTCTGCTCAATACTCACTACCCGAAGAGTGCGTATAACGCTTTTGGGACTGGCGCACAATATTACTGCAAGCTATCACACGGCTATCCAACGAGAATATTCCCATACGTTTTGTGAATATAGCCCGGCGTTCGGCGAGGGGCCTCGACGCTCGGGCGCGCCGGAATCAGTCACGCGATCGCGACAGTCCGTTCTGGGTACCGAACCGACGCCTCCTCGAGGCCAATCGCCAGGGCCGAACGCGAACCGATCGCCGATCGGAGATCCCGTCACGCGACGCACAGACGCGACACTATATTGGGTGATCCAAACAATATTATACCGTCGGACCCTACCAGAGAGTATGAAAGCGGTCTGTGCGACTGACCTATCGGCAGCCAGTGAGGCGACGATCGAGAGCGAGACCTGCCTCGAGTGTCTCGGCCGGGTCGGCGTCGACGAGATCCACCTGGTGACGGTGATCCCGTCGAACGTCCACGTCGGAATGCCGGGCATGGACTTCGAAGGCCGGCGCGAGCAGGCGCTCGATCGATACAGCCGCGTCATCGAGGACGCCGGCTTCGAGGTCGAGACCCACGTCGTCCGCGGCACGCCACACCGGCGCATCACCGGGATCGCGGAGACGATCGGTGCCAGCATGACGATCGTGGGCTCGCGCGGGAAGAGCCCGCTCGAGAACCGCGTCATCGGCTCGACCGCGCGCAACCTCGCACGGACGACCGTGACGCCGCTGCTCGTCAACCGGATCGAACGCGAGGCCGACGACCCGGACGTGGTCCGGGAACACCTGTTCCGGCGCATACTGTACGCGACGGACTTCTCCGAGAACGCCGATCGGGCCTTCGAGGCGTTCTCGTACCTGCGCCACGCCACGCAGGAGGCGACGCTGGTCCACGTCGAGACGCCGAAGGATCCGGGGCTTCCTGAGGAAGAAGATCCGGAAGCGCGACTGGCTGAACTCGCCGCCCAGCTCGAGGAGTGGGGGATCGAGACGCGGACCGACGTCCGGCAGGGCGATCCAGCCGACGAGATCCTCGCCGCGGAGGCTGAGTACGACCCCACGACGATCCTCGTCGGCTCGCGGGGCCACAGCAGGCTCCGTCGCCTGTTGCTCGGGAGCGTCTCCGAGGACGTCGTCGCGCGGGCGAACGGGAACGTCATGCTGGTGCCGCCGGAGCGGACGGCCTGAGGACCCCGATCCCGCTCCCGCGTCGACGGCCCGAATCTTCGGCCTCGTTCCCAGACTTGTGGAAACCGAACAAGACGTAAGTGAACTGCGGCGAGTGTTGACGACGTGGACGGCGCCGCCGGCGACGACACCGAACTGTGATCGACCCGCGCGACCACCCACCAGCCACCGACCAGCACACGATGACACGACCCGACTCCGACGACCTGACGACGTACGAACTGACCGGCGAGCGACACAGCCCGAAACGGATGCGAATCGACACCGGCGACGCCGAGTTCGTCGTCGGCAAAGACGTGAATCCCGTCGAGTACTTCCTCGGCGCGATCCTCGGCTGTCTGAACTCGACGGGGACGATGGTCGCCCGCGACATGGACATCGCGATCGACGACATGACGGTGACGATCGAGGGCGGCGTCGACTACGCGAGCTATCGCGGCGAGCAGTCCGACGCGCGCCCCGGCCTCCAGGACCTCGACGTAACGATTGCCGTGGAGACCGACGCCGACGAGGACGACGTCGACGCGTGGCTCGCGGCGATCGAGGACCGGTGTCCGGTCACCGACAACGTCGAGAACGAGACGTCGCTCGACGTCGCCATCGAGTCGGCCTGATCGGTTCGATCGTCTTCACCGGCCGATCGTACTGCACCGTCGTCGCCTTCAGAGTTCTTCGCTGACGTGTTCCCAAACGCTACACCAGTCTTCGACAGCAACGTACCCCTCCACTCTCGCACAGGCACCCCAGCCGTCGCCGTTCTCGTCGGGGATGAATTCCGCACAGTTTCCACAGGACTGTCCTGGGGGCGCTGTCTCCTCCGCGATCGCGTCGACGGACTCCATCAGGCTCACTTCCTCCTGGGTGAGCAGGTCGTCGGGATCGCGCTCCTCACCGGTCTGGGAACTCGCCGCTCGGTACTCCTCCGGCACCTCGGCCGTCGCCAGGTCCGATTCGGACAGTCCGTCCGGAACCTCGGGTTCGGGTAACTCTTCCCAGATCGTACACCAGTCGGCGCCGTCGATGTAGCCCTCGACCGCCACGCACGCACCGAACTCGTCGCCGTTCCTGTCCGGGACGAACTCGTCACAGTTCGCACAGCACGTGCCGGCCCGATGTGCCTCGTTCTCTTCGGCCTCCTCGTACTCCGAGAAGTCGACGTCCGCTTTCGATTGCAACGCGTCGGGATCGCGTTCTTCGCCGCCCAGCGAGGTCGCCGACAGATAGACGTCTGGCACGGGACCACGTGCGAACTCCTCTTCCGAAACGCCCTCGGGACGTTCCTCGGCTTCCGCTTCGTCCTCGTCGTCATCCTCTTCGACTTCGTCATCGTTCTCGGTATCCGTTTCGTCCTGTTCGGTGTCCCCGATACACCCACTCAGTGCCGATATACCGACGGTCGCAACGAGGTAATGCCGTCGACTCCACATGTGAGAGGTGGATTCCCGGCTCGTTCCAGAACCATCACGCGCCATAATTTCATTATCTATCTAATGATATAAAAAGGACGAGTACTGTTTTACAGTAACGGAACCTTTCCCTCGTTCGTAACCGAGGTAACCGCAATTTGGGACGTTTCTACGCGCAACACGGGCGAATCCACCGCGATCGAGGAACCCCGATCCCCCTGCGGACGGTAACCACGGATACGCATCGACGAGCAGACACCGCAGCAGACGATCGATCCGACCTGGCACTGTGCAGTGGCCATCCTCGCCGGCGATCGGTATCCGATCCCGCAACGGATCGCACGCCAGGCGATCGTCTCGACGCTGGAGATCCGATCTGTCGCCCGGAACGCACACAGCGCCGTTGGTCAGGTCAAGTGTTAGTATGGACCGGGACCAACTAGCGATCGACAGTCGATGTCGGTCCCCAACTGCAGTTCGATCCGCGACGACCGATCCGCGATCGGCAACGAAAACGGCCCCTTCACCGGCTCTCTCCCTCGGGCAGGGACGACGGACCCCTCCAGGGCTACCCCGGCACGACACCCGGAAACCCGCGCGGCGGTGACCGGACCATGAGATTCCTCGAGGTGTTGCCGCTGGTCTTCGTGATGATCGGCGGCCCCCAGATCCTGAGCGCCGTCTTCCTCGCGACGAGCGAACGCTGGCGGCGCAACTCCGCCGCGTTCGTCGGCGGTGCGGCCATCTCGATCACGCTCGTCGTGACGATCGCGTACGCGTTCAGCACCGGGACGATCGGCCAGCGGGCGTCGAACACGACGGTCAGCGCGATCGTCGTCGTCGCGCTCTCGTTCGCGATGGTCCACACCTACCGGACGCGAGCGACGTCGGAACCGCCGCGATGGATGGGGACGCTCCAGTCGGCGTCGCCGCGGTTTTCGTTCCGACTCGGCTTTCTCCTCATGGGATTTTTCCCAACCGACATCCTCACGTCCGTCACCGTCGGCTCCTACCTGGCGGCGAGCGATGCGCCGTTGGTGCACGCCGTCCCGTTTATCCTGCTCACGCTTCTGGCCCTTTCGCTCCCGTCGCTCGCCCTGGTCGCCTTCCGCGAGCGGGCGGAAACCGCCCTTCCGAAGGCGCGCGACTGGATGAACGCGAACTCGTGGCTCGTCAGCGAAGCCGTGATCCTCCTGTTCCTCGTGATGTCACTCTCCAACCTGCTGGGGTAGGGCCCGGCGATCGATCGCGCCAAGCCTCGACGGTGTGACGGTCGGAGAACCCGGCGTACAGCGAGTCCGCCGGGCTACTGCTCCCGGTCCGCCCCATCGAGGTCGCGAGCGTGCCAGGCCGTCGCGGTCCGGGTCACCGCGACGAGCGCCGTGAAGACCCCCTCAGGTCCGTCGACGTCCGCGACGGCCTCGTGGAACGCGTCGAGCCAGCCGAGCCGTGACAGCGTCTCCCGCTGTATCGTCCGGAACCGATCAGCGGTCGCGTGATCGCCGTCCTCGAGCCGTCGGGCCTCCGATCGCGCGGCCACCCCGAGGAACGCGAGTTGCGCGGCGACGTGGTCCGGGAAGTCGCCCCGCTCCGGCCGGACGCCCGTGCGATCGTACAGCGAGGCCATCGCCGCCGCGGGATCGCCGAGCAACTCGCCGGCGCTCCCCTCGTCGTGGAACGGCGAATCGGACTCGAACGACTCCGAGGGGCGATCGCGGTGGGCCGAGGCGATCGGCGGGACGTACCGCGGTCCCGGGACGACGAAGAGATTGTCGTGAGCGATCGCCAGCGCCTCCTCGTCGACGGTCTCGCGGTCGAGCGCGCTCACGTCGAGGTCGATCGGGAGCGTCGCCGCGACGTCGACGAGCGCACCCTCCCGGATCGCCGCCGCGAGCGTCTCCGTCTCGCCGTCGAACGCGGCCGCCAGCAGGTCGTACAGGTCGGCGCGCGCGTCGGCGACCGCCGCGTCCGCTGGACTCGTCGTCGCGGTCATCGGTCGCTCACCCGTTCGATCTCCACGTAGGCCGCGAACTGTGCGTTGCTTCCACCGACCGGATCGCTCAGTCCGACGTCGCCGAGTTCGTCGTCGAGCGGCTGGACGTGGTTGACCGCGAAGCCGGCGTCTCGGCCCTTCGCGTAGCCGCCCGTGTCCTCGCCCGGCGTGTCATAGTCGTGGTCGGTGTGGCCGTACCCCTCGGTCGCACCCTCGCGGCGCTCGCCGTCGGTCGTCGTCTCGGTCGCGCCGCCACCCTGGCGTCCGAAGCCCCAGGCGGTGCCGACGACGCCGGGCCGGATGCCGCCCGTGACGCGGGCGGTCGCCTCGACCGTGCGGCGGCCGGCGTCCAGCCGGATGCGATCGCCGTTCTCGATGCCGCGATCCGCCGCGTCCTCTGGGTTGATCCAGACGGCGTTCTCCGGCGTCGTCTCGCGGAGCCACGCCGATCCGGTCGTCCGGTGCATCCCCTGCGTGCGGGGCTTCCAGTTCGTCAACTGGAGGGGGCGATCGGGCTCCTCGTCGCTCGTCACCGGGACCTGGACCGCGCCGTCGTAGTGGACGACGTCCTCGGCCCGGGGGAGCGGATCGAACCGCTCGCCGTCGTAGGCGTGTTTCCCGGTCGGGGCGACCTCGTCGTAGAAGTTCACCCGACTCGCGAGTTTGTAGCGCAGGTGGTCGCCGTCGTAGGCGTTCGTGTCCGGGTGGCGGCCCGCGTAGTCGTAGTCGTGGCCCCGCTCGGCGAAGGCCTCGGCGTAGCCGTCGATCGGCTCCTCGAACCGACCGCCGCGATTGAGCACGGTCACGGCCTTGGGCCACTCCTCCTCGGTCACGGCACCCTTCCAGTCCTCGAGGTCGAAGTGCTCGCCGAGTCCCTTCTCGTGGGCCGCCTCGAACACCTCGAGTTCCGCGTCGTCGGCGTCGGAAACCGGGTCGCGATCGTACGCGATGTTCGTCGCGAGTTTGACGTAGAAGTCCTCGGCGGTGTCCAGCGGCCACAGATCGTCGTCGGCGTCCGGGATCGCGTCCTCGCCGACGCCCGGCAGGTCCAGTTCCTTCCAGAGGTCGATCAGCACCTCCTCGAACGGCCGCGCGTCGGGGACGACCCGAATCGTCGGCTGGCTGATCTTCTCGTCTGCCAGGCGCTTGTTCGGGTAGGTCCCGAAGTTCTCCCAGCGCTCGAGGTAGGTGGGTTCGGGAAGGACGTAGTCGGCGTAGCGGCTGGTCTCCCCCAGCACCGTGTCCGAGGCGACGATCAGCCCGATCGCGTCCTCGTCTGTTAGCACGTCGGGGATCGTGTCCCCGCCGGCCGCGGACATGACGTGGTTGTTCGAGTACGGGCGGATGAACAGCGCCTCGACGCCGTAGGGATACTCGTCGTCGGCGCTGGCGTACAGTTCCTGGGTCGCCATCGGCGGTGCGACCGGGAACCACGGCCGCTTCGCGGGGTAGCCGTCGTCGCGATCGAACAGCGACGTCTCCTCGTAGTTGACCCCGCCGCGGAGCAGCGGGATCCCCCACGGACTGTGGCCATCGGGGACCTGTCCCAGTTCGTACCGGCCGCTCATCGTCTCGTACCCGGCGTAGGGCGTGATCTGGCCGCCCTTCCAGTCGAAGTTGCCGATCAGGTGCTGGAGCGTCGAGATGGCGCGCGTGGCGTAGAAGCCGTTCGTGTGCTTGGCCGGCCCGCGGTAGGCCATGATCGCCGCGCGCTTGCCGTGGCTCGTGAACTCGTCGGCCAGTTCGTCGATCCGATCGACGCTCACGCCGGCCATCTCGGCGTACTCCGCGAGGGAGTGCTCGAAGACCCGCTCGCGGTACAGCGTCCAGACGCTTTTGACCGCCTGGCCGTCGATCGTGATGTCGACGTCCAGGACGCCCTCCTCGACCTCGCCCGCGGGCGCTGGTTCGCCGGTCGTGGCGTCGATCGCGACGAACGCGTCCGCGTCGTCCGCGTCGAGCCCCAGATCGCTCGCCTGCGCCTTGGGCCGATCGTCCTCGTCGACGAGCACGAGGTGCGTCGCGTCGCTCCAGGTCGGTTCGTCGTCGTCAGTCGCGGCGTCCTCGCCGGGGTTCCTGAGGTACGTCTCGTCGTACCGTTCGTGTTCGATGATCCAGCGTGCCATCCCGAGCGCGAGTGCGGCGTCCGCGCCGGGTTTGACCGGGATCCACTCGTCGGCCTTCTCGGCCGTCTTCGAGAGGCGCGGATCGACGACGTCCATCCGCATGCCGTCCTCGATCGCGTTCGTGAGTTTCGGGGCGAGCCAGGTCGGCCCCTTGTTCGCGACCATCGGATTGGTCCCCCAGACCAGCAGGTATTCGCAGTTCTCGACGTCGGGGTACTGGCGTTTCTTCTGGCCGTCGTGCGATCGGTTGAACCCGATGACGCCGGAGAGACCGCAGACCCCGGCGTGGTGGATGCTGTTGATCGACCCCAGCCCCTGGTGCCAGAGCCGGTTGCGGATGAAGTTGCGCCGGAAGCCGCCGACGTCGACGATCTGGTTGGCCTTCGGCCCCAGATCGGGGTGGTCCGTGTCGATCAGGACGTCCTCGTATCGCTCGTCGAACTCCTCGCGGCTCAGGCCGCCCTCCTGGACGGCCTCCCAGTCGGCCATCACCTCGTCTTCGGGCGCGTAGCCCCACAGGTCCTGGAGGCCGTCGTGGCCGAGTTCGTTGTCGCCGGAGACGATCTCCTCGATCGCCTGCGCCCAGGAGATCGTCTTCCACTCGTCGCTGCCCCGCGGGCCGACGCGTTTCATCGGCTTGCGCAGCCGGTAGGTGTCGAAGGCCGTCTGGATGCCGGCCTGCCCCTTCAGGCAGATGCGCCCGCCCGAGAGCGACCACTTGCTCGTGTCGACCTCGCCGGTCCCCTCCAGGTCGCCGGTCGCGACCTCCTCGGGGTCGCTGGCGTAGGGGACCTGCGCGTTCGGCTGGGTGTTGAGGAACGAGTACGGGTTGCCCGCGAGTTTGCGCACGAGCGAACTGTACTCGCCGGTCCCGCTCTCGTCGGCCAGCCGCACCTTGATCGGGCAGAAGGTGTTACACTGCCCGCAGGTCGTGTAGATGACGTCCGACGCCTCGTAGTCGCCGTACTCGGTGCCGACGCCGTGGCCGTCGTCGCCGAACCAGCCGTCGAAGTCGAAGACGGTGCTCGCGATGCCGCCGGAGAGCGAGAGCGCTCCCATGCCACCGACCGCCTTGACGAAGTCGCGGCGATCGATCCCGTCGGCTGTCCGGTCGTCTCCGTCGGCTGGTAGTTCGTCCGTCCGTTCTATCTCGGGGTCCGTGTGGGTCGCGTTCGAATCAGTCATGGGTCTCACCGCGTGGAACGAGCGGAAGCAGTTCCGTGCCGATCGTAAACAGGAGCACGCCGAGCGCGACGATGCCCAGCGAGAGCAGCCACTCCGGCGTCGACGGGACGTAGTAGCCCGTCGGCAGGCCGTAGAGCGCGGGCTCGATCTGGGCGGGCACGACGATGTTGAAACGGGTGCCGATCACGCCGATAACGACGCTCGTGCCCGCGGCGGCGACGAACGTCGGCCGCCGGCGCCACTCGCGCCGGTGTAACAGCACGAGCGGCGCGATCCACCCGAGGCCAACCATCACGAGCCAGAACGACCACCACATCTCGCCGGTCGCGATCGTCAGCCACGTCTCCACGTCGCCCGGGTGGAGGCTGTACAGTCCGACGAACGCCTCGAGCACCTTCAGCGACGCGTCGAGGACGACGAAGCCGACGAACAGCGCCGCCATGCGCTCTAGCAGAGCCCTATCGAGCGTCCGGCTGCCCAGCCACGATCGGAGGACGTACAGCAGGGCGATCAGCGCCATCCCGCTGACGACCGCCGAGGTGATGAAGATCACCGGGAACAGCGCACTGAACCAGTAGCTCCGCGCGGCGGCGACCGCGAACAGGTTCCCGGTGCCGCCGTGGACGAAGACGATCGCGAGCGGAATGCCGACGATCCCGAGGCGTTTCAGCCACGTCCGATCGGTCTCGAGGGCCTCATCGCTCGTGTCCGTCCGGCCGAGCGTGAGCAGGCCGGCAAGCCGCCCTCTGAGACCGTCCTCGGCCTCGCTCCTCGCGACGAGGTCCCGTCGCATCGAGAAGTACAGTTCGCCCGAGAGGACGACGACGTAGAGCGCGTACGCGTGGACCTCCCAGGAGAGGACCGACAGCGGCTGTCGCCACGCAAAGGGGTGCCAGAGCCGATCCATCCGCCCGAGGTCGACGAGGACGAACGTGAGCGCGACGATCATCGAGACGATCGCGACGAACAGCGCCTCGCGTTCGATCTCGTGCATCCCCTCGACCTCGAAGACGTTCGAGAGCGTGCTCACGAGGAACGCGCCCGCCGAGAGGCCGACGAAGTAGATGTAGAAGGCGACCCACGCGCCCCACGGGACCGCACTCGTGAGGTTCGTCGATCGGAGCCCCTCGGTGACGCGCAGGTAGCCGCCGTACGCGCCGATCGCGAGCAGGGCGACGAGCAGCGCGTACCAGACGATCCGGAGGCGATTCCCCCGCAAGCGGCCGGTTACGGTGTGCGTTTTCGTTGCCATGGTCACTTGAGGTAGTAGACGTTCGGGTCGGTCCCCTCCTTCTCCTTCAGCTGGAACGCGCGGGAGGAGGAGGCCAGTTCGTTCACCTCGCTGTCGGTATCCTCGAGGTCGCCCATGTAGCGGGCGTCGCCGACGCAGGTCTCGACGCAGGCCGGCTCTTCGCCGCGCTCGAGGCGGTGGTGACAGAAGTTACACTTCCGCACGTTGCCGATCGGGGACTCGCCGTCCTCGCGCGGCCCGCGGTCCATCCCGTACTCGGGACTGGTGACCTCGCCGTCTTCCTCGAATTCACCGTCGTAGTTCTCTCCGAAGTCGAAGTACCGCGCGTCGTACGGACACGCGACCATGCAGTACCGACAGCCGATACACCGATCGTAGTCGATGTTCACGACGCCGTTGTCCATCTTGTACGTCGCGCTAACCGGACACACCTGCACGCAGGGCGGCTTCTCACACTGCATGCACGGGCGGGGCACGTTCGTCCGGGTGACGTTCGGGTACTCGCCCTGCTCACGCTCCAGGACGACGTTGTACGAGACGCCCGGCGGCGTCCGGTTCTCGGCCTTGCACGCGACCGTACAGGACTCGCAGCCGATGCACTTCTGGAGGTCGATGACCATCCCCCAGCGCGGGTCGTCTGCGTCGTCACCCTCGCTCTCGTCGCCTTCCTCGCCGTCCTGGAGCGCCTCGGCGACGCTCGCCATCGACCCGACCGAACAGCCGAGCGACTCGGCCGTCTCGTCGTCGATCGTCCCGTCGGCACAGTCGACCGCCGGGTTCGGCGTCTCGTGGTAGGCCTCGCCGAACTCCGCGGCCGCCTCGCCGTCGTACTTCTCCCAGTACGCGTCGCTCGACAGCTCGCCGCGGCTCACGCGACGCGCGTCCTCGGCCATCTCGATGCCGAGGTCGGTTCGATACGTCGTCTTCGCGAGTTCGTCCCGCGGATCCGTCGACTCGACGTCGACCATGGCGTCGTACTCCTCCCCGGCCGACTCGGGGACGCTCGGCATCGGCTCGTCCGCACTGCTCATGGCCGATCACCGGCCGACGGCCGCCGTGGGGTCGGTCGTCTCGATGTCATACAGGTAGACAGAGGGGAGCCAGGGGGCTCAGCGTACTACCAATACTCTTGGGCACCGTCGCGGGCGGCGAATCCCCTCTTGGAGCGGGTACCGATACTGTTGGGTGACGGCAGGCGCGCGATCGGGGCGGTGCCGATCGAACGGGCCCTATCGGCCGATTTGCCACGTTACAGGCCCCAGAAACAGATTTTCCAATCTCGTAGGAATCCGGTTAGCCCCTATCCACCGCCACCGCGTAGGGAGAAACATGACCCCGGGACCGGCGGTACGGACGATCGATCGATCGAGGTGGGGCCGATGAGTCTCGTCCTCGTAGCATCGATCCTGCTCAGGCTCGTTGGGACCGGCTACTCGGTCCTGTTGCTGTCCCGGAGCGGAGACCGGCGATTCGCCTTCCTGAGCGTGATGCTCGGGCTGATGGCGTCGCGACAGCTCTGGACGCTCCTGGCCGCGGGCGGCGGCGGGCTGGCGGAGCTTCCCGGACTCGTCGTGAGCGTCCTCGCGGTCGCGACGGTCCACTACCTCTCGCAGTACGTCGAGGAGGAGGCCCGGATCAAGGCCGAACTGGCCGCCGCGAACGACCGGTTGCGGAGCTTCCGAAAAGCCGTCGAACACGCCGGCCACGCGATCTTCCTGACCGATCCCGACGGGACGATCGAGTACGCGAACCCCGCGACGGAGGACGTTTCGGGGTACGCGCCGGCGGACGTCGTCGGGGAGACGCCCGCCCTGTGGAAGTCCGGCGAGCACGACGAGGCCTTCTACGAGGATCTCTGGGGGACCATCACCGACGGCGAGGTCTGGGACGGCGAGATCGTCAACCGGCGGAAGAACGGCGACCTGTGCTGGGTCGACATGACGATCGCACCGATCACCGACGAGTCGGGGACGGTCGAGCAGTTCGTCGCGGTCGACACGGACGTGACCGAGCGCAAGGAGCGCGAACTCCGGATCCAGGAGCAACACGCCGAACTCGAGGTGCTGAACACCACCAACGAGATCGTCCGGGACGTCAACCGCGAACTGCTCCGGGCGGACTCGAAAGCCGAGGTGGAAGCGATCGCCTGCGAACGATTCGCGAGCGCCGGCCCCTACGAGTCGGCGTGGGTCGCCGCCCGGAACGCGGTCACCGACACCGTCCGCTCGCACACGAGCGCCGGCATCGACGAGGGAACGCTGACCGGAATCGTCACCGCGGTCAACGACGCCGATCGGCAGACGGTCGTCGATCGAGCCCTCGAGACGGAGACGACCCACGTGGTCCGGACCTGCGACGCGGGACGGCCGGCCTGCGAACGGAAGACCTGCGAGTGTCACTCTTACGGCGGCGCGGCCGCGACGGTCGCCATTCCGCTTACCTATCGCGACGCGCACTACGGCGCGCTCGTGCTCCACGCGAGCGACGCCGGCACCGCCGCCGCGCTGGACGGCGAGATCCTCGACGAACTCGGCGAGACGATCGCCTACGCCATCACCGCCACGGAGAGCCAGCGCTCGCTGGTCACCGATCGCGTCACCGCGCTCACGTTTACGCTGACGCCCGACGACGATCCGCTGGTAGCGCTCGCGGCGGCCCTCGAGTGCGACCTCGACCTCGAGCGGGTGACGACCGGTGCCGACGGCGACCTCGCCGCGTTCGTCACCCTCCAGGGCGAGAACCTCGACGCCGACGACGTGCTGGCGTCCGTCGCGGCGGCCGACGACCTCGCGGCCGTCCAGCCGATCCGCGACGCCGACGCGGTGCTGGTTCGCGTCACCGTGCCGGCGGGATCGGTCGTCGCCACGCTCGCGAACTACGGCGCGGTCGTCCGATCGCTCACCGCCGACGGAGCCGCGGGGACGCTGGTGGCGGAACTCGCCGAGACGGCCGACGTGCGAAGCGTCGTCGAGGCGGTCTCCCAGACGCATCCGGGAGCGGACCTGGTGGGCCAGCGCGAACGCGATCGGTCGCCCGAGACCCGCGGCCAGTTCCGGTCGACGATCGAGGATCGCGTCACCGATCGACAGCTCGAGGCGCTCCAGCTGGCTCACTTCGGCGGCTTCTTCGCGTGGCCGCGCGAGTCGAGCGGCGACGAACTGGCCGACAGGATGGGCGTCTGTCAGTCGACGTACCTCCAGCACCTCCGGGCCGGCCAGCGGAAGGTCTTCGAGACGTTCTTCGACCCCGATCGGGCGACGGACGCCGGCCAGCCGCCGGGAATCGCGGCCGACACGGCCGGCGCGGACTATAGTAGCTCCTGAAAGTCATTGCACACCTGATCGCACGACAGCGTTGCGATCAGTGTGTAAATCGTTTCAGTCGCTACTATAGCGGGCGACTCCGGAACTGCTCACCGATCGCGCGAGGCGGCGGCGACGTGTTCCTCGGCGAACCAGTGGGCGATCGCGCTCTCCGCCCGGTGGAGGACGTCGCTACAGGTCGACTTGGTGACCTCGAGCGACGACGCGACGTCCGTCAGCGTCGCCTCGCGCGGAACCTCGTAGTAGCCCGCCTCGAGGGCGGCGAGAAAGACCTCGAGCTGGCGATCGGTCAACAGCTGCGTCGCGCGACTCGCATCGACCGCGTGGACGCGCTCGATGCGGTAGGCGATCCCGTTCTCGTCGAGCGACTCGCCGAGGGCCGACAGCCGATCCGCGCTCGTCGTCAGTTCCCAGGTCACGACGCCGTCCGCGACCTCGAACGGTGTCTCGATCGGGACGCCCGCGCGTTGCATCGGGACGAGCAGCGAGGGCTCGGCCGTCTCCACCTGGAGGAGCGCCGTCTCGTCGTGGGTCCACAGCAACTCGAGGTCGCGGACGTCGTCTCGCGCTTCCATGGCGGCGAGTATCGGGACCGGGTTCGACGCCGTCAGTTCGACGACGCCGGTCGCGACGTCCGTCCCGGGAAGCACCGAGGTGACCCGGAACGTGACGTCCGGATGTGTCGTCGAGACTTCGTGAATCCAGAGCGATTCGGGAATGTGGACGGTGAGCTTCGCGCGAGGCATTCGATACGAGTACTCGGTGGGCCGCCGTCGAGAAGACGGCTTCGAACATGTTCGAATCGGTCCGACTGGTTCGCGGGAAGCGCTACCCGATCGGCGTTCGTTCGAACACGTATGACCGATACGTCCACCCGGGAACCGCGACGGTCCGCCAGCGACGGCCGATTCGCCGGCCGCCTCACCCGCCGATCGGACGACGACTCGTCCCTCTCGGTGACGCCCTTCCACGTCACCGGGATCGGCTTTCTCGCCGCCGGGTTCGTCCTCGCGCTCTACCAGGGGCTCCAGGCGTTCGACCTCGTCCCCCAGGTTGGATGGGTCACGTGGACCCACATCCACTTCGTCACGATCGGCGCGTTCACGCAGTTGCTCTTCGGCACGCTCCCGCAGCTGACCGCCCGGAAACTCGATCGCCCGGCACCCTCGTCGCGGGCCTCCGGAGCGGCCTTCGTCGGACTGAACGGCGGACTCCTGCTCGCCTGGTACGGACGCGCGTTCGGCGAACCGCTCTGGTTCGACATCGGCCTCGCGACGATCTGGCTGCTCGCGCTCTGGCTGTTCGCCGTGGTGCTCGGGATGGCGCTCCGGAGCGACGGCGGGCGAGCGCGCGATCCGACCGTGGGGTTCTACCTGCTCTCCCCGCTGGTCTACCTGATCGGACTCGGCCTCGCGTTCGGCCTGTACAGCCACGGCTGGGACGTCCCCGGCGGCTGGTACGGCCTCCGGGAGGCACACGTCCACGCCAACGCGTGGGGCTTTCTCGGCCTCGCGGCGATCGGTACCCTGTACGACCAGTTCCCGCGACTCGTCGACGCGGACCTGTACAGCGATCGCCTGCGACGCTATTCGTTCCCGCTGTTCGCGCTCGGAATCTTCCCGCTCGTGATCGGGCCGGTGCTCGGCATGGGGAAGACAGTGACCGGTACTGGACTGGCGCTGTACGCGTCCGGCTACGTGCTCTACGTCTACACGCTCGTCCGGACCTACCGGGCCGGCACGTCGAACGGGACGGCGCTGTCGGTGCTGGTCGCGCAGGGCTGGATCCTCGGGCCGGCCGCGTTCGCCCCGTTCATCCTGTTCGGGGTTCCGCTCGGGATCCCCGAGCCCTGGATCGAAACCGGCGCGCTGCACTTCTTCTTCCTGGGGTGGGCGCTCCCGATCGCGCTCGCAGGAGCGTTGCTCGTCGTCTCACACCGTGAGCGATCGAGAACCGACGACGCGAGCGCCGACGGCGGCACCGGCGATCGGTCCGGCGGCCTCGTTCCTGCGACCGGCGTCCCGTCGATCGTCGGCCCCTGGACCGTCCTCGCCTGGAACGTCGCGGTGCTCGCCGTCGGGATCGGCTTCTTCTACCAGGATCAGGCCTGGTCGGCGCTCCTTCACGGGCCGGGGTACGCCGTCCTGCTCGCGATCTGGGGGTACTCCGTGTGCAGAATCGTCGATCGGTGGTGGACGACGCGCGCGGACGCGTCGCCGTCCCACGGCTGAAATCGCGGACTTCCTCCGTGTATCTGTGCACCCCGGGCTCGTTCCCAGAGTGTGAAATTTCCGGCGTACTGTTATCCCGTTCGACCGTCAGTACGATACGTTATGGCTGTCGAAGAGGTTCAACTCCGAAGTACGGTCGCAGGACTAACGGCGAGCGGCAAGGTCCACACGCTGAGCGTCTGGTTCATCCTCGCGCTCAGGCTGATGATGGGGATCGCGTTCTTCCAGAGCGGGATCGACAAGGTGCTGTCGGGAGAGTTCAGCGCCGGCGGCTACCTGACGGGGGCCGTCCCAGGAAACGGAAGTCCGGCCGCGGACCTGTTCGTCGCCATGGGGAACACGCCGTGGTTCGTCGACTTCGTGAACGTCGCCGTTCCGTGGGGTGAGGTCTTCATCGGCCTCGGGCTCATCTTCGGCGTCCTGACGCGCCTCGCCGCGTTCTGGGGCGCGTTCATGATGTTGCTGTTCTACCTCGGCAACTGGGACGTCGCGCACGGCTACATCAACGGCGACTTCGCGTACATGCTCGTGTTCCTCTCGGTCGCCGCGTTCGGCGCCGGGCGAATCCTCGGCCTCGATGCCTACATCGAGCAGTACGAGGTCGACGGACGACCGCTCGTCGAGCGTTACCCCTGGACGCGGTACGTCCTCGGGTGATCGGGCCCAGTGGCGACGCCGGTGCCGCCGCCGATCACTCGATCGCGCTCCCGGCCCGGGACGCCCGGAGCCACGCCTTGACGAGTTCGTTCACGTTGTGGAAGATGATCCCGACGGTGAGCAGGGTCGTCGCGAGGTAGACCACGAATCCCGGCGGGCCGCCCACTGCCGCACCGAGGAGGCCGCCGGTGATGCCGACGACCGTGAGTTCGATCCACGTCACCAGGATTCGGGAACCTAATCGCGGCGGTGACGCGTCGAGTTCGCCCGATCCGCTCGCCGATCGGTCGTCGTGGCGATCGGACGACGCCGCGTCGCGGACCGTCGAGAGATCCTCGGCGGCCGAGTTGTCACCGGGGGCAGGCAGGTTTTCGCCGCGATCGTCGCCGTCGGCCCCCATCAGTAGGACTCACCCGCCTCGATCGGCCCGCTGAACGCGGAGTAGAGGACCGCGAAGTAGACGAATATCAGCGGGAGCAGGACGGCCGCCCCGATCGACATGAGGTTGAGCGGGAGCGTCGAGACGATGGCCGTCTCGACCGTCAGCCCGCCGGCGCGATCGATAGCGGGATACATCAGGCCGGCGACGATCCCGACCAGGGCGAAGACGAGGCCCGCGGCGGCGCCGAACGCCACGTAGTAGCGGTCCGCCAGCGTCGCCGCCGCGTACACTCCGGCGAGGACGAGCGTCGCGAGGACGAGCGCGGCGACCGGCGCGGAGAACAGGGACGATCGGAGCGCGGGTGCCGCCGCGTAGACGTATCCCAGCGTCACCACGATCAGGACGAGATAGGCCGCGAGCGCGCGGTAGCCGTCCGTCCGGAGGTCCTCGCGCAGGTCGCCTCGCGTTTTCAGCCGGAGGAAG
Source organism: Halosolutus amylolyticus (assembly GCF_023566055.1). Lineage (NCBI taxonomy): Archaea > Methanobacteriati > Methanobacteriota > Halobacteria > Halobacteriales > Natrialbaceae > Halosolutus > Halosolutus amylolyticus. The sequence continues at coordinate 1,177,935 of NZ_JALIQP010000001.1, read as the reverse complement.
GCAACCCCGTCGACGACGGTCAGCGCGACGACGGCCAGGCCGACGACGAGTCCCGGAAGCGTGACGATCGTCGTCGCACCGAGCAACCAGTTCGCCGTGAACATCCCCAGGAAGAACGGGGCCGTGAGGCTGCCGACGATGAACGCCCGGCCCCACCACCGCTGCCACGCCGCGTCGTGGCGCTGTTCGTACATCTCGGGGGCGAGGCCGCGAAAGATGAGCGCGCCCAGGATGGCGAACATCAGCAGGTAGTGGCGGCTGAACAGGTTGGCGTAGACGGCCGGGAAGGCCGCGAACATGGCACCGCCGAAGACGACGAGCCACACCTCGTTGCCGTCCCAGAACGGCCCGATCGCGGCCAGCAACTGCTCGCGCTCGTCGTCGTCCTCGCGGGTCGCGAACAGTGCGCCGACCCCGAAATCGAAGCCGTCGAGAAAGAGGAAGGTTGCGAAGATGAAGAACAGCAGGCCGAACCAGAGCTCGGCGAGCGGCAGGCCGAACAGCGGTTCGGACGCGAGCGAGGCCGGGTCAGTCATCGACCTGCACCTCCGAGGCGGGCGTCTCCACTGGGTCGGCCACTCCGGGACCGTCCACCTCCGGCGGCCCGGCACGGATGATCCGAACGACGACGTACGTGTAGAGCGCGAGCAGTCCGAGGTAGACGACGGCGAAGCCGGCGAGGGTCACCGTCGTCTCGGCGCCGGTGAGGCCCGGCGACACGCCGTCGCTCGTTCGCAGGACGTCCTGGATGACCCACGGCTGGCGACCGACCTCCGTGACGATCCAGCCCAGTTCGACCGCGAGGATTCCGAGCGGCGTCGATGCCATCAGCGCCTTGTGCAGGAGGTCGTCCTCGAGGAGTTCGCCGCGCCACCAGCGGTAGCCGCCCCAGACGGCGAGCAGGACGAACCAGAACCCGAGCGCGACCATGATCCGGAACGCCCAGAAGACGATCGCGACGGGCGGTTGCGGCCCGTCGAACTCGTTCAAGCCCTGGATCGTCGCCTGGGGATCGCCGCCGCTGGCGAGCCACGACGCGCCGCCGGGGATGCCGATGCCGAAGATGTCCTTGGCGCGCGGATCGAGCAGGTCCTGGAGGCTCGTCGGGAAGGCGACGATGTACTCGGGGACGTAGGACTCGGTCTCCCAGACGGCCTCCATCGCGGCGAACTTCTGGGGCTGGGTCTCGAAGACGTGGCGGGCGTACAGGTCGCCGTGGAGCACCTGCAACGGCGCGCTGATGAGCAGGGCGACGAGCCCGATCTTGAGCGTCGTCTCCCAGAACCCGACGTTCTCGACCGAGTAGCCCCAGACGTGGTGTCTGAAGACGAAGTAGGCGCCGAGGCCGGCCATGAACAGCGCGACGGACTCGACGGCGGCGTTTTGCATGTGGACGAACATCCACGGGAAGCGCGGGTTGGCGTAGGCCGCGATCGGATCGACCAGGTGGACGATCGTCTGGCCGTTCTCGGTGGCCAGTTCGTAGCCCCGCGGCGTCTGCATCCACGAGTTGGCGATCAGGATCCAGACCGCCGAGAGCCACGTCCCGAGTCCGACGGCGACCGCAGAAATCATGTACAGCACGTCACCCACCCGATCGCGCCCGAAGACGAAGATGCCGAGGAAGGTCGCCTCGAGCATGAACGCCATCATCCCCTCGAGCGCGAGCGGGCCGCCGAAGAGTTCGCCGGCGGTCGTCGAGAACGCCGCGAAGTTGGTGCCGAACTCGAACTCGAGGACGATGCCCGTCACGGTGCCGACGACGAAGCTGACGGCGAAGATCCGCGTCCAGAACCTGCGTAACTGCTCGTAGATCGGTTTCCCGGTGCGGATGTCCTTCCACGTGAAGTAGACGAGGAAGGGCGCGAGCCCCATGCTCATCACCGGGAAGATGATGTGGACGATCGTCGTGAGCGCGAACTGCAATCGACTGCCGAGGACTGGATCGATCATAGCGTGAAATCTGACGTCTGTCCGGACACCCGATACGACCGCGAAGCTGCGGGACGACTTCGATCGAGGGTACGGACCGTCGAAAAGTAGTGTTTGCGGTACGAACGTCGAAAAGACGCAACGCAGCGCTCAAACGGGCGCAGATCGACGACGCGCCGGTTTCGGCCGGGGCGAGACGGAGCGAACGACGGGCGATACTGGCCGGGTCGCTACCGAAGCCGCTTGCCCAGGTTCCGGGCGACGGCGATCGCGAACCCGAGACCGCGGCGAACGTCCAGGTCGCGGAGGGCACGCATCAGTCCGCGGACGCCGAGCGGTTCCGTCGGTTCGGCGCTCGCGTCACCGACGGCCTCGAGCACCGTCTCGAGCGTGCGGGCGACGTCGTCGTCGGCCGCCGTGTCGGCCACCTCGCCGAGACTGGTGCCGGTCGCCGCGAGTTTGGTCACCATCTCGTCGTCCATCGCGGACGAACCGAGCGCGGCGACGTCCGCGAGAGCCACGAGGTCGTCGAGCGTCCCCGATCGCTGCAACTGGGCGAGCGTCTCGATCGCCTCGGCGAGGTCGTCGGCGTTCTCCCCGGTCGCCTCGCCGAGTCGTGCGACCTCGTCGGTCGCCAGCCCGTCGGCCGCGCCAGCGAGGTTCGTCGCGGTGCCGGACAGTTCCTGGACCATGCGATCGTCCATCGCGGCGGTCGCCAGGTCCGCGGTGTCGAGCAGGTCGTTGACGACGTCGATGCGCTCGAGGAACCGCGCGACCTCGTCGGGGTTCTCGGCGACGAGTTCCTCGAGGGTCGGTTCCTCTGCCTCGGCGGCGGTCGTGGATTCGGTCTCGGACATCTACAGTAACCCCCGTGCGGTCAGCCAGTAGGACTCGTTGTAGCCGAGTTTCGCCCAGTGGAGCGGTTTCGACGGCTCGCGGACGAACGGCTCCTCGCCGTAGCTGAACTCGATGAACGTGGCCTCGTCCATCCCCGCCTCGAGGAAGCAGACGGTCTTGCCGTCGTAGGTCGCCGTGGGGACCGTCCCGCGGGCGCGGCTGGCGAGTCGATCGGCGACGACGCCCGCCTCGTAGTGGGCGACGCTGCCCGCCTTGCTCGTCGGGACGTCCGCGATGTCACCGATCGCGTAGACGTCCTCGGCGTTGGTCGCCTCGAGGGTGTGCTTGTCGACGTCGACCCAGCCGTCCTCGCCCAGCCCCGCGTCGGTCACGAGGTCGCTCCCCGCGTGGGGCGGGATGGCCACGAGCAGGTCGTAGTCCATCTCGGAGCCCTCGACCGTCTGGATGACCTCCGCGTCGGGGTCGATCTCGTCGACGTTGAAGAACGTCTCGAAGTCGATGTCGCGCTCCTCGAACAGGTCGGTCGCCCAGTCCGCGATCGACTGGAGCCCGTGGGCGCGGTTGATCGGGTACGTGTAGGTGATGTCGACGTCTTCGCGCCGGCCCCGCTCGCGGAGCCAGTCGTCGACCATCAGGGTGAACTCGACGGGCGCGGCCGGGCACATGTGCGGCACACCGACGACGCTCAACACGAGGTGGCCCTCGGTGAACTCGGCGAGGTCGTCCCGCAGTGCCTCGGCACCCTCGGGCCCGTAGAAGTGGTGACCGCCCTCGGCGAGTCCGGGGACGGCCTCCGGGTCGAGGGACGCGCCGGTCGCCAGCACGAGCTGGTCGTAGGCGAGGATCGAGCTGTCGGCGAACGTCAGCTTCTTCGTGTCCGTGTCGACGCCGGTGACCTCGCCGATCGTGAGCGAGACCCGGCGGTCCACCAGGTCCTCGATCGGCCGTCTGGCGTCGTCGACCGTCTTCTTCCCGAACGGCACGTACAGGAAGGTCGGTTTGTAGACGTGGTCCCGATCGGCCGTGATCAGCCGGACCTCGACCTCGCCGGACTCGAGTTCCGGCTGGAGTTCGTTCGCGAGTCGGTTCGCGAGTACTGTACCGCCCGTTCCGCCGCCGACGATCGCGATTCGGTGCATGTTAGTTGACCTCGATGTAGATGTTCCAGTGGTCGTCGTGCTCCTCGATCTCGAGCAGGTCGTGGCCCGCTTTCTCCAGCCACTCCGGCACGTCGGTCGTGGAGTTTCGTTCGGTGGTCTGGAGTTCGACCACGGTGCCTTGATCGAGCGTTTTCACCTTCCCGATGAGGTCCATCAGCGGGCCGGGACACGTTGCGTCTTTCGAGTCGATCGTCACGTCTGGTTCGGTAATCTCTGTCATCGTATTCACCCCTGCGTTCGCAGGTTCCGCCGTCGTCGTTCGAACTCTTCGTCGGAGAGGTCGCCCCGTGCGTATCGTTCGCGCAGTTCCGCGAGCGCCCGATCGGACCGGCCGCCGTCGACGTCGCGCCCTCGATCGCCGGCCCAGAAGACCAGGAGTGCGAGCACGCCGAGGAGCAGGACCGGCCAGAGGAACATCCAGCCGCCGAACGCTCCCCAGCCGCCCATCGTTCCGCCGCCGTGGCCGGGGCCCTGGGCGGCACCTGCCGTCGTCGCGACGACGAGGAGAACGGCACCGATCGCCGTGACCCGTCCCGCGTACCGTCCGAGTGCGTCAGATAGTTGGCTCATGGTCCGATCACAGTTGTAACGTAGTATTGTGTGGATAAACCACTATCGCGAAATACGCCTGGGCAGGAATAGGCGAAGAGTATATACGGGGCGACGTGTCACAGACCCCGTCGGGACCGTCTCGACGACCGGAATGAAAGCCGATGCGATCAATATGGCGTGTTCGAGACGGCGAATATCGCGGTTCTCGGGCTCGTAACCCGTTCCACCGGTCCGTCGTGCGCATCGCGATCGGCGATCCACGCCGGGCGCGTGTCGGCGAACGGGTCTCTCCCTCGCGCCAATATTGCTCTACCCACACACAATTATTATGGTGGCCGAGTCCGTACGATCGATCGATGAGCGACTCCATGGACGACGAACGGCAACGGATCCGTGAGCAGAAGAAACGAGAGTTGCGCGACCGCATCGAGAACGGGGCCGGAACGGGCGACAGCGGCGCCGTCGAAGGAGCGGAGAGCCCGGACGAGCCGATCAGCATCCGGGGCAGCGACCACCTCGACGAGGTCGTCAGTGAGCACGACGTCGTCCTCGTCGACTGCTACGCCGACTGGTGTGGGCCGTGCCAGATGCTCGAACCGACGATCGAGGCCCTCGCCGCGGAGACCGACGCCGCCGTCGCGAAGGTCGACGTCGACGCCAACCAGCGGCTGGCCCAGCAACTGGGCGCTCGCGGCGTCCCGACGCTGGTCCTCTACGCCGACGGCGAACCGGTCGAGCGCATGGTCGGCGTCCAGGAGAAGGCGTCGCTGAAGGGACTCATCGAACAGCACAGCTAGCCCGATCGGCGCGTCGATCGACGGCAACGCGACCGGCCGGTTCTCGAATCGACTACCGACTGTGCGACCACCGCATTCAGCCATGACAACCGACTGGAGACAGGCGATCGAGACGCAGCGGGCGGAGAAAGACCAGTACTTCGGCGAGAGCCGACACTCGCCGCTGCCGCCGGACGAGCGCGAGGAGTTCGACGGCCTCGCGTACTACCCGATCGACGCGGACTACCGGTTCGAACTCCCGCTCGAACGGTACGACGATCCCGAACGGGTAGTCGTCGGCACGAGCACGGACGGCGAGCGGGAGTACCTGCGCTGGGGCGAGTTCCGGTTCACCGTCGGCGGCGAAAACGTCACGCTGCAGGCTTACAAGTCCGATCCCGACGACGATCGGCTCTGGGTCCCGTTCCGCGACGCGACGAGCGGCGAGGAGACCTACGGCGCGGGGCGGTACCTCGATCTCGAACCGGAGACCCACCGGACGGACGAAGGGGCCTGGATCCTCGACTTCAACGAGGCGTACAACCCGACGTGCGCGTACTCCGACCGGTACGAGTGTCCGCTCCCGTCGACGGAGAACTGGCTCGGGGTGCCGATCGAGGCCGGCGAGAAGGCCTACCACTGAGCGCGACCGCTGATCGGAAGCGGCGTCAGCCGGGCAGGAAGAGGTTGAGAAACGCGACCACGATCCCCGCGAGCCCCATCCTGATCCCGGCGACGATCCAGTTTTGCTTCGAGATCGAGCCGAGATACGCGCCGAACGTAAAGAGCACGGCCACGCCGACCGCGACGCCGACGAGCGTCGCCTCGAGCAGGGTGAAAAGGACGTCGTGAGCGAGGAAGGGCAGGAGCGGCAGGACGATCCCGATGAGCGGCCCGATCCCGCTCGCGATCGCGTTGATCTTCCTGGCCTCGGCCTGGCGCTCCTGGGGCGTCGTCCCGTCGAGGTCGGTCAGCATGGCCCGCTCGATCCGCAGCAGTTTCGCCTGTTTCTCGGCGCGTTCGATCTCCCAGACGCTCCAGACGCCCGAGGTTCCCAGGCCGATGGCCGCGCCCAGGCCGATCGTGACCACGGTGATCCCCTCGGAGACGCCCGAGAGATACGCGCCGACGACGATCCCGATGCTCGTCAGCGTGCCGTCGAACCCGTTGGAGATGAAGTACCGCCGGGAAATCGACCTGACCTCCTCGTCCGCGAGGAGGCTTCGAAGGGAAGCCACTCGTCTCACCCGCTCAACGGTCCTGTGGCGTCCCGCTCTGCTCGACGAGGCGGTCGCCGCAGACGACCTGGTCGATCGAGTGCACCGTTCCCCCGAGGTCGCCGATGGCCGCCTCGACGGCCGTCGCGTCGACGTCGTCGCCTTCGATCGTGAGTTTGAGGTTCTGGACCTCCCGATCGGTCTCGACCAGGTCGACGTTGACGGCGTCGACGCCCGCACAGTCGGCGGCGGCATCGGCGAACGCGAGGATATCCGGTTCGTGTGGCTTCAGGACGTCGAGGACGAGACGGCGGATCGGCGGACTCATGGTGCGTACGGTCTCCGTCGACACCCTTAGTGACGGGGGTCGCCACCACGGCTACACCAGCGATAGTCAGTCGGCCACCTGCGTGTAGACGGTCGCACCCGATAACAGCGCGATGACCGGTCCGGCACCCGCCACTCACCGATCGAGCCGTCGGACGAGGACGCCAATCGCGACGTAGGCGGGCAGACAGATAGCGAGGACGACGCCAATGAGTCCCCAGTCCGCCAGGTCGAGCGGGATCGTCCCGAAGTACCGGTTGATCGGCGTGTACAGGACCGCAAGCTGGAGGACGATCGACGCGGCGACGGCGACCGCGAGCCACGGGTTCGACAGCGTCGGCGTGTCCCGCAGCCAGCGGATGACGTAGAGCCCGACGAGTTCGAGGAAGACGAAGCCCGTGAACACCATCGTCATCGTGTACGTCGTGACCGCGGGAGCACCCTCGAGAGTGTACCACATGAGCGCGAGCAGGGCGACGGTGGTCACGGCGCCCATGCCGCCGATCAGGCCGAGCATCTGACGGCCGATGATCCCTCGATCGGGATCGCGCGGCGGTCGATCCATCACCTCGCCGCTCTTGGGATCGGCACCGAGCGCCAGCGCGGGAAGGCCGTCGGTCAGCAGGTTAATCCACAGCAACTGGACGGCCGGCAGGATGAGGTAGCCGTACAGCGAGGCGAGGAAGACGATCGCCACCTCTGCGACGTTCGCGCTGAGGAGGTAGGCGACGAACTTCCAGATGTTGTCGAAGATCGCCCGTCCCCGTTCGACGGCGCGCTCGATCGTCGCGTAATCGTCGTCCAGCAGGACGATGTCCGAGGCCTGTCTCGCGACGTCGGTGCCGCGTATTCCCATCGCGACGCCGACGTCCGCGTTTTTCAGCGCGGGCGCGTCGTTGACCCCGTCGCCGGTCATCGCGACGTCGTGGTCCCGGGCCTGGAGCGCACGGAGGATACGAACCTTGTGCTCCGGCGACGTCCGCGCGAAGACGTCGATCGACTCGACCCGATCGCGCAACGTCTCGTCGTCCATCTCCCCGACCTCCCGTCCCTCGAGTACTGCGGTCCCGAGGCCGAGCGAGTCGGCGATCGCTCGTGCCGTCCGGACGTTGTCGCCGGTCACCATCTTCACGTCGATGCCGGCCCGCGTCGTCGCCGCGATCGCGTCCGCGACTTCCTCGCGCGGCGGATCGATCATCCCGGTCAGGCCCACGAAGGTCAGCCCGTCCGCGAGGTCGTCGGCGTCGCCCGGGTCCTCGCGGGAGGCCATCGCCAGCACGCGCAGTGCGTCGTCGCCGAACTCGCGGACGATCGCCTTGATCCGATCGCGCCGATCGTCGGTCAGGGGTTTCGGCCCGTCGTCGGTCAGGATCCGATCGGAGTGCTCGAGGACGACCTCCGGTGCGCCCTTGACGTAGCCGACGTCGTCGTGGACGGTGCCCATCCACTTCCGTTCGGACGAGAAGGGGACCTCACCGGTGCGCGGGGTCTCGGCGCGGAGGCCGTCGATATCGAGGCCGTGCCGATCGGCCGCCTCGAGCAACGCCTGCTCGGTCGGATCGCCGTCCTCGAGCGTCGAATCGTTACAGAGCGCGCCGATCCGCAAGAGCAGTTCCTCGCGATCGGAGACCTGCGCCGCGTCGCCGGTCCCGTCCTCGTCGTGCTCGGCGTCGACATCGACGACGCTGTCGTTCGTCCAGAGCCTGCTGACGGTCATCTGTCCCCGCGTGAGGGTCCCGGTCTTGTCCGTACAGACGACATCGACGGCCCCGAGGGCCTCCACCGCCGGGAGCCGGCGGACGAGCGCGTTCTCCGCGGACATCGCGCGAACGCCGAGCGCGAGCGTGAGGGTGACCACCGCCGGCAGCCCCTCGGGAATGGCGGCGACGGCCAGCGACACCGCGGTGAGCGCGGCCTGGATCGCGTCGGTCCCCCGGAGGAGCAACAGCGGCGCGACCAGCGCCGAGAGGACGAGGATGCCGACTCCGAGCGTCCGACCCAGGTCGTCGAGTTCGTCCTGGAGCGGCGTCCGCGTCTCCTCGGTCGCGGCGAGTTCGCGGGCGATGTCGCCGACCTCCGTCTCCATGCCGGTGTCGGTGACGACGGCGACGCCCTTGCCGCGGGTGACGTTCGTCCCCTTGTAGACCATGCTCGTCCGATCGGCGAGGGGCGTCCCCGCCTCGACCGCGGTCGACGACTTCGAGACCGGGACGCTCTCGCCGGTCAGGGCCGCCTCGTCGACCTCGAGATCGGTCGCGTCGAGCAACCGGCCGTCGGCAGGGACGACGTCGCCGCCGCGCAGGACGACCACGTCGCCGGGGACGAGCGCCGTCGCGTCGACGTCGATCGCTTCCCCGTCCCGGCGGACCGTAGCCGTCGGCGCGGCCAGTTCGCGAAGCGACTCGAGGCTCCGCTCGGCCCGGTAGTCCTGGACGAACCCGAAGATTCCGTTGGCCACGACGATGACCGTGATCAGGATCGCGTCCACCGCCTGCCCCGCCCAGACCGAGAGCCCGGCGGCGGCGAGCAGGACCCAGATCAGCACGCTGTCGAACTGCGCGAGGAAGATGGAAAGCGGCGATCGGCCGCCGCCACGGACGATGTCGTTCTCCCCGTACTCCTCGCGCCGTCGACGTGCCTCCTCGCTCGACAGGCCGTCGGGACGCGACTCGAGGCGATCGAGGACGCGATCGGAGGGCACCTCGTGTGGCGGATCGGGCATTGGCGTGACTTTCCAGTCGAATCCCTATAGACTTCCCCAGGCCTGGAGTCGAGAGCGATCGAGTCGAGACTCGTCGCCGGACCGATACAAAGTTACACTCTCCGTCGAACTATTTCACCAATGAACGGGTTCGAGATCTCACTCCGCCTCCTCGCCGGGATCGCGCTCATCCTCGCGAACGGGTTCTTCGTCGCGATCGAGTTCGCGCTCACTCGCGTGCGGCAGTACCCGGAGTCGGCGTTCGACGAGCCGGGACTCCGCCGGGCGTGGGAGATGACCGACGACCTCGAGATCTACCTCACCAGCTGTCAGGTCGGGATCAGCGCGACGAGCATCGCCGTCGGCATCATCGCCGAACCGGCCCTCGCCTCGATCGTCGAACCCGTCTTCCAGAACACGGCGCTCGCGTCCGCGGGTGCAGGGGCCGTCTTCGCGTTCGTCGTCATCAACCTCCTCCACCTCACCCACGGCGAGCAGACGCCCACCTACCTCGGCGTCGAGCGGACGAAGTTCGTCGCCCGGTACGGGGCCACGCCGCTGTACTGGTTCGCGGCGCTTCTCAGGCCCGTGATCTGGTTCGGCGACGCCGTCGCGAAGTGGACGCTCCGGCGGTTCGGCGTCGAGATGACCGGGGCGTGGCTCGAGACCGAGACGGAGATCATCGAGTCACGTGCCGATCTCCGGAAGAAACTCGGGTCGGTCCTCGAACAGGGCGACCTCCCCAGAGAGCGCCGAGAGGAGATCCTCAACGCGTTCGTCGTCGGTGAGGAACCGGTCACGGACGCCATGACCGACGTCGAGGACGTACAGTTCCTCTCGACGCGGGCGTCGGTCGAGGAGAACCTCGATCGGATCGGCTCGAGCCCGCACACGCGCTTCCCGCTGATCGACGACGTGCCCGAGGAGTTCGTCGGCATCGTCTACGTCCCAACGGTCGTCGACCGGATCGACGACCTGCGGAGCGGCACGGTGTCGTTCGCGGACCTCGCGACGCCGCCGGTGACGATGCCCGCCGAGACGCCGGTCAGCGACGCGATCGACCAGCTGCAGGCCGAACGCCAGGAACTCGCGCTCGTCGACGACGACGGCGATATCGTCGGGCTGCTGACGGCCACCGACGCCCTCGAAGCGCTGGTCGGCGAGTTCGAGGACCCGCTGGACGGGGACGAACTCCTGTCCGTGGACCGGCGGAACGCCAGCGAAGTGACGTGACCTGGTCGCCGTCCTCGGCGAGAGGGAACGCCGTCCGACGGACGAATAGACGTATGCCGGTTCCGGACGAACGGGCACCCATGTACGAGTTTCTCCTCGTCCCCGTCGACGGCAGCGAATCGTCGATCGCCGCGCTCGATCACGCCCTCGACGTCGCCGCCGATCACGGGGCGACCGTCCAGTTGCTCTACGTCGCCGACACGAACAAACCCAGTCTCGTCCGGTACGAGGGGAACGTCGTCGACGTGTTAGAGGAGGAGGGCGAGGAGATCCTTTCGGACGCCCGGGACCGGGCCAAAGAACGGGGCGTTCCCGTCGTCGACGACGTCGTCCAGGGCCAGCCGCGATCGGCGATCGTCGACGCCGCCGCCGAGGGGCCCGTCGACCTCGTGGTCATGGGCACGCACGGCCACCGCGGCCTCAAGGAGTACGTCCTCGGGAGCGTCGCGGAAGGCGTCGTCAACGAAAGCGAGCCGCCGGTCCTGGCGGTCCGCACCGAGGACGCGACGCGATATCCCTACGAGAACGTGCTCGTGCCCACCGACGGGAGCGACCACGCGCGGACGGCACTGCGATACGGCGCCGAGATCGCGGCCCGCCACGACGCGACGTTGCACCTGCTGTCCGTCGTCGACGAACCGACGCTGGGGCTGGCCGTCGGCTCGACGCCGACGGCCGATCGGCTCGAGGAACAGGCACGCGAGGTCCTCGAGGAGGCGACGTCGGTCGCGACGAACGCGGGGGTCGACGACGTCGAGACGGCGATCGAGTTCGGATCGGTGTCGCGGGAGATCACGTCGGTTGCGGACGCGGCCGACGTCGACCTCGTCGTCATGGGAACCCACGGACGCACCGGACTCGACCAGCACCTGCTCGGATCAGTCACGGAGCGGGTCCTCCGGACGGCCCCGGTTCCCGTCCTGACGACGAACTCGGCGGACGCCGGCGGGGACTGATCGCGGAATTCGAACCCCCGGGTGGCGCCGCTTTCGCTGACGATTTATACCGCCGGTTCGACAGGTGAGGTACGGATGGCCTTTCTCGAGAATCTCGCGATCGTGTTCGTCGCGGGGTTCGTCACGGCGCTGGCGACCGGGATCGGGGCGCTCCCGTTTTTCTTCTTCGACGAGATCAGCGATCGCGGCAACGTCGTCCTCTGGGGGCTCGCGTCGGGGATCATGGTCTCGGCGTCGGTGTTCGGACTCATCGACGAGGGACTGGCCGAGGGGACCCCGATCGAGATCGCCGTCGGGATGGCCGTCGGCGTCCTGCTCGTCGTCGTCGCCCACGACGTCCTGATGGACGCCGACATCGATCCGCAGGAGTACGAGGAAGCCGACTTCAAGAAACTCGTGCTCATCCTGGGGATCCTGACCGTCCACAGCTTTCCCGAGGGGATCGCCGTCGGCGTCTCGTTCGCCGACCTCGGCCTCGAGGGCGGGGTGGCGATCCTGGGTGCGACCGTCCCCGTGCTGGCGATCTTCATGACGATCGCGATCTCGATCCACAACGTGCCGGAGGGGACCGCGATCTCGATCCCCCTGAAGGCGATGGGCGTCGCCCGGTGGAAGATGGTCTGGTGGGCGGTGTTCTCGAGTTTGCCGCAGCCGATCGGAGCCGTCATCGCGTTCGCGTTCGTCCGGATCGCCCGGGAGTTGCTCCCCTACGGCTTCGGCTTCGCCGCCGGAGCGATGATCTACCTCGTGCTCAGCGAGTTCATTCCCGAGGCGCTGGACGTCGGCGATCGGCTCCCGAACGGCGGCAAGCCGGAACTCGCGGCGGGGATACTCCTCGGCGTGCTGGTGATGGTGCCGCTCAATTTCGTCTGATACGGATTGCTGTAACGATGTACCGGCGCGACCGCCGCCCGGATCGCGGTTGCGCCGGAAATGACGTACAGTAAACGTATGAGGATCAGAACCCGTCGACGAGCCACATCGAGCCGTAGCCGAGGCCGAACGCGAGGACGAACGACCCGATCCAGGCGACGACGGTGATCCCCAGTTTCCGGGGGCTGACCCCTGCGCCGCCGCCGACGGCGAGGCCGCTCCCGATGATCGCGCTCACGATGATCTCGTTGAACGAGACCGGGACCCCCAGCAGGACCGCCGTCTGGGCGATGAGAAACGAGGGAACGAGCGTCGCGATCGATCGGCGCGGGCCGAGCGAGGCGTACTCCTGGGAGATCGACTTGATCATCCGCGGTGCGCCGGTCCAGGAGCCGACCAGAATCCCGAGGCCACCCCCGAGCAGGATCGCGATCGGCGACACCATCGACAGGTTCTCGAACAGCGGGAGCAGCGGGCCGACGGCGAGGCCGACCTGGCTCGCCCCCGCGGAGAAGGCCACGAGGCCCCCGAGCGCGAGGAGGAAGCGTCGCAGTCCCCCCGCCTGATCGCGGGCGATGTCCCAGCGGACGACCAGCGCGGCGAGCGCCCCGAGGCCGAGCGAGACCGCGGCGGTCGCCACGACGCCGTCGATCGGCACGACGGTGCTTCCGGCGGTCGCGAGGGTCCCGCCGACCGACGAGAGGAACGCGAACTCGAGGTTCGCGACGACGGCGCCGACGAGCGCCGCGAGCAGCGGAACGCTGACCCGTTCGGGGACGTCCGGGCGCGGAAGCACGCTCGCGATCCCGTACGCGATCGCGCCGCCGACGAAGGGCGTGAGGACCCACAGGGCACCGATCTCGGCGTACTTCGACCAGGCCGGCTGGCCGCCGATCGCGAACCCGACGCCGATCACCGACCCGGTCACGGTGAACGCGGTCGCGATCGGATACCCCGTGTAGATGCCGATCGCCATCAGTCCCGCGCCGATCAGGAGGACCACGATGACCGCGGTGGGCGGGAGGCTGACGCCGAGGACGAGGTCGCGGCCGACGGCTTCGGAGACGCTCGCACCCTGGGTCACCGCGCCGACGAAGCCGAGAATCCCGACGATAAACGCCGCGCGCATCGTCGAGATCGCGTTCGCGCCGACGGCCGGGGCGAAGGGGGTCGCACCGCTCGATCCGGCACCGATCACCCAGGCCATAAAGAGGCTGGCGAGGGCGGCGAAGCTGAACAGGAGTATCGTCGTGATGTCCATCAGTAGTGTACGAAGAGACTGGAAACTGCGCTAATCAGCACCCGCTGCGGGCGTTTCTGACGCGGCACGGTGGCTGCGCCAGCGACCCTGGATGTATGCGCCGACGAACATGCCGCCGAGCGCCCACAGGATGGTGACGTTGCCGACACCGAGGCTGGCGTAGGCGGCTCCGGGACAGATCCCCGAGAGGCCCCAGCCGACGCCGAATATCGCCCCGCCGACCAGGACGTTCCGGTCGAAGGGCTTCAGCCGGCGCTCGTACCGGTCGCCGGTCAGCGGCGCGCTGTCGCGGATTCGGGGCATCACCGCGAAGGCGATCCCGGAGACGATCGCCGCGCCGAACATGACGAACAGCAGCCCGAAGTCGTCGAACTGGAGGAAGTTCAGCACGACCTCCGGCCGCGCCATGTGGCTGAACCCGAGACCGAACCCGAAGATCAGGCCGCCGACGAGGATCAGCGGCATGAACAGGGGATGTCGGTCCTGGCTCACGGGTCGTCACCTCCCCGTTCGCCGTTCGCGGTTCGCTTCGCTCTCCGCTCACCGAACCGAGATTCTCGTGCGAGAATCTCGCTCATTACGGACTCACCCCCAGGGCCGCGACGATCTGGGCGGTCGCGATGGCGACGAGCAGGAACGTCACCACGCCGGCGATCGAGGTCTTCGACGCCGAGCCGACGCCGCAGACCCCGTGGCCGGACGTACACCCTTTCCCGATCCGGGTACCGATCCCGACCAGGACGCCGCCCAGGAACAGCCGCCAGGGCTGGACCTCGGTCAGCCAGAGCGTCACGCCGCCGACCTCGTACAGTTCGCCGGTCGTCCCGGGCTGGTAGAGCGACGTCGTGATCACTCCGGACTGCACCGTCGCCGCGAACGCCAGTGCGCCGAGGATGATCCCGAGTGTGAACACGACGCGCCAGTCACGGGACGAGACGTACCGCTGGAACCGCGACTGGTCCGAGACGTACGACAGCGTGGACTCGAGGAACGTGCTCGCTCCCGCCGGGATGCCGGTCCCGACGTAGATGACGACCGTACCGAGGCCGACGAGCATTCCGCCGACAGCGTAGCGACTGATCCCGTTGGGGAACAGCTCGGCGGCCAGCTGAAGCGGTACCGGATCAGCTACCATCGGTCGGATTAGTCACCCGCGAGCGATTCCTGGCTGGCGGCGCAGTTGTTCGGGCCGAGTTCGAGTTCGAACGCCTCGTCGTCGTCGGCCTCCTGCTGTCCGAGGTTCGTCGGGATGATGTCCTCGTAGTTGGCCGGCCGGGGCGGCATGTCCGAGAGGATCAGCTCGACGAACGCGTCCTCGTCCATCGTCAGCGCGTCCATCTCCTCGACGAGCTGGCCGATCGGTGCCGTGTAGGTGCCGTCCTCGGCGGGCTCGGCGGCGTCGCTGAAGTGCGCGCCCCCGATGAGGGTGTCGTCGGGCAGGGTCAGCACGCGCTCCTGGAGCGACTCGTAGAGCTGGGCGGCGGCCTCCGGCGCGCCGTCGTCGCCCTCTTCGAGGTCGGGGCGGGCGACGCTCTCGACGAACAGGCCGTCGCCGGTCGCGAGCAGCGAGTCGTCGATCAGGTACGAGGTCATCCCGGAGGTGTGGCCGGGCGTGTACACCGTCTCGATGGTGGCGTCGCCGACCTGGAACTCGTCGCCGTCGTCGGCCAGCGTCACGTCGTCGGCGTAGGTGACCCCGCGATCGACCGACGCCTCGGGGATGACGCCCTCGACGCCGACGGCGTCGAGCGCGCGAACACCCGAGATGTGGTCGGCGTGAATGTGCGTGTCGATCGCGTACTTCAGGTCGACGCCGAGGTCGTCGGCGTCGTTGAGGTAGCGATCGGTGAACGCGCGCAGGGGGTCGATCACGGCGGCCTCGTCGTCGTCGTAGACGAGGTAGCCGAGACAGCCGCTCGAGGGGCGCTGGTACTGGAGCAGCGTGCCAGCGCCGTCGTAGCGCTCGACCTCGACGGCCTCGTAGATACGCGCCCAGCCGTTCATCCCGTCTTCGAGGTGGTGCACGTCGTAGTCACGCTCGGCGAGGGTGCCGGCGACGTACTCGCTGGCACCGCCTTTCGCACAGAGGACGGTGATCTCGCGGTCCTCGGGAATCTTCTGGAGGACCTGTGCGTCGATGTCGTCCTCGAGGAACTCGAAGTACGGAACGTTGATCGACTCGACGTTCTCCCCGTCGATTCGCCACTCGTCGTAGTCCGATTCCATTCGCGCGTCGAGGATCGTGACCTCCTCGCCCGCGTCGATGCGTCCTTTCAGTTCGTCCGGCGTCACCGATTCGACTTCGACGTCCGGCGTCGGAAAGTCCATGTCGTCCATGTTGTACACTCATCCGTACCGGCCGCTCGCACTTAAGGGTTTGCATAGTTATTCACTTACTGCACAATATAACCGCGATCGGCCAGCCGAGGATATATCCAGTGCGCACGCGTATAGGGAGACAGTACAGTAATATACGCTATCCCGACGAACAGCGGCTATTCACATCGGCCACAATAATCGATATCCTTTTATGCCCGTAGCCAATATTGTACGATAGCTCCAATACAGAGCACATCGAAAACATGAGTTCGAAATACGACACCACGGAGACGCTCGACGTGAAAGGACAGTCGTGCCCGATGCCCATCGTGAAGACCAAGCAGGCGATCGACGATCTCGGCGAGGGCGACGTCCTCGAAGTCGTCGCGACCGACTCGGGCAGCATGAGCGACATTCAGGGCTGGGCCGAGGGTACCGACGGCGTCGAACTCCTCGACCAGGTCGAGGACGGCGACCTCTACACCCACTACGTGAAGAAAACGGCATAAGATGAGTACGGACAACCCCACGACACCGATCGACGCCGACGGCGAGATCGACCCCGACGAGCTCCAGGCGCTGTACGAGCGCGTCGACGAACTCGAGGAGTCGCTCGCCGACCTCGACGAGGGCGACGACCAAAAAAAGATGACGATCGTCGCGACCCAGGGCAGTTTCGACATGGCGTACCCGCCGCTGATCCTCGCGAGCACGGCGGCCGCCTTCGGCTGGGACGTCGTCGTCTTCCACACCTTCTGGGGCCTGGACATCCTCCACGAGGAGAAGTCCCAGAACCTCAAGCTCTCCGCCGTCGGCAACCCGAACATGCCGATGCCGAACGCGCTCGCCGCGCTCCCCGGCATGGACTCGATGGCCACGAAGATGATGCAGAAGAAGATCGACGAGAACGGCACTGCGACCATCGAGGAACTGATCGACCTCTCGCTGGAGAGCGGCGTCGACCTGCAGGCCTGCCAGATGACGATCGAGCTGATGGACTACGACGAGGACGACTTCTACGACGGCGTGACGACCGGCGTCGGCGCGGCCACTGCGCTTCAGCACATGGCCGAATCCGACATTCAGCTCCTGGTGTAATCCATGCTCGACAAGGGACGTACCGATCCGCCGCGATCCGCCGACAGTCCGAGTCTGCGGGTCGTCGAGGCGGTCGCCGACGCGGACGGCGTCGATCCGACCGACGTAGAACCGCCGCTCCACGACGCCGTCGACGCGGCCGCACTCGATCGGCTGTTCGAGTCGACCGCGCGAGCCACCCCGCGAACCGGCCGCGTCTCGTTCAGCTACCGCGGCTACGACGTGACGGTCCACGCGGACGGTCGCGTCGAACTCGAGTAAGTACCGCGCACTTTTCCCGTCGACCGCCGGGCGAGAGCCGCCGGTCCGCGATCGACCCATCCCGGTTCCGTCCCGCGACCGCCGGTCACGTGACGAGAATTCCCAGTATTGGGGAACCTGAGAAATACTTTATTGACTCGCGCCCCTAGCGGGGTGTATGACAGATCCGTTCGTCGTCGTCGGCGGTGACGCTGCCGGGATGAGTGCCGCGAGCAAGGCAAAGCGCGAGGATCCAGACCTCGACGTGATCGTCTTCGAGAAGGGCGAGTGGGTCTCCTACGCGGCCTGTGGCATGCCCTACTACGTGAAGGGGACCGTCGAGGACCTCGACGACCTCGTGGCCGTGACCCCCGAGGAGTTCCGCGAGGAACGCGACGTCGACCTCCGGACCGGCCACGAGGTCGTCGCGATCGATCCCGAGGCGAAGACCGTGACCGTCGAGGCCGACGGCGATCGGTTCGAACAGCCCTACGGTTCGCTCCTGATCGGCACCGGCGCTCGCGCCGTGACGCCGCCGTTCGACGGGTTCGACCTGGAGGGCGTGTTCACCCTCCGGAGCATGGACGAGGCCGACGCGATCGAGGACTACGTCGACGCCCGTGACCCCGAGACGGCGGCGATCGTCGGCGGCGGCTACGTCGGCGTCGAGATGGCCGAGGCGCTCACCGAGCGCGGCCTCGACGTCTCCATTTTCGAGATGCTTCCGCAGACGCTCCAGCCGTTCGGCGAGGAGACCGCGCGGGTCGTCGAGGACCACCTCCGCGACCGGGGCGTCGAGTTGCACCTCGAGACGGCAGTCCAGGGGTTCGCCGGCGGCGACGAGGTCGAGGCAGTTACGCTCGAAGACGAGTCGGTACCGGCCGACGTCGTCATCGTCGGCGTCGGCGTCGCGCCGAACGTCGAACTCGCCGAAGAAGCGGGGATCGAACTCGGACCGACCGGCGCCATCGCGACCGACGAGTACGGCCGCACCAACTACGAGGACGTCTACGCCGCGGGCGACTGCGCCGAGGCGACGAACGTCGTGACCGGCGAACCGGACCACGTCCCGCTGGCGCTGACCGCCAACCGGGCCGGCCGGGCGATCGGCTCCACCGTCACGGGCGATCCGACGGAGACCGGCGGCACGGCCGGCACGGCGATCGTCAAGGCGTTCGACCTCGGTGCGGCCCGGACCGGCGTGATCGACCCCGAGAGCGCCCGCGAGGCCGGCTTCGATCCCGTCTCCGTGACGATCGAGGCACCCACGCGGCCGCACTACTACCCCGGCGCGACCGAACTCACCGTGACGCTGGTCGCCGATCGCGAGAGCGAGCGCGTCCTCGGCGCGAGTATCGTCGGGCGGGACGGCGCGAAGCGGATCGACACGGTCGCGACCGCCGTGACCGCGGACCTGACCGTACCGGAACTCCAGGATCTCGACCTCGCCTACGCGCCGCCGTTTAGCCCCGTCTGGGACCCGATCCTCACCGCGGCGAAGGTACTCGCCGGCAAACTCGAGGACTGAACCGCTCGGTCGGGATCGATCCGTTCTCGCCCCCGATCCTTCCCGACCTCGTTTCTCACCGGGCCGTCGACTCACCGGCGTCTCGCTCTCTCTGAAACCCGTGGTGGCGTTAACTGGCCGGGCGGTGTAGCCGCCCGCGATGAGCGCCCTCGAGACCGTCCTCGTCGAACTCGTCGTCATCCTGCTGATCGCGGCCACTGTCGGCGTCGCCCTCGCGAGGCGCGCGAACATTCCCTACACGATCGCGTTGCTCCTCGTCGGCGTCGGCGCGTCGGCGATCGGACTCTCCCACACGATCGGCCTCACCCGGGACCTCATTCTCCTCGTCGTCCTTCCCGCGTTGCTGTTCCAGGGTGGCGCGAACGTCGACCTGCAGCGCCTGCGGAGGAACCTCCTCCCGGTCGTGCTGCTGGCCGGCCCTGGACTCGTCCTCTCGATCCTTCTGCTCGGCGCGATCGGCCGATACGCGTTCGGCTACCCCGTGCTCGTCTCCCTGCTGTTCGCGACGATGATCCTGCCGACGGACGCGGTCTCGGTGGTCGCGGTGTTCGAAGACCTCGGCGCGCCGAAGCGGCTCTCGACCGTCGTCGAGAGCGAGAGCCTGCTCAACGACGGGGTAGGCGTCGCCCTCTTTACGACGATCCTCGCGGTCGTCGTCGAGGCCACCCGGCGAGGGGGCTCGCCCGCAGCGTTGACGTCCGCCACGGACCTCGCTCGAACCGTCGGGTTCGAACTGCTGATCGCGAGCGTCGGGGGGTTCCTGGTCGGCGTCGCGGCCGGCCACCTCGTCTACCGAGCGATGGTCGTGGCAGACGACGCGATGCTCGGCGTCAGCCTCACCGTCGTCCTGGCCTACGGGTCGTACCTCCTCGCGGACGCACTGGGCGCGAGCGGGGCCATCGCAGTCGTCGTCGCCGGCCTGTTCATCGGCGATCGCGGCGAGACGGAGGCGCTCGACCCCCAGACGCGGATCACCGTCGCCACGACGTGGAGCGCCGTCGCCTTCCTGTTCAACACCCTCCTGTTCGTGCTCATCGGCCTCGAGACGCCGATCGAGGCCTTCGTCGACAGCGCCGCCCTCGTGGCGATCGCGTTCGTCCTCGTCGTGCTCGCCCGGGCCGCCGTCGTCTATCCGCTCGTCTCGGCCGCCAACGGCTGGCTCGATGAGTCGATCGCTCGCCCATCCCAGCACCTGATCGCCTGGAGCGGCCTCCACGCCTCGATCCCCATCGCGCTGGTCCTCGGCTTGCCGACCGACCTGCCGGTCGCCCTGCGCGAGGAACTCCGCGCACTGGTCTTTGGCGTGGCCGCGCTCAGTCTCCTCGTCCAGGGGCTGACGATCGGCCCGCTGCTCGATCGCCTCGGACTCGTCCAGCGATCGCCGCCCGAGGAGGTCTATCGCCTCCTGACGGCCCGGCTTCGAGGCGTCGACGCCGCCATCGCGACCGCGAGCGAACTGCACCGGAGCGAAGAGCTCCCACAGGACCTCTACGTCGAGTTCTGCGAAACGTACGGGCGGGAGAAGAACCGCCTCGAAACGGCGATCTCGCAACTCCTCGATCGCTACCCGTCCGTCCGTCGACGGGCGGAACTCGCGGGTGAACGACGCGTCCTGGAGAGCGAGAAGGACGCGGTCATGGCGGCGATCAAGGCGGGCGTCGTCGAAGGACGTGACGCCGATCGTCTCCTCGAAACGGTAGACGAACGGCTCGAGCGCGTCGACGCCGGTGAGAGCGACGTGCGCCGACTCGAAGAGACCGCGTTCCGGGAGTTCTGGACGGACGCGATCGACGCGTACGACCTCGACGTCGATCGGCCCTGGCGGGACGACGAGGACGGGGCGGCGACCGGTCCCGAAGAGACGTGAGACGAGCGGGCCGCCCGCCGGGGAGTTCGCGGTCGATCGATCGGGGGCAAACTGGCATCCAGTGGCTGCCATAGTAGCCGCTGAAAGTCACTGCACACCCGATCGCACCGATATCCTGCGATCGGTGTGGAAATCGTTTCAGTGGCGACTATAGCTTCATACCCGTCGGCGGTGAACGAACCGATCGAATGACCCAAACTGGCACCCTCACGTTCGTCCCGAGCGTCCACTTCTCGCCGACCCACCGGAGACGGGTCCGCGAGACGATTCGCGAGGTCGACCCCGACGTCGTCGCCGTCGAACTCGACGCGCGACGCTTCGAACGACTCGATCGGAACGGGCGGTCGACACCGTTCGACCTGGCCCAGGAACTGCCGCCACCGACCGCGGCCGCGTACGCGACGCTGCGGGCCCTCCAGCGAACCGTCGTCCGACTGTACGGGCTCGACCCCACGAAGACCGATATGGAGACCGCGATCGAAACCGCCGCGGAACTGGACGCCGACGTCGCGCTGATCGACGATCCGCTAGTGGACACGCTCGACGCGCTCGGACGGCGCGTGGGGATCGAGACGCTGCCGAAGATGCTGGTCCGCGCACAGCTGATGAGTCCCGAGGACTACGCCAGAGGGGTCGAGGCGATGACGACGTCGTTCGCGGACGTCGAGCACGGCGACGACGTCCAGCCGATGATCGACCACGTTCGACGGCTCCTGCCGGAAGTCGCCGAGGTGCTGATCGACCGCCGGGACCGATCGATGGCGGCCCGCCTCCACCGGCTTCGCAGCGAGGGCCACGACGTCGTCGCCGTCGTCGGTGCGGGCCACCACAACGGGATCCGGCGGGTACTCGAGGACCTCGAACGCGAATCCGCCGATCCCGACGTGGTCGTGCCGATCGAGACGCCCTCGCGATCGGTGACGCGGATCCCGATCGACTGATCGGCAGTATCGGGGCCGTGGTGTCACGTCCTCAGGAGCCCCCGCCCGGGTCGGGAGCCACGGGGATACCGTCGGAGTCTGCGGGCTCACCGGGCCGTTCCGGGAGGTGCTGATACGTGCAGAGATCGCCGTCTTTGACGACGACGTGCAGGACATCGCCCTCCTCGACGTCGGGCATCTCCGACGCCGGTTCGACGTGTTGGTCGACGAGCTTTCCCTCCTCCTCGAGCAGGAGGACCACGTGTCTGCCGTCGACGATCCGATCGACGACGGCGACGTACCGCTCCGCGGCGGTCGATTCGTCGTCGTCGGTCGTCCGATCGGAATCCGTGCGCGCGCCGACGCTCGTCGTGGCGATCATCGTCGCGCAGGCCGAAGCGCCGAGCGTTCGAACGATCGATCGTCGAGTCATCGGGGTGAGTGCTGGCATACTCCGTCTGGCCGCGTCATTACTTATAAACTCGCGGCTGAGAAGGACGATGAGTGATCGATCGAACCGGAGCGTGGTCGATCGAACGGGCCGAGAGACGGGAGAAGCACTCGACCGGAACCATAATTGTATGACTTCATATATACCTTTGAAAGCGAGAGGTTATAGAAACATCGAGAGCAAGGGATCGGGGTCGATCCGTGATCGAACGGGCCGGTCCGGAGACGCATCCGGTGTGATCCAGAGGGCCTGATCGCCAGTACTGCGGAACGGACGGCCGGATTCGGGCCCTCAGGAATCGATCCTCGAATGCCCAGGTCGAGATCCACGTTCGTACCGAAGTCGAACGTGCGTAGCAGGGAAACGTCGTACGTCGAATTCGATCGCATTCAGTGCCATAACAGCTGGAATCTCCGAATCCCCGGATCGGGGTTCGCAAACGGCGAAGGCTATCGGCCCACTCTCCTCCCAAACCATTCTTGTTCTGATTTGTTTCGTTATTTATATGGGTATTGGTAAGATGACTCGCGGTGTTCGATCGACGCGCTCCCGGCGAGGTCGGTGGTCGCGGAAGAGAACAGGGCTATCGCACAATCGGAGCGGAAGACGATCGAACCGGTCGGAGGGAGACGATCGGAGCGGAAAATTGCACCGACGGCGCGACGACCGACGGGAGTCTGCGGCGCTATTGTCGACGAAAATCTGTTACAATCATATGTCTGTAAACAGTTGTCATTCCGGTACGTTTTTGCGATCGGATACCCAACGGGAGGACAGTGACCGAATCATCCACATCCCGATCGGCGGACGAGTCGTGCGGCTGCAAACTCGGCCGAGTGGCGGCGGCGTACGATCTCGCGGGGCTCGACGACGACCTCGTCGCGTCCTGGACCGGCACCGGCGACGAACAGTACAGCACCCGGGAACTGGCGACGCGGGTAAACCAGCGCGTTCTCGAGGCGGCACTCGACGAGGCCGGCGTGGCGCTCAAGGACGGCGAAGTCGAGAACACGTATCGGCTGCTCACCGACGACGACGTCACCAGCGGGACGCGCGTCCAGACCCGGAACGAACTCGAGCGCGAGGGGGTCCCGATCGAGGACGTCGAGTCGGACTTCGTCTCCCACCAGACCGTCTACAATCACCTGACGGACTGTCTCGAGGCGTCACTCGAGGAACCCGACGACGAGGAACGCCTCGAGCGGGCCACGGAGAAACTCGGCGCGCTCCAGAACCGAACTGCGGTGGTGACGGAGGATACGATCGCACAACTCGAACGCAACGACGTCGTCGACATCGGAGAGTTCGACGTACTCGTCTCCGTCACGGTGACCTGCCAGGAGTGCCAGCAACAGTACACGGTCAGGGAACTGCTCGACGAACGGGGCTGTGGCTGTGATCGCACGTGAGTGACCCGCGCCCGACCCCAGCATTGAAAGTGGAAATACATATTTAGGAGGAACCGAAAGAAGACTCCATGGAATCCAGTTTTGACTCGGAACAGCGGCGGATGCCGAACCAGGCGACCCTCTCCGTCGACAACATCGGCGGCATCGACGAGACGGAGGTCACGTTCCAGCAGGGCGTCACCGTACTCTCGGGGCGGAACGCGACGAACCGAACGTCGCTGCTCCAGGGGATCATGGCGGCGCTCGGCAGCGATCGGGTAAGCCTCAAAGCCGACGCCGACGAGGGCGGGGCCACGCTCTCGTTCGGCGACGAGACGTACCACCGATCGCTCCAGCGGGGCGGCGGGACGGTCGTCACCGACGGCGACCCGTACCTCGACGATCCGGAACTCGCCGACCTGTTCGCGTTCCTGCTCGAGTCGAACGAGGCGCGCCGGGCAGTCGCGCGGGGGGACGATCTCCGGGAACTGATCATGCGGCCGGTCGACACGGAGGCGATCACGGCCGA
Source organism: Halosolutus amylolyticus (assembly GCF_023566055.1). NCBI lineage: Archaea > Methanobacteriati > Methanobacteriota > Halobacteria > Halobacteriales > Natrialbaceae > Halosolutus > Halosolutus amylolyticus. The sequence continues at coordinate 1,153,749 of NZ_JALIQP010000001.1, read as the reverse complement.
GATCGAACAGTACGAGCAGCGCAAACGGGACATCGACGATCGACTCGCGGAACTGGACGACCTCGAGAATCGGCTGCCCGACCTCGAGGCGAAACGGACGCGGGTGGTCGACGAGATCGATCGACTCCAGGACGAACTCGAGACGGCACAGGCGGCGCTCGAGGACGCGAACGTCGACGTCGAGGAGCGACGCGCCGACCAGTCGGAACTCGAGGAGCGACTCGACGAATTGCGCGAGACCCGATCGGAACTCGAGCGGACCAGAGACCGGGTCGAGACGGAACGCGAGAGTATCGAGGCGCTCGAGACCGAGCGAGCGGAGGTCGAGGAACGACTCGACGAACTCTCGACCGGCGAAGAGACGGAGCTCGATCGACTCGAGGCCGAGATCGACGTCCTCCAGGACGAGAAGGCCGAGTTGAGCGAGGAAATCTCGCAGCTCCAGAGCACCATCCAGTTCAACGAACAGCTCTTGGAGGAGTCCACCGAGATCCTCGGTGGTGGCGAGGCGACCGACAGCGGACCGGTCACCGACCAGTTGCTTCCCGACGACGACTCCGAGACGATCACCTGCTGGACCTGTGGGTCGTCGGTCGCCCGGGACCAGATCGAAACCACCATCGAACAGCTCCGGAGCGCGCGACAGGACCGCCTTGAGGAGCGATCCGACGTCAGCGCCGAACTCGACGAGAAACGATCGACGCTCGACGAGATCAACGAGAACCGGTCGGCGTACCGTCGGGCCGAGCGTCGCCTCGAATCGATCGACGACGAGATCGGGCGCCGCCGCGACCGGATCGACGAGCTGACGGCCGAGCGCGAGGCGTTGACCGACGAGATCGACGACCTCGAGGCGACGATCGACGACCTCGAGACCGAGGACTACGGCGACGTCCTCGAGCAACACCGGGAGGTCAACCAGCTCGAGTTCGAACTCGAGCGCAAAGAGCGCGAGCGCGACGAGATCGACGACGAGATCGCGTCGATCGAGGACCAGCTCGACGAGCGCGACCGCCTCGAAGCCGAACAGGAGGACATCAGGGAGGCGCTGACGGAACTCCGGACCCGCATCGACCAGATCGAGGCCGACGCGGTCGAGGCGTTCAACGAACACATGGAGAACCTCCTCGATACGCTCGAGTACGACAACCTCGATCGGATCTGGATCGATCGGACGACCCGCGAGGTGCGGGAGGGGCGTCGCAAAGTCTCGAAGTCCACGTTCGACCTGAAGATCGTCCGCAGTACCGACGACGGGGCGGCCTACGAGGACTCGATCGACCACCTGAGCGAGAGCGAGCGGGAGGTGACGGGGCTGGTGTTCGCACTCGCGGGCTATCTCGTCCACGACGTCTACGAGACGGTCCCGTTCATGCTGCTCGACTCGCTCGAGGCGATCGACTCCGCGCGGATCGCGACCGTCGTCGACTACTTCGAGGAGTACGCCCCCTTCCTCGTCGTGGCACTGCTCGAGGAGGACGCCCAAGCGATCGAGGGCGACCACGGCGTGATCTCGGAGATCTGAGGTCGCGGGAGTCCGTTTCGATCCCCGTCGGTTCTTCTGCTGTCGTCCGACACCCCCGCCGTTTCACATAGCGGGACGCGAGAGCGTCCACAGCGGTCCCCCATCGTCCTCGCACGAATTACCGTGCAGACCCGTGCGTCGAGATGGACTGGCTACCCGTACGCGAGCGTCACCGTGATCTCGCCGGCCTTGTCCCGAAGTCGATCGACGAGATCGGTACGCACGTACTCGTCTTTGAACCGGCTCGTCGGGCCGAACGTCCCCAGCGCGCCGAGCAGTTCGTCGTCCGGCGTGTAGACCGGGACGGCGACCCCACGGAGGCCGTTCATGTACTCCTGGTCGTTGACTGCGTACCCCTGGTCGCGGATCCGATCGAGTTCGTCGGCGAGCGCGTCGGGGTCCGTGATGGTCCGCGACGTGTGTCGGTCGAGGCCCTTCTCCGCGAGGAGGCGATCGATCTTCTCGTCGTCCCACTCCGCGAGAACGACCTTGCCCGAGGCCAGCGAGTGGAGCGGGCGGCGTTTTCCGATCAACGACTCCGAACGGCGCCCGTACCGGTGGAGGTAGACCCCTTCGAGCGCTTCCTCGACGAGGAACAGCGCCCGCTCGTCGATTTCCTGCCCGAGTTCGAACACCGCCCGTTTCGCGGCCGTGTATCCCGCCTCGCGGTTTCGCGTCTGCTCGCCGATCTCGAGCAGTCGAAGCCCGATGTAGTAGTCGTCGTCGCGCTCGATCACGTACCCCATGTCGACGAGCGTCCGCACGTGCCGGTAGACGGTACTCTTGGACAGGTCCGTCCGCCGCGTAATCTCGGCGAGCGAGAGCCCCGCCTCCGCTTTGAGCGTCTCGAGGATCGCGAACGTCTTCCGGGTCGTCGCGACGCCCGTTCCGCCCGCCGGATTCCGGTCCGAGGTCATAGCGGGTCGTCGTCGGGAACCGCAATCAATGTTCCGGAGAGTGAAACGAGTGTCGTGCGACGCGGGATAGCCGGCGATTCCCGGGACCGAGACGAGGAGTTTGTTTCACTATGTGAAACGAGAGGAGTCGGCAGAAGAGTCGATCACGGTGTCGCCGGCCTCCAGAACCGGGCCGCTACTGGTAGGCCTGGAGCCCGGTCAGGTCCTCGCCGAGGATCAGCGTGTGGATGTCGTGGGTCCCCTCGTAGGTGTAGACCGTCTCCATGTTCGCCATGTGGCGCATCGGCGAGTAGTCCGTCGTGATGCCGTTCCCGCCGAGCATCTCGCGGGCGACCCGCGACTGGTCGCGGGCCATCCGGACGTTGTTGCGCTTGGCCATCGAGACGTGCTGTGGCCGCATGTCGCCGCGTTCCTTGAGTTCGGCGAGCCGGTAGGTCAGCAACTGGGCCAGCGTGATCTGGGTCGCCATCTCCGCGAGTTTCTCCTGTTGCAGCTGGAACCGGCCGATCGGGCCGCCGAACTGCTCGCGATCCTGGGCGTACTGGCGGGCCGCCTCGAAGGCGTCTCGCGCGGCGCCGACGGCACCCCACGCGATGCCGTAGCGGGCCTGCGTGAGACAGGAGAGCGGCCCCTTCATGCCCGTGACGCCCGGCAGGACGTTCTCCTCGGGGACGTACACATTGTTCAGCCCGATTTCGCCCGTGATCGACGCCCGGAGGGAGAGCTTCTCGGTGATCTTGTTCGTCGTGACGCCGTCCCGATCGGTCTCGACCAGGAAGCCCCGGACCGGTTCGCCCTCGGCCGAGCGATCGCGCGCCCAGACGATCGCGACGTCGGCGATCGGCGCGTTCGTGATCCAGGTCTTCGAGCCGTTGAGGACGTAGCCGTCGCCGTCGCGTTCGGCGCGGGTCTCCATCGCGGAGGGGTTCGAACCGTGTTCGGGTTCGGTGAGGCCGAAGCAACCGATCGCCTCACCCTCGCCCATGGCCGGCAGCCACTCCTCCTTCTGGGCCTCGCTCCCGTAGGCGTGGATCGGGTACATCACGAGCGCGCCCTGCACGGAGGCCATCGATCGCAGCCCCGAGTCGCCCGCCTCGAGTTCCTGCATCAGGAGCCCGTAGGCCGTCTCCGAGACGTTCGGCGAGCCGTAGCCCTCGAGATTGGGGGCGTAGAACCCGAGTTCGCCCATCTTCGGGATGAGCTCTTTCGGGAACGTACCAGCCTCGAAGTGGTCGCCGATGTCGGGTTTGACGTGTTCCGCGACGAACTCCCGGGCCGTATCCCGGATCAACCGCTCCTCCTGGTCGAGATCGGCTTCGAGTTGAACGAAATCCAGCATACGCTAGTAGTACGGAATTGGCGGTATAGAGATTGCGGTCCGTCGCCGGCGAGGGTACTCGAGCGGGCCGTCCACCGATTGCGTTCCGACGCATCACACCGCACATCGTATTACATCGTTCAGATATTGTATCCAGGTGTCAACAGTGGATTCTCATGCCCACCAGAAGCTTACAACGTTTGGAAATACCGAAGCTATTTTGTGACTGCCGATCGATCGTCGCGTATGGCCTTTCGCCTGTCAGACGAGCACCGGGCGATCCGCGACGCCGTGCGCGAGTTCGGCGAGAACGAGATCGTCCCGGTCGCGGAAGAACACGACCGGGAGGGAACGTATCCCGAAGCCCTCCGGAAGAAGGCGGCCGAGTACGACTTCGTCGCGCCGAACATCCCGATCGAGTACGACGGGGCCGGGATGGACAAACTCGCCTCGACGATCGTCACCGAGGAACTCTGGCGTGCGGACCCGGGAATCGGCTCCGCGGTGGGGTCGGCCGGCTTCGGGACGGACATGATCGTCGAGTTCGGCGACGGGTGGATGAAAGAGCGGTGGCTCCCCAGGATCGCCAACGGGGAGTCGGCCTCCTGTTCGATGATCTCAGAGCCGGCACACGGCTCGAACGTGGCGGGAATCGAGACGGTTGCGGAAAAAGACGGCGACGAGTACGTTCTCAACGGGAACAAGATGTGGATCACGAACGGCACCGTCGCCGACGTCGGCGTCGCGATGGCCAAGACCAGCCCCGGCGAGGGCCACCGCGGCATCACCGCGTTCCTCGTTCCGATGGACGCCGACGGCGTCAGCACCGAAAAGATCGACAACAAACTCGGCATCCGCGCCTCCGACCTCGCGGAGGTCATTCTCGACGGCGTCCACGTCCCCGCGGAGAACGTCATCGGTGAGGTCGACCAGGGCTTCTACCAGCTGATGGAGTTCTTCGCTTCCGGCCGAACGAGCGTCGCCGCCCAGGCGGTCGGTGCCGCACAGGGCGCGCTCGACGCCGCGCTCGTGTACGCACAGGAGCGCGAACAGTTCGACCAGCCGATCGCCGAGTTCCAGGCGATCCAGCACAAACTCGCCGAGATGGCGACGAACGTCGAGGCCGCTCGATCGCTGACCTACCGGGCCGCGACCCAGGTCGAGGAGGGCAACCAGGAAATCGCCGCCCGGTTCTCGAGCATGGCGAAGCTGTTCGCGAGCGAGCACGCGGTCGACGTCGCCGACGAGGCGATCCAGGTCCACGGCGGTGCCGGATACGTGACGGACTACCCGGCCGAACGCTACTACCGCGACGCCCGCATCACGAAGATCTACGAGGGCACCAGCGAGATCCAGAAGAACATCATCGCCGATCAACTCCTGTAGCCAGCCGGGCCCAGGAGTATCGGAATGGGAACGTTTTTGAGACGTACTGGAGAGAATTCACACATGCAGATCGCAGTTCTCGGCGCCGGGAGCATGGGACACGGAATCGCACAGGTGTCCGCGATGGCGGGCCACGAGGTCGTCCTGCGGGACATCGAGGAGACGCTCGTCGAGGACGGCCTCGACGGCATCCGGGAGAACCTGCAGGGCGGCGTCGACCGGGACAAAGTGACCGAGAGCGAGATGCAGGCGACCATCGATCGGATCGAGGGAACGACCGACCTCGCGGACGCGGTCGCCGACGCCGACCTCGTGGTCGAGGCGGTTCCCGAAGACATGGACCTCAAAAAGGAGGTCTTCGCGGACGTCGAGGACGCCACGGACGAGGAGACGGTGATCGCCTCGAACACCTCCTCGCTCTCCGTGACGGAGATGGCGAGCGCGCTCGATCGCCCCGAGCGCGCGGTCGGCCTCCACTTCTTCAACCCGCCGCACGTGATGGACCTCGTCGAGGTCGTGATCGCCGAGCAGACCGACGATCGCACCGAAGCGTTCGCGATCGAGTACGTCCGGGGGATCGAGAAGGAGGACGTCGTCGTCCGCGACAGCGCCGGCTTCGCCACCTCGCGACTCGGCCTCGCGACGGGACTCGAGGCGATCCGGATGGTCGAAGAAGGCGTCGCCAGCCCCGCGGACATCGACGAGGCGATGTCGCTCGGCTACGGCCACCCGATGGGACCGATCGAACTCACGGATCACGTGGGACTGGACGTGCGGCTACACATCGCCGAACACCTCCGCGAGGAACTGGGCGAGCGGTTCAGGCCACCACAGATGCTCCGACGCAAAGTCCGGGCGGGCAAACTCGGGAAGAAGACCGGCGAGGGGTTCTACGTCTGGGAGGACGGCGAACGCGTCGGCACGAGCGGCGACTGGGGTGGTGCCGATGAGTAAGCTCGAAGACGAGTACGACACGCTCGGCGTCGCGGTCGGCGAACGTGCCGAGCGGGTCGCGACGATCGCGATCGAGCGCCCGGACGCCCGGAACGCGCTCAACGGACAGGTCCGGACCGAACTGAAAGACGCCGTGAACGCCGCCGACGCGGACGACGACGTGCGCGTGCTCGTGCTCACCGGCGGCGAGGGTTCGGGTGCGTTCGTCGCCGGGGCCGACGTGACCGAGTTCCAGGACCGCGGCCCCGTCGAACAGCGTCGGGCCAGCGAGCGGCCGCGGGTCTACGAGACCGTCGACGACGCGACGATTCCGGTCGTCGCCCGGATCAACGGCCACGCGCTAGGCGGCGGCTGTGAACTCGCACAGGCCTGCGACGTCCGGATCGCCGAAGCTGGTGCGAAACTCGGCCAGCCGGAGATCAACCTGGGGCTGATCCCCGGCGGCGGCGGCACCCAGCGACTCACCCGACTCGTCGGCGAGGGACAGGCGATGCGGCTGATCCTCTCCGGCGAACTGATCGACGCCGCGGAGGCGAGGGAGATCGGCCTCGTCGACGCGGTCTACGAGGAGGACGAACTCGACGACGGCGTCTACGACCTCGCGCGTTCGATGGCCGAAAAGAGCCCGATCGCGCTCGAGTTCGCCAAGAAAGCCGTCAAAGCCGGGTCCCGGATGGGGCTCGAGGAGGGCCTCGAGTACGAGGCCGAACTGTTCGTCCAGTTGTTCGCGACCGCGGACAAAGACGAGGGGATCGAGGCGTTCCTGGAGGGTCGCGACCCGGAATTCGCCGGCGAGTGACGGTGCGCAACGCTCCGATTTGCGTCTCGGTCGGCCGATCGCCGGACGCCCTCGTCCCGATGGCATGCGACAGGTCGCCACGGGAATATCTAAACTGACAGGTTCTCGAATGTGATCAGTGACTAACTCGTTCGACTCCAATCTGCCAACTACACCGTCAGCCCCCATATCGGCCCGAATCGGCCCGAACCGACCAGTGAGTGGCCACTGTCGACTATCGATCGGCAAAGATAGTGTCGTCCCTCGGCACATATTCAACGATGATGCGCTGGACAGGCAAGAGGAAGATAGCCAGACTTGCGTCCCCTCAGAGGAGTCCCATATGGCCTTCTGAAGAGTACTGTCCTGGAATCTTCTATTTTTACACATATCTCACATTTCTATGATGGTTGTTTGATATTAGTCCGATTCGAGCAGACGATCGGACGATCGAGATCGGGAGCACGTGCGACCGTCGGGATGGGAACGCGGTCGGAGACGACTGCACGGGACCTCTCCCGCGCCCCCTGTGACGTATAAGGAGGTGAACGACGTAGCACCGACTATGCCGATTCCCGGCTACGATCCGGACGACCTCGACGATGCGCTGGAGGCGGCGGTCGACGACGAGGACCTCGAAGACGCGTTGACCGACGAGCAGTGGGAGGCTTACCGGCGCGACGACGCCGCACTGGTCGACGTACTCGACGAGGCGGAGATCGAACGACTGCTCGACCGCCGATCGGACTCGACCGACTGATCCCGCGGGCGGCATCCGATCCCGCTGGTGAGAAAAAATACATATAGCACCGCGACCTCGCGTACGGTATGGGTTTGCCTGACGTTCTCGACGAGCCGCGGGCGATCGATACGCACGCACACCAGCCGACCAGCGAGTTCCTCCACGACGCGGGGGGCGAGATGATGCAGGACGCGGCCGATCGGTTCGGCGCCGACCTCGAGACGGACACGTACGACAACATGATCGCGGAGTACCGCGAGGCCGGCGTCGATCGGGCCGTCCTGCTCGGGTGGGACGCGGAGACGAACACGGGGAATCCCCCGGTGCCGAACGACTACGTCGCCGAGGTGCGCGACGAGTACGACGACTTCTTCGTGGGCTTCGGCTCGGTCGATCCGCTCAAGGACGACTGCGTCGAGGAAGCGATCCGGTGCGTCGAGGACCTCGACCTCTCCGGGTTCAAGTTCCAGCAGATCGCCCAGGGGTTCGATCCGTCCGACCCCGAGCACGAGGAACTGTGGGCGACGATCGAGGACCTCGGCGTCCCGGTCGTGTTCCACGGCGGCAACTCGACGCTCGGGGCCTGCTCGCCGGGTGGCCGCGGGCTAAAGATCAAGTACGGGAATCCGATGCTGATCGACGACGTGGCCGCCGACCACCCCGACCTGCAGATCCTGATCGCACATCCGGCCTACCCCTGGGAGAAAGAGCAACTCGCGATTTGCCAGCAGAAGGGTAACGTCTACATGGACCTCTCGGGCTGGATGCCCCGGTACATCGACGATCAGGTGCTCCACTACGCGAAATCGCTCCTCTCGGACAAGGTCATGTTCGGCACCGACTACCCGATGCTCGAACCGGAGCCGTGGCTCGAGCAGTTCGCCGAACTCGACTTCGACGAGGAGACCCAGCGCAAGATCCTCTGGGAGAACGCCACGGAATTCCTCGACCTGTAACGGGCCGTCGATCGGCCGGTCGTCGACCGGCCGACGGTCCGCGGACGTCGTTCGAATTATTCGAACGACGCCGGTCGCTCGAACGCTCCTGTATTACAGACATACGGCTGTAACACAATTGGCTCGAACCCCGACCTTCCGCGCACCTGTGAACGCTCCTGTCACCCGGAACTGAGAGTCGAGACGTACCGACAGCGCGGACGAGAACGGTTGAATGGAAGGGGATCCGGGAGCGATCGGAACGAACACGTGACGCGTCGATCCCGACGGCCCACACGTTCGTTCGAGCTACTCGAACGCCGGGCGCTTCGACGGGTCGAGAGGAGACGGCGAGCGGATCAGGAGTGGGCGAGGTTGATCTCGACCTCGTTGGTCGCGCCGAGCAGGAGGTCGGGCAGTTCGTCGGTCAACAGGTCGCCGCGGAGTCGGTTGGCCGGCCCGGCGACGCTGATCGCGCCGACGGCGACCCCCGACTGGTCCCTGATCGGCGCGCCGACCGCGTGCACGCCGACGACCGACTCCTCCCGGTTGAAGGCGTAGCCCCGATCGCGCACCGTCGCGAGCTCCTCGCGCAGTTCATCCCGATCGGTGATCGTCCGATCGGTCTGTGCGGCGAGGCCGTACTGGTCGAGGACGTCGTCGATCCGGTCCGCGGGGAGGTGTGCCAGGATGGCCTTGCCCGCGGCGAACTGGTGGAGGGGCGTCCGCTGGCCGATCCGGGCGTGGGTCTTGACGGAGTGACGACCCTCCGCCCCGTAGATGTGGACACCCATGCCGTGTTCCTCGATCACGGCCCAGACCTTTTCGTCCGTTTCTGCGGCCAACTCGTCCACTTTCGGCTTGACGACCGGGAACAGCGTGTGCTCGTTGCGGACGTGAACGCCGTAGTCGAGGAACCAGGTGCTGATCCGGTAGGTGTCGCCCTCCTGGACGAGCAACCCGCGGGATTCGAGCGTCTTCACGTGTCGGTGGACGGTGCTCTTCGCCAGCCCCAGTTCGTCGGCGATCGCAGTAATCCCGGCGCCGTCGGTTCGTTTGAGCAACTCGATGACGTCGAAGGCCGTGTCGACGGTTTCGACCGGCCTGTGTGCCGAGTCCCGTGCCATGGATCGATGGTCACACCGCACTGTCAAAAATGTTGTTCCCGCTATTCGAACAGATGGTGATTTCGTTCGAAACACTGGAACGGACCCCCGTCCGCCACCCGTCCGCGCGAACGCCGGTCGACGGGTCGGAACTGCGACCTCCACGACGATCGACCGCGATCGTACTACTGGGAGTTCGACCCGCGAGCCGCGCCGGTAGCGCCGAAACGGACCGATCGGGAACAGGAACGGCGTCCGTCAGAGTCGACGAGCGAGTTCGTGGCCGGAGTAGACGGCGTCGGCGATGCGTCGCGGAGAGATGCAGTCCCCGATCCCGTGAATTGCGTCGATTTCCGTCGATTCGCGGAGCGAGTCGGCATCGGCCGTGAGCGATCGATACAGGTCGTCGTTCGATTCGCGCATCGTCGTGAAGACGACGTAGTCCGCGTCGTAGCGGCTCCGTTCGCCGGAATGAACGTTCGACGCGACGACCTCCGTCTCCCGTACCGCGTCGAGCGAGTGGTGGTCGACGAATTCGACACCCAGGTCGTACAGCGTCGAAAAGATCGTTCGCTGCTCGAACGTGTGAAGCGTCTCCTGGAAGGCGTTCGATTTCGGCGTCACGAACGTCACGCGGTTGTCGGCGGCGAGCGACTGGGCCACACCCGCGCTGACGTTGTATCCCTCCTCGTCGAAGATCACGATATCCTGTCCCGACAGATCCGCACCGACGGCCGCTTCGGGTGTGAGAACGTGGTCCTGGTCCCAGCCCGGGACCGGCTGGTGGGTGCCGGACGTCACCCCGGTTTCGGCCCACGTTGCCCCGGTCGCGATCGCGACGATTTCGGCTCCGTAGGTTTTCACGTCCTCGTAGGTCATCTCTGCCCTGGGCCCGGTGTGGATCTCGACGGTGTCGAGTCGCTCCAGTTCGCTGACGCGCCAGTCTCGAACGCGGTTCCACTCGCCCAGGTCCGGCAATCCCGCTTCGAACCGTATCCGGCCGCCAAGTCGGTCGGCTTTCTCCTTGAGATGGACCAGGTGCCCCCGTTCGCCCATCACACGTGCGAACTCCATGCCTGCCGGTCCGCCACCGACGACGAGGACCCCTTTCGGATCGGCGGCGGTTTCGTACGACTCCGGTGGCCACGCCCCTTCGTATCCGACGGTGGGGTTCTGCGTACACGTCAACGGAATCCCCTGCCGTGACTGGGACACACAGACGTTACAGCCGATACACTCCCTGATCCGCTCGGGATTCCCCTCCCGTACCTTTCGCGGCCAGTGCGGGTCGGAAATCGACTGTCGGGCCATTCCGATCAGGTCCACGTAGCCCTCCTCGAGGAGCGTGACCGCGTCGTCGGGATCGGTGATCCGGCCGGTTCCGCCGACGGGAACGTCGAGTTCTCGCGTCGCGTCCTTCACGTACTCCAGCTGGTAATTCTTCGAGCGGCGGCGACTCGGGGCGATCATCTCGTCGATCGACTGTTTGATGCCGACGTCGACGTCCCAGAAGTCGAGGTCGTCGCCGATGCGCCGCATGATTTCGATCCCGTCACCGTCGGCGGTGAGTCCACCCTCGACGCGTTCGTCGATCGTATACCGCGCCCCGACGGTCATCGCGTCGCTCACGGCAGCCCGGACCCGGTCGATCGCCTCCTCGAAGAACCGCATCCGGTTCTCGAGCGACCCGCCGTACTCGTCGTCCCGATCGTTGGAAAACGGTGAGAGGAACTGCGAAATCAGGTAGCCGTGTGCCGCGTGGAGTTCGATCCCGTCGTACCCCGCTCGGCACGCACGATCCGCGGCGTCTCCGAACGCGTCGAGGACGGTCTGGATGTCTTCGTACTCCATCTCCTTCGGCGTGTAGTTCCGACCGGTCGGGTTCTGGGACGAGGACAGCGGCGGCTGACGGGTCCCGTAATTGCCGGCCGTCGCCCCACCGTGCCATAGCTCGACGAAGAGTTTACTCCCATGGTCGTGGACCGCGTCGACCATCCGTCGCTGAGGCTCGATCGTCTCGTCGTCGTGCAGGTATCCGGAATCGACCGGGGTAACGTCGGTCGAGTCGTGGATCTGGCTGTACTCCTGGACGATCAGTCCGAATCCGCCCTTCGCTTTCTCCGCGCGAAAGTCGGTCTGTCGCTCACCCAGTCCGTACGCGTTGCCGTGTGGCGGCTGGAAGAGTCGGTTCGGGACGGTCACCGGACCGAGATCGATCGGCTCGAAGAGCCGGCTATAGGAGCCAGTCATACGATACACCATCGCACATCGTTACTTAACAGTTAGCTTATGACAGGGGAATTACGCGAGCCGCCGCGACCGGCAACCGTCCCTTCGACGGCCGTCGACGACGCGTCAACCGTTCCGCCCCGGTTTCGTCGAGGTGAACTGGCGGACGTCTCCGTTCGAGGCAGATTCATCGGTCAGACCCGGTGAATTATGGGATATATTTATTATCAATACAATTGCTATTGTGTGTATATGCCACACGGAGAGCGGCACCAGTGCACAGTCGATCGGCAGTCGAACGAGCCAGCGCGAACAGTCGATCGCGCGTGGACCGGGTCCGGCACGGAGGTGCACGAATGAGCTACCTGCTCGGATTTCCGACGCCGGTCGTCGAAGTCTTCCTGACGCTCGTCGTGCTCTTCCTCGTCGCCTCGATCTATCTGGGAACCCGGATGGAAGGAACCATGGACGTGCGGGAGACGGAACCGGTCGACGAACGGGACGTTCGGGAGGTGACCGACTGATGGCGTCGATCGGGACAGTCACCCTGCCGCTGCAGACGTGGGGTGGTGACCTCGGCGTCGAATACTACTCGAGTACGGCCGTCGTGTTCTTCGCGCTGTTCGCAGCGTTGATGATCGGGATCGGAATTCTGGCCGGACGCTACCAGACGAGCGAGGAGGAGTACTTCGTCGCCGGTCGGCGGTCCGGCATCCTCGTCGTCGCCCTGGCGGTGTTCGCGTCCATCCAGAGCGGGTGGGGAATGATCGGCGTCACCGGCACCGGCTATCTCGTCGGGGTCGAGTACTTCGTCCTCATCGGTGGCCTGATCATTTTCGGGTTTACGGCGTCCTACTGGTTGCTCGGACGCAAGATGCGCGTTCTCGGCGACGTTCGCAACGCGATCACGGCGCCGGACGCGATGTACTATCGATTCCAGGACGAGCGAGTCCGGTTGCTGGGCGCGACGTCGGTCCTGCTCGGCTGTATGGGCTACCTGGCGGCACAGTACGCCGCACTCGGCATCGTCGGGTCGCTCATCCTCCCGATCAGTTTCTTCGAAGCGCTGGTGGTCGGGCTGCTCGTCGTCGGGTTTTACACGGTCATCGGCGGCATGCTCGCGGCGATCTGGTCCGACGCGATCCAGGGGGCGATCATGGTCGTCGGCGGAGTCCTGACCGCCTACTACGTGATCACGAACTCGACGCTCGGTTGGAGTGGAATGACCAGCGCGATCCAGAACGGTAACCCGCAGTACTTCGAATTCACGCTGCTGGGTGGCGACGGTCTGATGGCGATCGGACTCGTCATCTCGGTGATCGTGATCCAGGCGACCGTCGCCGGCCAGCCCCACGCGATCACGAAGTTCTACATGGTCCGTGACGTCTCGGTCCTGAAGTGGGGCGCACTCATCACGGGAGCCGCGTACCTGGCGACGACCCTCTACTGGATCGCCGCACCGTTCCTGCAGGCAGCCGTCATCGAGGGCACGGTAGCCGACCCTGGCAACCCGGACGCGACGTTACCGCTCGCACTGGTCGAGTGGGCACCCGACGTCGTCGTCGCCTTCGTACTCACTGCAGTCGTGGCCGCGATCATGTCCACGAGTAACGCATTTCTCAACATGGGCGCGTCGGCCGTCGTCCACGACTACTTCATCGAGTACCGGGAGACGGACCTCACGCAGGCAGAGGAAGTTCGATGGGGACGGATCACGACCGGCGTCTTGCTCGTCGCCGCCGGCGTCATCGCGGGTACGTTCCCGGGACTGATCTTCGTCCTCGGTGCCGCGGGCTGGGCCATCTTCGCCGCCGTCATCTTCCCCTGTATCGCACTCGCGTACAACTGGCGCGGAGCCACGGCCGAAGGGGCGCTCGCCGGCGGGGGCTCCGGACTGATCCTCACCGTCCTGCTGGCCTACGGCGTCGAGTACATGGGGCTGTCCCTCCCCTACGGCTTCCTCGGTGGCCAACTCGCCACGATCGTCGCCGTGGCGGTCTTCGTCGGCGTCTCCCTCGTAACGAGTACGAGCGAGTACGCCGAGCTCGACGACGACATCAAGATGGTACTGGACCTCGGCCGGATCACCGGGAGTGCTGACCGACCGACCGAAGCGATCGCGGACGGTGGCACCGAAGCCGAGGAGTGAGCCGCCCCGGCATCGCTCGGCGTCGGACCGTTTTTCGAGAGGAAGAGACGATTCAGATCGGTTGTCGGCGTATGGCGACTCGCGTCGCACGCAGTCGATCGCCGCGACCCGTTCTCGCCTCGCACAGTCGTGGGCGTCACGGCTCACACCTCCGTCACGAGGTCTGGGAGTACTCCTCGACCCACTCCTGTAACGTGATTCCCATCGTCGCCTGCGTGATCGCGTTCGAGGACGCCGAGTTGGCGCTCTTGACGAGTTCGGCCTCGAGCGTCCGCGTCGGCACTTCGCCGAGGAAGTGCGGAATCGCCCGCTGGACGGCGAGCGGACAGCCGACCTCGTGGGCGAGCGCGTAGCCGGAGATGGAGTGGGGGATCTCCTCGCTGACGTACCGCGGGTCGGGGTCGTCGAGCAGGTCGTCGTCGACGTGATCGGGATACTCGTAGCACTTGCCGACGTCGTGCAGGAGACACGCGGCGACGATCGTGTCGACGTCCGGATCCGCGCCGTGGAACGATCGCTGTTCCTCGGCCGCCTCGAGCGCGATGCGGGTGACGCCGCGAACGTGGTCGACGTTCGTGACCTCCTGGATGTTCCAGGCGTAGGGCACGTCCGCAACGTCTCGCCACCCACCACGCTCCAGGCCGAGCACCCACGCCTCGACGACGCGCTTGCGCAGGTCCTCGCTCTCGATGCGCTCGAGTTCGGGGAAGGCGTCGCGAACCTGGCGATCGAAGTCGGGATCGGAATCCGACATGGCGATCAGCGCTCGCGGTCGTTCTTGACGAGTCGTTCCCGGCCGATGAACCGGGGCCGGTCGTCGATCGCGAGGAAGTTGTCCACGTCCTCGCGGGCCTCCTTTGCCTTGCCGCGGTCGGGATCGTAGTCTCGGGATCCCTCGCTCCCGAGCGCGTCGTAGAGTTTCTCGAGATCCTCGAAGTAGAGTTCGGCGACGCCGTCGAACTCCGCGTTCTCGGGATCGGTCGGGACGACCGTGTTGTACTTCACGACCCCCTCGATCTCCCGGGCGATCGGGGTGTGGTTGGTCTGCCAGTAGTCGACGAACTCCGCGTGGCTCATCCCCTCCTGACGGACGAGAAACGCCGAGTGTTTGTACAGCCCCTCGGTATCGCCGTCGACCTCGTCCTTCTGGACGATTTCCTCGCCGATGAACCGCGGCCGTTCCTCGACCGCGAGGAAGTTGTCGACGTCCTCCCGGGCTTTCGCCGCGACCTCCTTCGTCGGGTCGTAATCTCGGGATCCCGGACACCCGAGCGCGTCGTGCAGGTCCTCGAGGTCCTCGAAGTACAGTTCCGCCAGCCCGTCGAACTCGGCGTGGTCCGGCTCCGTCGGGAGCACCTGCTGGTACCGGACGACGCCCTCGATATCCCGCGCGATCGGCGTGTGATTCGTCTGCCAGTAGTCGACGAACTCCTCGTGAGACATCCCCTCCTGACGAACCAGTAGGGCTACGTGCTTGTACATCACGTGGAACGTTTTGCGCACTCGACAATAAATCATGAGGTCCGGACCCACGCTCGTCGAGCGATCAGAGCGGATCGCCGTCGACGAACAGCCGTTCCCCGGCCACGCGATGCGCCGCGTAGCCCTCGTCGTACTCCATCAACTGGAGCAACGCCCCGGTCGGGTTGCTCGGCGGAACGAACGCCTCTCCCCAGTGATCGAACTCCGCGTGGTCGACGACTCGTACCTCGTGGGCATCTAGCACGTCGATCGCCGTTGCGAGGTCGGCGACCTCGAGCGTGACGTGGTGGAGGCCGGGCCCGTTGCGGTCGAGAAACGCGGTCAGGAACGACTCCGACCCGTCGTCGGGAGCGATCAGTTCGATCCGGGAGGCGTCCCCGAGGACGTACGTCGCCCAGGTGAACTCGCCGTACTCGCTCGATTCCTCGTGGATCTTCTCGCAACCGAGGACGAACAGCAGCGCTTCGGCGTCCTCGATCGATTCGACGGCGATGCCGACGTGGTCGATGCGCATCCGGGGCATCTCGGATCCTGCGGACGGTTCGGTCATATGCCCGAAACGATCGGCGGCGATCATAATAGTTGGCATTCGGTATCATTCACCGCGGACGACGCGAACACGCCCCACCGATAGAACAAAGTCGCCGGCGGACAACAGTGACGATGCATGATACAACTGGTCGAGTGTCTCGTCCGGCGGGACGAGTACAGCCACAAGGAGTTCGTCGACCGATGGCAGGGAGAACACGCCGACCTCGCGCGCGAACTGCCGGGGCTGGTCCGGTACAGCACGTCCGTCCCGACCGACCCGGACCGCGCGGAGTACGACGGCGTCCTCGAACTCACATTCGAGAGCGAGGCGGCGATGGCCGAGGCCTTCGACTCCGACGTCGGACGGGAGGTCCAGGCCGACGCGGCCGAGTTCGTCGACCTCGGTGCCGGTCCGCGGATGGTCGTCGAAGAAACCGTCCACGTCGCCCCCGAGGAATGACGACCACGGCCAACGCACTCGTCGAGACTCTCGAGGACCTCGGCGTCGAGTACGTCTTCGGCTACCCGGGCGGGCGGGTGATCGAACTGCTCGAACACCTCCCGGACTCGGACGTGGACCTCGTCCGCCCGCGCGACGAACGCGAGGCGAGCGTGATGGCCGAGATGTACGGTCGGCTGACCGGCGATCCGGGCGTCCTCGCCGGGCAGGGACCGTGGATCGGGAGTCTGGGACTGATCGGCCAGATGGAGGCGCGGCTGTCGTCGTCGCCGATGGTCGTACTCACGGAAGCCTCCGAACGCGGCGAGTACTCGACGCTCGCACCCTACCAGCAGGCCCGGGGCGACTACGGCGGGTTCAGCCTGCCGAACATCCTCGACGGCGTGAGCAAGGAGTGGTGGTTCCCGCGCACGCCCGTCGAGACGGTACGCTCGACCCAGTTGGCGTTCAAACACGCCGTCGCCGGCCGGCCAGGCCCCACGGCGGTGATCCTCGACGGCGACGCGGTCACGGGCGACGTCCCGACCGATCGGACGCCACCCGCCTGGGACGCGCGCGCCCAGACCCGGACCTGGGACGCCGCGCCGACCGCCCGGGACACCGTCGCGGCCGCCGAGGCGCTCGAGGCGGCCGATCGGCCGGTGATCGTCGCGGGCAACGGCGTCCACGCCGCGGGGGCCTACGACGAACTCGCGGCGGTCGCCGAGGCCTACGACTGCGCCGTCGCGACCTCGTATCTCGGGAAGTCGACCTACCCGGAGACGGACGAGCGGGCCGTGGGCGTCATGGGCTCGTTCGGCCACGAGGGTGCGAACCAGGTCGTCAGCGAGGCTGACGCGTTGCTCGTCGTCGGCTGCCGGCTGAACCCGATGGACACTAACTGGCAGGCGCCCGGGTTCATCCGACCCGACGAGCAGACGATCGTTCACGCGGACGTCGACACGCGAAACGCCGGCTGGGTCTACCCCGCGGACGTGGGCCTCATCGGCGACGCGACGGAGAGTCTGGCCGCACTCGCCGAGGCCGGCGGCGGGGACAACGGGTGGGCGATCGATCGGGCCGCCGAGGCCCGGGAGTGGTTCACTGCGCCCGAGTGCGAGGACGACTCGACCCCGATCGCACCCCAGCGCGCGGTCAAAGCGATCGAGTCGGTCGTCGACGAGGAGACGATCGTCACGGCCGATTCCGGGAACAACCGGTTCTGGCTGCTGTACTACCTCCAGACGCCGGCGGTCCGCACCTACTTCGGGAGCGGCGGCGTCGGCGGGATGGGGTGGGCGAACCCGGCCGCAGTGTCGGCGGCGCTGACGACCGGCGAGGACGTGATCGCCGTCGCCGGCGACGGCGGCTTCTCGATGACGATGAACAGCGTCGAGACGGCCGTCGAGTACGGCGTCGCCCCGACGTTCGTCGTCCTGAACGACACCAGCCTCGGCATGGTGCGCCAGATGCAGGGCGAGGACGGCGACATCGCGGGCGTCGAGTTCCACGACACGGACTTCGTGAAAGTCGCCGAGGCGTTCGGCGCGGTCGGTCGGCGCGTGACCGACCCCGACGACCTCGTCGGGGCGCTCGAGGATGGGAAAGCGGCCGACGTCCCTCACGTCCTCGACGTCCGGATCGATCGCGAGGCGGACATGGCCGACACGCTGGCGTCCTCGTTCTACGAGTCGGTCGGGGGGCTCCACGAGTAATGCGACCCCGAGCATCGCCGTGCGAACGAACACCAACCTATACGTGACCCATCGAACTATCATCCAGACATGAACGACACCGATACGACCGTACTGGTAACGGGCGGAACCGGATTCATCGGTTCCTACGTGGTACAGGACCTGCTCGAACACGGCCACGACGTCGTGGCGTACGACCTCTCGACGGACACGGAGATCCTCGAGAAACTCGGCGTCGCCGACGACGTGACGGTGCGACGCGGCGACGTCTCGGAGCCGACCGACGTGATCCGGGCGGTCAAGGAGACTGGCACGACCCACATCGTCCACCTGGCCGCGCTGTTGACGACGACCGCACGCGAGAACCCCCGCGCCGCGGCCGACGTGAACGTCATGGGGACGAACAACGTCTTCGAAGCGGCTCGAACGC
Source organism: Halosolutus amylolyticus (assembly GCF_023566055.1). Classification (NCBI taxonomy): domain Archaea; kingdom Methanobacteriati; phylum Methanobacteriota; class Halobacteria; order Halobacteriales; family Natrialbaceae; genus Halosolutus; species Halosolutus amylolyticus. Next base: position 1,135,134 of record NZ_JALIQP010000001.1, on the reverse strand, counting down.
TCGACGACCAGGTCGAGCGCGTCGCCTGGGCCTCGTCGGCGGCGGCGTACGCCCCGCCCGAGAACTACGACGCCGAGTGGATCGACGAGACGGAACTCGTCTATCCCGACACGCTCTACGGCGCGACCAAGGAGTACAACGAACACCAGGCGCGGGTCTACCACGAGGACTACGGACTCGATCACGTCGCGCTCCGGCCGACCGTCGCCTACGGCCCCTACCGCGAGACCGGCGGCTCGGCCTTCCTGGCGAACATCGTCGAAAAGCCCGCGCTCGGCGAGCCCTACAGCGTCGAGTACGGCGATCAGGCGATCGACTGGCAGCACGTCGAGGACATCGCGCAGGCGTTCCGGAAGGCGGCCTTTACGCCGGAATCGGATCTGAGCCAGCGGGTCTACAACGTCCGCGGCGTGCTCGCGACGGTCCGCGAGGCCGCCGAAGCCGTCGAATCGATCGTGCCCGACGCCGACGTCGACGTCTCGGACGACGGCGAACTCCCCTGGACACAGAATCTCGACATGACGAAGGCACAGGAAGATCTGGGCTACGAGGTCCAGTACGATCTCGAGTCCGGCTTCCGGAAGTACATCAACGTGTTGCGCGAGGAGAACGGCCTCGAACCGGTCTGATCGGCGCTCCGTGCGGGCCGGGACCACCCAGGGGACGCGCTCGAACGCCGCGGGGGTCACCGCTCGATCGCGAGAAGCGCCACGATTTATGTGGTTCGGCTCAGTTGATACGATCGTACATGACCGGCTACGAGCGGCGCTTCATGGAGGGAACCCGCGGCACGCAGGCCGTCGACTGGGAAGAACGGATCGACACCCGACGGCTCCGGGAGGAACGCAAGGACCGGGCGCTCGAACGGCTTCAGGAGACGGATCTCGGGGCGATGTTACTGCTGTCGGACCCGAACATCCGCTACGTGACGGGGCTGGCGATGACCGGCGGCAGCGGCGCGGACCACTACACCCTGTTGACCGAGGGAGGCGACGTCGTCCACTGGGATACCGCCGACCACGCAAGCAATCAGCGGTTCAACTGCCCCTGGCTGCACGACGTCCGGTACGCCTGTCCCGGTCTCGGGAACGTTCCGCGCGCGTCCGGCCGCGACTCCGCCCGCCAGTTCCTGCTCGAGACGATGGCCGAGGGCGTCGCCGAGGCGATGTCCGAGTACGGCGTCACCGACGAGACGCTCGGCGTCGACGTCGGCAATCGGGGCCTGCTCGCGGCGCTCGAGGACCAGGGACTCGAGACCGACGTCGACACCTGCACGACGATCATGGAGGACGCCCGGAAGGTCAAGACCGACGACGAGATCGAGTGTCTACGGATGGTCGCGGCGATCTGCGAGGCCGGCTTCCAGCGGATCACCGAGGAGGCGAAACCGGGCATGCGCGAGACCGAGGTGTGGGGCGAGGCCGTGAACGAACTCTGGCGCCACGGCGCGTTCGTCGGCGGCGGCTACCTCACCTCCGGCCCGAACACGTGGCCGAAACACCAGGCGAACACCACCGATCGGATGATCCGGCCGGGCGATCTCGTCTACGCCGACTTTTACAATATCGGCTACCTCGGCTACCGATCGTGTTACTACCGAACCTTCTCGATGGGCGACCCGACCGAGGCCCAGAAAGAAGCCTACGAAACCGCCCGTGACAATCTCTACGACGTGCTCGAGCGCATCGAACCCGGCGCGACCACCGACGAGATCGCCCAGGGCTTCCCCGACATGGAAGGCGAGCACGCCGACTACTACGACGCCGACGAGCACTGGCAGATGACGACCAACCACTGGGCCCACGGCCTCGGACTCCAGCTGTACGAGGTGCCGCTGATCTGGCGCGGCCTCTCGCCCGACCACCCGATCGAGATCGAGGAGGGGATGACGATGGCCGTCGAGACCCAGGAGCCCGCCGATCGGCAGGGCGTTCGCGTCGAAGAGATGGTCGTCGTCCGCGAGAACGGCGTCGAAATCCTGAGCCAGTGGCCGGTCGAGGAGATAACCGTCATCGATCACTGACGGCACCTGCGGAGACGCCGTCCCCGATCGCGAGACCAGCAGAGCCAGCGCATCCGCGACGGCGCCGTGCCGATCGAGAGCCGTGAGCCGGGAGGTTACCGGAGTTCGGGGGCCACCTCGTCGCCGAGACGGTGGACGCAGTCGATCATCGCCTCGGTTCCGACACCGGGATGGTAGGTGCGGAAGATGAAGTGCACGTCGTCGCCGAGCGCGTCGCGGTAGGTCTCGAGTTCGTCGACGACCTGCGACGGGGTCCCGAAGATAGCCTGTTTCTTCAGGTCCCGTTTTCGCTCGTCGTCGAGTTCGTCGACGTCCTCGCCGGAGAAGAGTTCCTCGTAGCGCCGCTGAATGTAGAAGTAGCCCTCGCGCATCGTCGCCCAGGCGTCCTCGCGAGAGTCGCCGACCCACCCGTGCTGGAGGACGTAGATGGTGAAGTCGTCCTCGAGACCGTCCGCCTCGCGGACTCGTCGAATGTCCTCGACGCGCTTTCGCACCCCCTCGACCGAGAGCGAGGAGGGCGCACACCACGCGTCCGCGGTCCGGGCCGCCCGCCGGACGGCCGGTTTGGCCGCGCCGCCGAGCATGATCGGAACGTCTCCGTCGTCCGGTTTCGGCGTGATCGAGACGTCGTCCGGAACGTCGTGGAAGCCGGATTCGTAGCCGAGTTCGCCCTCGCTCCAGGCCGCCCGGAGGAACGGCACGAGGTCGGCGAGTCGATCGGCCCGCTGGTCCCGCGGGACGCCGAACGCGTCGAACTCGCGTGGGTTCGACCCGATCGCGAGCCCGAACGTCAGCCGGCCGGCGGCGAGCAGATCGACGGTCGCGGCGTCTTCCGCGAGCCGGATCGGATCGTACAGCGGCCCGAGCGCGACGCAACTGCCGATCTCCAGGGTCTCGGTTTCGGCGGCCATCGCACCGAGCACCGGCATCGTCCCCGAGAGGTAGTCGTCGTCCGCGAAGTGGTGTTCGGAGACCCACGCGCTGTCGAGTCCGGCGGCCTCGATCTCGCGAGTCAGCGCCAGCAGTTCGTCGTACAGTTCGCTCGCCTCGCGATCGTCGTCCGGCCGCCGCTGGGCGGTAAACAGCCCGGTCCCGAGTTGCATACAGTACACATTCGTGACGACCGTCTTAATCGTTGGTGAATGGGCGACTCCGGCCGTCGCCGTCGGCGACCGTGGGTCAGCGGTCGACCCGCTCGCGTTTCGCCGTCAAAAGGCGACGGCCTCGAGTATCCCTTCCTGGATATGGACGGCCTGCGGGAGATAGTAGTCCTCGAGCGCGTGCAACGGCATCGGCGCGTCGAACCCGGTGATGCGCTCGATCGGGGCCTCCTGATAGCAGAGCGCGTGCTCCTGGATGGTCGTCGCCACTTCCGCGCCGACGCCGCCGGTTTTCGGCGCTTCGTGGACGATCGCGGCCCGGCCGGTCTTCGTGAACGAGTCGACGATCGTCTCGACGTCCAGCGGGGACAGCGTGCGGAGATCGACGACTTCGACGTCGATGCCGTGCTCCTCGGCGACGTTGTCCGCGGCGATGAGGCTCGGGCGAGTCATCGCCCCCCACGTGTACACCGTGACGTCGGTCCCCGTCCGCCTGATCGCGGCGTCGCTCAGCGGCACCTCGTACCTGCCCGTCGGAACGTCCTCGCGGAACGCGCGGTAGAGCAGCTTTGGCTCGAGGAAGACGACCGGGTCCGGATCCCGGATGGACGCGATGAGCAGTCCCTTCGCGTCGGACGGCGTGCTCGGGGAGACGACCTTCAGCCCGGGTTCGTGAACGAAGAAGGCCTCCTTGGACTCCGAGTGGTGTTCGGGTGCCCGGATGCCACCGCCGTACGGTGCCCGGACCACCATCGGGACCGAGTACTGGCCGTGGCTCCGACTCCGCATCCGGGCGGCGTGACTGACGAGTTGATCGAACGCGGGGTACGAAAAGCCCATGAACTGCATCTCCGCAACCGGCCGCATCCCGGACAGCGCCAGCCCGATCGCCGTGCCGACGATGCCGGACTCCGCGAGCGGCGTGTCGACGACGCGATCTCCGCCGAACTCCTCGTACAACGCCTCGGTCGCGCGGAAGACGCCGCCGTTCTTCCCGACGTCCTCGCCCAGTACCATGACGGACTCGTCCGCCGACATCTCCGTGTAGAGTCCGTCGCGAACCGCCTCGACGATCGTCAGACTGTCCGTCCCGGACTCGGCGGTTGCCCTCGTGGCCGAACTCATTCTAGCACCTCCGAGAACGCGTCGTCGCCGTACTTGTCGCGGAGCGCGAGCAGTTCGTCCCGCTGCTCGCGAAGCCGCTCGGGCATCTCCTCGTAGACGTGTTCGAAGATCCGCTCCGGATCGGTCTCGACGGCCTCGACGGTCGCCAGCGCATCGTCGATCTGGGCATCGACCCGATCGTCGATCTCGGCGTCGACCGCCTCGTCGAGGATTCCCTCCGCGGACAGGTAGTTCCGGAGGCGGTCGAGGGGGTCTTTCTGTCGCCACGCGTCCGCCTCGTCTTCCTCGCGGTAGACCGACGGATCGTCCGCAGTCGTGTGGGCACCGTAGCGGTACTGGACCGCCTCGATGAGCGTCGGCCGCCGTTCGTCACCGGTCGGGTTTTTCGCCTTCGCGAGTGCATCGCGCGTAACCGCGTACATGGCGAGCGGATCGAGTCCGTCGACGCGAACGCCCTCGAGACCGTAGGCGGCGGCTTTCTGCGCGATCGTTTCGCTCGCAGTTTGCCGGTCTCGAGGCACGGAGATGGCCCACTGGTTGTTGTTGCAGACGAACACGGCGGGGACGTCGAACACGCCGGCGAAGTTCAGCCCTTCGTGGAAGTCGCCTTCGGAGGTCGCCCCGTCCCCGAAGTGACACAGGACGGCGCTGTCGGTCTGACCCTGGAGTTGCTGCCCCCAGGCCATCCCCATCGCCTGGGGCAACTGCGTCGCAATTGGGATGTACTCCGGCATGACGTTGACGTCATCCGGGATCGCGTACCCCTCTCGGATGCCACGAAGCGGTTTCAGGAGTGACTCGAGGCTCATCCCGTGGACGTACTTGGCTGCGTGCTCGCGGTAGGTCGGGAACAGCCAGTCCTGGTCGTCGAGGGCGTAGCTCGTCGCAACCTGGGCCCCTTCCTGGCCCGTCATCGGCGCGTAGGTCGCGATGCGGCCCTGCCGCTGGAGGCTGATCGCACGCTGGTCGAACCGGCGTGCGAGCGCGATATCTTCGTACATCGCCAGCAACTCTTCGTCCGAGAGATCCGGAACCGCCGCGTTCGGGAGGACGTTCCCGTCCTCGTCCAGGACCCGGATCGGGTCGTCGTCGAGTTGCGTGGGCTCGCTATTCACGTGCTGGTCTGCGTCGTCGTATGCGCTCATTGGTGGTGTGTGGACCGGTGACTACTCGGGGGTCTGTACCACGGCCAGTCTGGGTACCCCCGGGATCGGTGGGAACGAATCCCGCGAGTTATCCCCAGAGAACGTGTCCGACGCGAGTGCGTTTCCCGCCTCGCATCGGAGCGACGTCCGCCAGTGTAACTGTACAGAGGAAGATCGCGATACTGGCCCCGAGACGTCGAAGCGACTCGATCGCGGCGCGAACCTCCTGCGTACTGGCGGTTGCCATATGAGATACAATTACCGAGACGGCACTTAATAGTTCTGTGAGACAAGCTCTCAATATCACCCGGTAATGGACGACGGGGGCCGGCGACCATTGGGCCGACCGGGAAAGGGCTGGATCGCCGCGTCGGTCGTCCCGGTAAAAACGGTGGTCCGAGAACACCGGCCGAGCGCTCGTACGGTCCGTCGTGATTCTTCACCGGTGACCGCCCGACCGGGGCGGCGATCACCGGTAAAACGTTACAACGATCCGTATCAGTCCGCGGCTTCGACGCTCCCGGGGAGGACGCCCCGTTCCGACCAGACCACGAGCAGGACGACCAGAACGGTCGTTACGAGGGCACCGATCGCAACCGCGGCCGTACTCGGTACGTACCCTGCCAGGCTCAGCGCGTCGGAGTAGAACGTAAAGAGGAGGAACGTCGGGAACACCGTTCCGATCGCGTACCGCCACGAACTGGCGAACGGTCGGGAGAGCGATCCTGCGCCGGTGAGATACTCCTGGATGGCGTCCGCTCCGAGCACCCACGCCGCGTAGAACATGAACCCGACCAGACCGAGCGTCAGCAGGAGGTCCACGAGCTGGTCGGCAAAGAGCGCGAACACGTCCGCGTTGAAGGCGTTCAGGGCACCCGTGACCACGACCAGAACGAACAGTCCCCGGGTCGCCATCGATCGCTCGACGTCGAATTCGTCGACGACGAAGGCGACGGGAATCTCCAGGATGCTTATCGAACTGGTGATGGCAGCGAGCAGGACGACGAGGAAGAACGCCGCCCCGAAGAGTCGTCCCGCGGGGAGATTGGCGAAGCCACCGGCGATGCTCACGAAGAGCGCACCGGGTCCGCCACCCGTCGGTCCCCCGGCGAACGAAAAGAGGAGCGGAAACACGACGAGTCCCGCCAGGACCCCGATACCGAGGTTGAGGCCGGCGATCATCGTCGCGTCGAACGGAAGCGATCGCTCGTCGTCGATATACGACGCGTACGTGAGCATCGTCCCGCCGCCGATCGAGAGCGTAAAGAGCGCCTGGCCGGCGGCCGAACCGAGAACTGCGAGGAAGTTGTCGGCGAGGTACGCCCCGTCGAACGCCAGGTAGAACTGGTAGCCGTCGATCGCGTTCGGCTGTCGAGAGGCCCAGATCGCCAGGCCGACGAGCAGGACTGCGATGCCCGGCATCATGAACTTCGTCGCCGACTCGATGCCTCTTCTCACGCCGGCCATCACGATGAGGGCGGTCATTCCGAGAAACGCGACCTGGTACAGGAAGGCGTTCGTGCCGTAGTTGATCGTCTCGAAGTGAGCGCCGGGATCGGCGAAGTACGCACCCGTGAAACTCTCGACGAAATAGCGGAGGATCCAGCCGCCGACGACGCTGTAGAACGAAATCAACACGATCGACGTCACGACACACAGCACGCCGAGGACCGTCCACGCGCGTGATCCCTTCAGTGATTTGAACGCACCGACCGGGTTCCGCCTCGAACGACGGCCGATGACGAACGCCGTCAGCAGTCCCGGAACGCCGATACCGAGCACGATGAGGAAGTACATCAGCAGAAACGCGCTCCCGCCGTTCTCCGCCGTCATCCACGGGAACCGCCAGATGTTCCCCAGTCCGACGGCGCTTCCGACCGCCGCCAGTATGAACCCGATCCGACTCGCCCAGGTTTCGCGTGCCATATACTATCATCCGACACGAACGGGCATAATAAATACTTTTCAGTAATTCCGACACGACCCGACACACGAGACGTCCGGTCCCGGAGAAGAAGGCGTTGCCGGAACGGACACCCGAGAAATCGACTCGAACCCTGGTTCGCGAGCGAGTCGTTCGTTCGACGGCCGTCCAAGTGACCGGGACGGCGACCCGTTCGCATCGAACACGACCGGGAGATCGCAGGACGAACCCGATCGCCGACCGATTTCGCTCGAAGTGGACGAGACGGTTCGAGCGAACTCCGCGGAGGCGGACCCGTTCGATACGAATAACTTGGATTTCGATCGAACGCAGTCGTACCGAGCTTCGAAAAGTCACTCGCTACGGGCTCACACCGCGTAATACGACCGGAATCGGTCACTCGGGACACCTGGGAGAGAGGCCTCCGCGTCTCGGGATCGGCGGCAGGTACGCCCTGTATTACAAACATACGGCCGTAACACCGTGCCGGATTCGAGCGCGAGGCGGTCCAAGACACTCGGACAGCCGGTCGCGACGAACTGACCGCAGGTGGCGTCGAGACGGACGACTGGAGTCGACGCGAGTCGGCCTTTTTCCGGGAGCACGCGGTGGGTGCGCTGGCCCCGGAAAACGGGCCCTCCCGTCGAACGAACCGCGACCGTCCCGTTACCGCGTCGAACTGTATCTGAGATTGATGTGTATCTCGTCGATCGCCGCGAGCAGTTTGTCCGGCAGTTCGGTTTTCAGGTAGTCACCTTTCACCCGGTTTGCAGGTCCAGAGATGCTGATTCCGCCGATCGGCGTCCCGTCTTCGTCCCGGATCGGTGCACCGACCGCGTTCAGCCCCTCGATCGACTCGCCGGTGTTGAACGCGTAGCCCCGCTCCCGGATCGCGTCCAGTTCCTCGCGGAGTTCGTCCACGTCGGTGATGGTGTGCTCCGTCATCTGCAACAGTCCCTGTCGATCGACGATGGCCTGGAATTCGTCGTCGTCGAGAGACGCCAGTATGGCCTTGCCGGCGGCGAGCTGGTGGAGATACCGACGCTGTCCGACGCGGGCGGACGTCCGGAGGGGGCTCTCACCCGACGCTTTGTAGAGGTGCACGCTGAAATCACCCTCCTTCGCGACGAGCCAGACCTTCTCGCCGGTCTCTTCGGCCAGCCGATCGACCTGCCGCCGTCCGACGTCGAAGAACGGGACGCGGTTGCGAGCGCTGATCCCGAAGTCGAGAAACCGGAGGCCCAGGTAGAACCGCCCGTCCTCTCTGACGAGCAGGTCGTTGTCCTCGAGCGTGAGGAGGTGTCGATGAATCGTGCTGCGGGCGAGATCTAGCTCGTCGGTCAACTCGTCGAGCGTCCGCCCGGGATCGCGCTGGAGTCGTTCGAGGATTCGGATGGACGACTCGGTCGTCGTGACCGGGCGATTCGATCGAGGGCTGTCTTCCATGTCCCTGTATCGTAGGAGGGACGGTTTAGTTTTTGTTCTGGAAGAACGCAGCTCCTCTCTCCGCCTGAGTACTCGAAGGGGCGCAAGGAGCGGCGGGATCGCTCGACGCCACCGGCCGTCGTCGACCGCACGCTGCTTGCGTTCGAGATATCCGAACGGTTCACTTGCTCCGGTGGCGAAACCACGAAGACTGGATCGGCCGAACCAGCGGTCCGTCGGCCGTAGACGGTCCGATTACACCGATATGGTTGTAAGGACGCGGTCGATGGGACGGAACTGCGTCGTCGCCCCAGACCAGATCGTTCGAACGACGCGAATGCCTGCGTCACGAGACGATCGTGATCCGTGATCGGCCGGCCACACGCCGGAAACCGGGGTCCGATCGCGTCGGGCGGGCGTTCAGTGGACGCGAAGTCGTTCCGGTGACGGGTGCCGACGCACGCAGAACGACTGCCACAGCCGAACCGACGGTCGTTTTACTTGCTCGAACGGGTGCGGTCGACCTGGGATGCAGTGCATACCCCAAAACGACCGCTGGAGAGGCGGCCGGAGTCCCGAAAATCGCGTCCGGTTCGACGCGGCGACGGAAGCGATCGGGCGAGCGGGTCGACGATCCGCATCCCCGGTTCGGTGTCGGCACCGACCGCACGGGGAGACCGAATCACCCGGTCTTGTAAACGCCGCGTGCGTCGGCGATGTGGGTACCGACGGCTTCGCCGTCTTCCCGAGACTCCGACGGAGTCTCGCCGTCTTCGGTGGCGTAGACGTCGACGTCGACGACGCCGACGTCGTTCCCGCAGCGGACGACGTCGGCCTCCGCGTAGAGGTCACCCGTTCCGGCGCTGAGGTAGTCGATCCGCATGTCGATCGTCGGCACGGGCTGGTCGACCAGCGAGACCAGCGCGGCCCCGCCGACGGTGTCCGCGAGCGTGAAGGTGACGCCACCGTGGGCCATCAACTCCTCCTCGTTCCACGAGAGTTCCTCCGTCATCTCCAGGCGCCCCTCGGCGTGGCCGTCGGCACACTCCGTCACGTCGATTCCGAGCAAGGATGCGAACGGCATGCCTTCGAAGAAGGCTTCGATGTCCATGCAACACGGTTGGCCGCCGAGCGATAATAAATGTGCCAGATAGTGGACCCGTTTGCCCCGACGTCGTTACCGGTGGTCGTAGACGCGCTTTACCTTCCCGACCTCGGTGCGCTCGATCGACCCGTGTTCGACAAGTTCGAGCGTATCGGGCGTGATCGACAGCGCGTTCTGTAGCCGTGCGAGGACGTCCGTACGAAGTCGGTCCCTGTCACCGGCAAAGCCCGCCACCAGTTCGATCGTGAGTTCGAACCGATCGAGGGCGTCCTCCCGGTAGAGGTCGATCCGGTAGTGGGGGGCAACCGCGTCGAACTCGAGGACGACGTCCTCGATCTGGCTGGGGTAGAGGTTGACCCCGCGGACGATGAGGAGGTCGTCGGCGCGACCGGTGACGCTGTCCATCCGGACCATCGTCCGGCCACAGTCACACTCCTCCGCGGTGAGAGCGGTGAGATCGCCGGTGCGATACCGGAGTACCGGAAGCGCTTCTTTCGTCAGCGACGTCAACACGAGTTCGCCCTCTTCGCCTTCGGGGAGCACCTCGCCGGTCTGCGGGTCGATCACCTCGGGGTAGAAGTGGTCCTCCCATATGTGCATCCCCGCCTGGGCCTCGTGGCACTCGACGGCGACGCCCGGCCCGATCAGTTCGGAGAGGCCGTAGTTCTCGATCCCCGTCGCGTCGAGCCGCGTTTCGATCTCCTCGCGCATCGGTTCGGTACAGGGTTCCGCTCCGTAGAGAACCGTCGAGATCGACAGGTTCCGCGGGTCGACGCCCATCTCTTCGGCCGTCTCGGCGAGATACAGCGCGTACGACGGCGTACAGCCGATCGCGTCGCTCCCCAGATCGCGCGCGAGTTCGACCTGTCGCTGGGTGTTCCCGCTGCTCGCGGGGATCACCGTCGTCCCGAGTTCCTCCGCGCCGCCGTGGAATCCGAGCCCGCCCGTGAACAGCCCGTAGTCGTAGGCGTTCTGGAACGTCTCCCCCCGTTCGATGCCCGCCGCCGCCATCGATCGCGCCATGACCTCGTTCCAGCGGTCGAGGTCGGCGGCGGTGTAGGCGACGATCTTCGGCTTGCCGGTGGTGCCGGAGGAGGCGTGGATACGGCGGATCTCCTCGTCGTCGACGGCGAACAGCCCATCCGGATACTCGTCACGGAAGTCGGATTTAGTCGTAAACGGCAGATCCCGAAGGTCGTCGACCGTTTCGATATCCGACGGCGAAACGCCGGTTTCGTCGAGGGTCTCGCGATAGAACGGGACGCGCTCGTAGGCGCGCGCTACGGTTTCGCGGAGCCGTTCGTTCTGTAACTCCCGTAACTCCTCACGGGACGTTCGTTCGACAGTCGCAGACATGTGTTCGTTTCTCATACACGTAATCGAGTATCAAAACTCTTCGTTCGACTGGAAGTCAGGAATCGACGGCGTACCAGGTCGAGTGACTTTCGGGAGGCGACCACGGCTACTCGAACTTCTCGAAGGGCTGTTCGCAGTCGTGACAGTAGTGCATCGACCGACAGAGCGACGGTCCTTTCGGGTGTTCGCGGACCGTGTTGGTCGACTCGCAGTAGGGGCACTCCGCGCCGCTGTCGTCGCCGCTCGTCGTCACGCTGGGATCCGGAGTGCGTCTCATATGCTCAGCCCGAACTCCCGCAGATCGTCTTTGCCCCGTTCGGTCACCATCTCGACGGTCCAGCCCGGACTCCACACCAGTCGCAGGTCGACGTCGGCGACGCCGTCGACGGCGCCGACACGCGTCTCGACCTCGTCGGTGAGCATGTCCCGGGCCGGACAGCCCGAGTAGGTCAGCGTCATGTCGACGGTCGCGACGCCGTCCGCGACGGTGACGCCGTAGATCAGCCCGAGGTCGACGATGCTGATCGGCATCTCGGGGTCCTCGATCCCGTAGAGGGCGTCCCACACGTCGGCCTCGACGCCGGTCGCGTCCTCGCCCGTCGCCGGGAGGTCGTCGATCGTCTCGCCCTCCCGGTAGTCGGTGTACGCGCAGGGCGTCGCCTCGACCTCCGGATCGGAGGTGAAGTTCGATTTCGCGCCTGGGGCCGGACTCTCGCCGCTCATTCTGGGGTGTCCATGATTTTCGTCGTGTCGCTTCGCCCGAGGTCGCGGTACGTGTGCGTGAACTCGTCGTAGAGGTCGAACCACGCGTCGGTGTGGGAACCGTCCCGGCCGCGCGCCTCGGGGAGCATCTCGCGGGTAACTTCGAACTCGAACTCGTCGGTGTCCGCGTCCGATCGGCCGCTCGCGGGAACGGTGAGATCCAGGGACTCGAGGTACGGAACGACGATCGACAGCCACTCCTCGCCCAGTTCCTCGAGGGTCGTGTCGCGAAGGCCGAGGTCGACGATGTCCGCCTCGACGTCCACTGCTCGCGGTTCATCACCGCTCGCACTCGCGCCGCGTGGCGGCGCGCACGGTTCGAACAATGTCAGCGCGTGCGGGAACAGCCGATCGAGCGCGTCCTGCAGGCGTTCGTGGCCCTCCTCGCCGTCGGCGAGGCGATCGAGCCAGTTCTGGGCGTGTTCGCGGTGGTACTCCTCTTCGCTCCGGATCTTGCCGACGCGATCGGCGACCTTCGGGTGCGAGGAGTCTTCCAGCGCCCCGAGACGGAGGTCCTCGGCGACGTCGTAGCAGTACGATCGGAGGACGGCGTCGGCCCAGTCGCCCTCCGCGAACGGCCGCTCGACGAGCGTGCTGTGCCGGAAGTCCTCGGGGTCGCGCTCGTACACCAGGTCGCGCTCCTCGAAGCCGAGGTCGGCGAGCACGTCGTACCACAGGCGGGCGTGGCCGAGTTCGTCCTGCGCGTTGTTCGCCAGCGCGAGGTCGGACTCGAGGCTGGGCGCGCGGACCTGCCACTCCGTGTACCGTTCGGCGAGGACGAACTCGTCGTCGCCCAGTCGCTTCAGCAGGGTTTCGAGCGCGGTGCGTTCGCGCTCGTCGAGGTCGGCGGGATCGTCGAGCGTCGGCGACATCAGTCGTCACCCCGCTGTCGTTCGGCCGTCGCCTGTTCGTCCTCCGATTCGATGACCTCGCGGGCGTCCTGCCCGGTCGTGCTGTACGCCGTCGCCCAGCGGTAGCTCTTGTCCGTCGTCCCGCCGAAGGCGACGTCCTCGGCGTCGATCTCGCCGACCTCGTCCCGCGGGACGACCCAGAGGCTATTCGTGGGCTTGCGCCGGCCGTGCTGGATGGCGGCGAACTGCTTGGCCATCTCCCGATCGGGCGCGTGGACGTTGCCGCAGTGGGTGTGGTACTCCCCGGTCTTCTCCTGTCGGAACACTTCCCAGATCATGATCAGTCGGCCGCCTGCGGCGCGTGGCCGCCGGCGGCTGTGGCGTCGGATTCGATCGTGTCGCGGACCCACTGGACGGCCTCCTGTGCGGCCTTGCGGCCGTCGATCTGGCCGAGCCCGGGTTCGTACTCGTTCTTCGCGATCGTGAAGAACTCGTCCCAGGCGAGGTCGCTCTCGACGACCTCGTAATCGCCCTCGTCGTTCTCGCGGATGCGGGGCTCGTCGGGAATCTCGAGGCCGTACTTCTCCGCCTTGGGGATGTACTGGTTGAGGAAAGCAGTCCGGAGTTCGTCGTTGGACTGCTGTTTCAGCCCCACCGAGGCCGCGAAGTCGTGGTGCGTGCTCTTGTCGTCGGTCGGCCCGAAGAACTGGATGATGCGGGGCCACCACGTCTCGAAGGCCTCCTGGGTCATCCGCTGTTCCTTCCGCGAACCGCTCATCAGCGTTGCGAGGATGTCCTCGCCGTGTTTGACGTGGAACCCTTCTTCGAAACACACCTTGTCCATCGCGTGGGCGTACGGTTCCCAGCTCGTCCGCCGGAGCGTGGCCTGGCGACGCATCGCCGCGCCGTCGACGAAGAAGGCGATCATCGCCGTCTCGGGCCACGACTCCATCGGGTAGTGAAAGCAGTTGAGGAACTTTCCGTCGCCGTTGGCCAGGTCGTCGAGCATCTCCTCGCGGGTCTTGACGCCGAGCGATTCGGCGGCGCGGTAGAGCAACTGACCGTGGCCGATCTCGTCCTGGACCTTCGCCGAGAACGCCAGTTTCCGATCGATACTCGGCGCCTGGCGGATGAACGGCCGCTCAAGGTACGCGCCCATGATCTCGCTGTTGGCGTGGAATTCGATCATCCGCGTCGCCGCCTTCCGGTACTCCTCGGGGAGATCGTCGGCGGGGCTGAACTCCCGCGGCCCCGCCCGATCTTTCACTGTGTCGAGCTCCATTGTTTCACGAAAATACACGACGGATAGACCCTTAGAAATTGACCGCCATATAACGAGGTTTTAAGTATCGGGGCGAGAGAGACGCGTGTAGACGATCGGGATGATCGACGAATGTCTCGCGGTCGAATTTCGGGTCAAAAACGACGATTGTCCGCTCGCGGAGGCGTCACAGGCGGCTTCCGTCGACGTCGAGATCAGCGCCCAACCGCCACAGCGCCGGAGCGACGGCTACGACCTCCTGCAGTTCAGTTCCCCGACGAGCGATCGGCTGACGGCGGTCTTAGACGAGGACGAACGGATCTCGTATCTGCACGTCTCGAAGACCGACGGTCGGAACCGGTACCGGTGCCTGTCGAAACAGCCCTGCGTCGTCCACCGACTGATCGACGGAGGACTGATCGTCGAGACGCTGCGATACCGGGACGGCGCGGCGATGATCTTCGGCGCGGTCGTCGGCCGAGACGTCCTCAAGGGCGTCATGGAGGCGGCCGGCGACACCGTCGGCGTCAAACTCGAGCGGGTCTATCCGCTCCAGTCCGAAGCGACGGAGTCGCCCAGTCAGCGGTGGGATCTCACGCCGGCCCAGGAGGAGTGCATTCGCACCGCCCTCGAGATGGGGTACTTCGCGATCCCGCGCGAGACGACCTCCGAGGAGGTCGCCGCGGAACTCGGGATCAGCAAGTCGGCGTTTCTCGAGCGACTCCGCCGCGGCGAAGCGGCGCTGTTCCGGCAGATCTACCGGTAGGAGTTCGGATCGACTGGCGGCAAGCGATCGGCTTTCGGATCGACTGGCCGTCGGCCGATCGGATGACGAGGTTCCGGATCCAGTAGATACATTTTCGTGGACGTCAGTGTGAGACGATATGACAGACACCGAGGCCATCCGCAGCCACATCGAGAGCGACCCCTACTGCGAGACGCTCGGGATCGACCTCGTCGACCTCGAACCGGGACGTGCGCGGACGCGACTCGAGATCACCGACGACCTGACGAACTTCCACGGAACGCCCCACGGCGGTGCGATCTACTCGCTCGCCGACGCCGCGTTCGCCGCCGCCTCGAACTCGTACGGGGAGACGGCGGTCGCCCTCGAGACGAACGTCTCCTACCTCGACGCCGTCGACGTCGGAACCGTCCTCACGGCGACCGCCGAGGAGACCCACGACGGCGGCCGCACCGCCGAGTTCGAGGTCGTCGTCACCGACGACGGGGACGATCGGGTCGCGACGTTCCGCGGTCGCGTCTACAAGCCGTGAGGACGGATCGTCCGGCAGAAGGGGCCGGAATGCGGTTCCCGAAGGTTACGCGGTGACGCCGAGGTACCTGTCGAGGACCTCCTCGCTCTCCCGAAGATCGTCCGAGGTGCCCTCGTAGACGATCTCGCCCTGGTTGATCACGTAGTTGCGATCGGCGAGTTCGAGGCAGACGTGGACGTTCTGTTCGACGAGCAGGACGGTGATCCCCCGCTCGTTGAGGTCGGCGACGATGTCCATCACGTCCTGGACGATGTAGGGTGCGAGCCCTTCGGTCGGTTCGTCGAGCAGGACGAGGTCGGCACCGCCGACGAGGGCGCGCGCGATCGCGAGCATCTGCTGTTCGCCCCCCGACAGCGACGACCCGGGGTTCCCGGCGCGCGCCTGCAGGTTCTCGAACGTGTCGAGCGCCGCCTCGACCGACAGCGAATCGACGCCGGACGCCCCGCCGTGGTCGGCGAGTTCCAGGTTCTCCCTGACCGAGAGTTCCGGGAAGATCCGTCGTTCTTCCGGTACGAGCGCGACCCCGCGCTGTGCCGTCGTCGTCGCGTCGAGCATCGAAACGTCCTCGCCACGGTACGTGACCTGCCCGCTCGAGGGAGTGAGGATGCCCATGATAGTCCGCAGCGTCGTCGTCTTCCCCGCGCCGTTTCGACCGACCAGGGAGACGATTTCGCCTTCCTCGACCGACAGCGACAGGTCCCGGAGCACCTGCGTCTCGCCGTACCCCGCGTCGACCCGATCGACCGAGAGCAACGGCTCGTCGCTCATTCGACCATCCCCCCGAGGTAGGCGTCCTGTACGTCCTGATTCTCGGCGATCTCTTCGGGCGTCCCCTCGGCGAGGATCTGCCCGCGATTCAACACGGTGATTCGATCGGAGAGTTCCATCACGAGTTCGATGTCGTGCTCGATGAGCAACAGCGTCTGGTCGACCAGCACCTCCTCGATCAGGTCGATCGTCTCCTGGGTCTCCTCGACGCTCATGCCGGCGGTCGGTTCGTCGAACAGGACGAGATCGGGGTCGGTCGCGAGCACGACCCCGATCTCGAGCCGTCGCTTGTCCCCGTAGGCGAGCGCGTCCGCCGTTTCGTCGGCGACGTCGGCGAGGCCGACCCGGTCGAGGATCCGATCGGTCCGGTCGTTCATCTCGTCGTACCGGTCGGTCGGTTTGAACAGCGATTCGACGGCGTTGTACTGGTCGCGGCCGATCGACTGCGCGGCGAGCCTGACGTTTTCGCGCACGGTGAGTCCGCCGAAGATGTTCGAGATCTGGAACGAGCGGCCGATCCCGCGGCGCACTCGCTGCGAGGGCGACAGGGTGGTGATCTCCTCGCCGTCGAAGTAGATCGACCCGTCGGTGACGGGGAGCGCACCGCTGACGAGGTTGAACAGCGTGGTCTTGCCCGCGCCGTTCGGGCCGATGATGCACCGGAACTCGCCCCGTCTCACCGTCAGGTCGACCCGATCGGTCGCCGTGAACTGGCCGAACTTCTTGACGAGGTTCTCCGTCCGGAGGATCGGTTCGTCGGTCGTCGATCGTTCGGATGTGGTCGTTTCCATAGCCATCAGTCGTCACCTCTGACGCCCGGTTCGTCCGGCGTGGGTTCGGTGGCGTCCGGGCCGGGACCGGAGCCGCCCATCACGTACGGGGCGACCTGGGCCGGGAGCGACACCAGTCCGCGCGGAAGGAAGATGACGAACAGGACGAAGATCGTCCCGAGCACCAGCCGCCACCTGCCCGTGAAGTCCGTGAGTATCCCCTCGAGGCCGAAGAACACCGCCGCGCCGACGATCGGACCGTAGAGCGTTCCCAGCCCCCCGAGAATGACCATCACGATCACCTCGCCGGAGTGGAGCCAGTAGGCGAACGACGGCGTCGCGTACCCCGCGTTGAGGGTGAAGAGCCCGCCGGCCACGCCGGCCAGCGCGCCGCTGACGACGAACGCGCGCCGCTTGTAGACGGTCGTCTCGTAGCCGAGGAACGTCGCCCGCTGCTCGTTCTCGCGGATGGACTTGAGCACCGCGCCGAACGGCGACTCGAGCATCCGCCTGGTAAGCAGGAACGCGGCGACCAGACTCGCGAGCGCGATGTAGTAAAACAGCGACTGCCCGGTCAGTACGACGGGACCGAGAAAGAGCGCGACGTCGTCGAGCGAGACTCCCATCCCGGCGATCCCGTAGTACGTCGAGAGCCCGAACTGGCCCTCCGAACCGCCGGTCAGCCCGCGCGGGTCCCGGTACAGGGCGTTGTAGAACAACTCGGCGAAGGCGAGCGTGATCATGGCGAAGTAGACCCCGGAGACGCGGATCGAGAGGTAGCCGACGAACCAGGCGATCGCCGCGGAGACGACGATCGCGAACCCGATCGCGACGATCGCGGAACCGCTCACGTAGAGCAAGGCGATCGCGACCGCGTAAGCCCCGAGCCCGTAGAACAGCGCGTGGCCGAGCGAGACCAGTCCCGTGTAGCCCATCACGAAGTCCAGACTGAGCGCGAACAGCGCCCAGATAAGGACCTCGATCACGAACGTGACCGCGTACGACGAGTACAGCGTCCCAACCCCGAGGGGAACCACCGCGAGCACGCCGACCACCGCGAGTCCGAGGCGGGTCCGGGTCCGCGGGTCGAGTATCCCGCCGTCGGTGCCGGTCAGGAGGTCGCCGCCGCCCTCTTCTTCGAATTCGACGCCGAACAGTCCGCGGGGCCGAAAGAGGAGGACGGCGATCATCAGCAGGAAGATCACCAGTCCCTCGAAGAACGGGACGTAGGTACGCAGGAACGTCTGGATGATCCCGACGAGGAGACCGCCGACGACGGCGCCCCTGAAGCTGCCGAGGCCGCCGAGGACGACGACGACGAACGCCGGAATGATGATCGACATCCCCATCCCCGGGCTGACCGTCCTGTAGCCGCCGAGGATGATGCCCGCGACGGCGGCGAGCGCCGCACCCCCGCCGAAGACCAGCGAGTAGTACCGATCGATGTCGATCCCGAGGTTCCGAACCATCTGCCGGTCCTGGGACCCGGCCCGGATGATCAGCCCGTACTTCGTGTGTTCGAGGACCGCCCAGACGGCCAGCGCCACGACGCTCCCGAAGACGATGATGAACACGTTGTAGACGCTGGTATTGAGCCCGAGTACGTCGATCGATCCCGAGAGCACCGCCGGCAGGGCGAGGCTGGTGCTCCCCGTCCCCCAGACGAGGTATATCAGGTCGTTTATCACCAGCACCAGGCCGAACGTGAGCAGGATGTGATAGAGGGGATTCCGACCGTACAGCGGCCGCACCGTGTAGCGTTCGATCGCGACGCCGACGACGCCGACCAGCAGCGGGGCGACGAGCAACGCGAGGAAGAAGCCGGCCCCACCGAACGGGGCGACGAGTGCGAGCGCGAAGTACGCCCCGAGCGCGAACAGTTCCCCGTGGGCGAAGTTGATGACGTGCATGACGCCGAAGATGACCGACAGTCCGGCGGCGAGCAACACGTAGGCGACGCCGATCGTCAACCCGTCGAACAGGACCTGGAAGAGTTCTCCGAGCATGGTTATCTGGAAACAGCTCCACACTCGTTACAGGCCACAGTCGGTGTCCTCACAGTCAGGTGCCGCGTCCTCCCCGGAGAGGTCCGTCAGGAGTTCGACGTCCGCGAGGTCGCCGCCGTCCGGTTCGACGCACTCGCCCATCCAGACGGGATTCATCGCCTGCTGATCGCACTCCCGGAACTCGTTCGGGCCGAAGATCGTCTCGTGTTCCAGTCCGGAGAGCGTCTCCGCGACCGTCGTCGGATCGCGCGATCCGGCCTCGCGGATCCCGTTCGCGACCATCCGGATCGACTCGTAGCCGACGCGCGAGAAGTTGTCCGGGACGGCGTCGTACTCGGACTCGTACGCCTCGACGAACGCCTGGTTGTCACCGGTCTCGATGCTGGGCACGTATCGAACCCCGCTGTAGGTGTTGTACGCACCCGCGCCGGCACCGGCCCGCACGGCGCGGAACGATCCCGTCGTCGTCACGATCGGAATGTCGTCCTGGAGCCCGCGCTCGCTGGCCTGCGAGAGGAAAATCGCGAGGTCGGCACCGGTCATCCCCACGACGAGCGCGTCGGCGTCGTCGGTCGCGTTGGTGATCTGGCTGATGAACGCCTCGAAGTCGGTCGACCCCGGGTCCGATCGGGTCACGTCGACCTGTTCGTAGGAGTCGCTGATCGACTCCATCCGCGTCTCGACCTCGTTCAGGACCGACTCGCCGTAGGCGTAGTCCGCAATGTGGTAGAAGATCCGATCGCCGAGTTCGTCGGCGGTCCACTGGGCCATCGCCTCGGCGATCTGTGCGGTGTTCGTCTCGAACCGGAACACGTACTCGTTGCAGTTGTCCCCCGTGATCGAGACGTCGGCCGCGCCCGGCGTGTACACCACCTCGTTCTCGAGCGCGAAATCGTTGATCGCGAGCGCGGCGGAACTCGAGATACAGCCGGTAATGAACCCCGCGTCGTCGGACTGGACCGCCTCCTGGGCCCGCTGCGTCGCCGTCGCCGGATCGAGTTGCGTGTCGTACTCGCTGTACTCGATTTCGAAGTCGTACTCGTCGCTCTCGTTGATCTGCTGGATCGCGAGTTCGGTCCCCTGGTGTCGCTCTTCGGCGAGGTCACTGAACTCGCCCGTGAACGGCTCGAGGACGCCGAACTGGACCGTATCGAACTCCCCGTCGTCACCCTCCGAGACCTCTTCCGGATCGCCGACACAACCGGCCAACCCAGTCAGTCCGGCGACGCTTCCCGCAGTTATTGCTTTGAGAACGTCTCGCCTCCGGCCGTGACCCGTGCCACCCTTGGTCATACGTGCAGTATATAATTATAATAGCTCATAAAAATAGACCCCCGTTTGTCGTGGTTTTATATGTTAACTGCCGGCAAGACTCTCCGAGTCCGGCCCGTGACCCGAACGAATCGCGCCCGAACGGTACAGAACGACGCCCGGCGATCGGGCCTCGTCACGGGACTCCGGACGCCGACGGATCCGACGATGACGGGGCCGACGGACGGCGACTCACCGCGGATCGGGATGGTATAAAACCCGGACAAGTAGCGGCCGATCGTTATGCATCGTGCGAACGACCCACAGGGCATGTACCGGATACTGGTCGGACTCGACACCGACGTGGAACGGGCGACCACACAGGCGTCGACGATCGAGTCCATGCCGGGTGCGGCCGACGAAATCACGGCGATACTCGCACACGTCTTCCAGGAGAACCCCGAGGGGCGATCGGTCCAGCAACTCGACGGCGTCCGGCACGTCGCAGCGTCGTTCGACGAACGCGGCGTCGACTACGAGTACTACGAGGCGAGCGGGGAACCGGCACCCGAACTGATCGCCGCGGCCGACGAGACGGACGCGGACATGATCTGCCTCTCGGGACGGAAACGCACGCCGACGGGGAAGGTCATCTTCGGCAGCGTCACGCAGTCGGTCATCCTCGGAACCGACAGGCCCGTAGTGACCGTCAGTCCCGAGGGTGAACCGTAGCGACGAGTCGTCCGCACCGCGACGGGTGACCGCTCTCTCACCGGCCGACTTGTATAAAACCCATACATAAACGGGACGAGAGTGATGAACGTGTGGGCCCAATTCACACCCGTGACCGCCGATGACGATCGACACCTGCCCCGCCTGGGACCCGGGAGACTGTGAAGGGGCGACGGGCTGTCCCCCTCGCTGTCCCCGGTTCGTCGACAAGCACGGCGAACCGATCCTGGTCGAACCGTTCGAGCCACCGCGTTTCGACGCGCTCGCCTCGATGTACGTCGACTATCCCGAACCCCACCGATCGATGGGCGTTCCGCCCGTCGGCCGCGAGCGCATCGCCTCGTGGCTCGAGCGCCTGGTCGAACGCGGCTTCAACGTCGTGGCCGTCCACGACGGGTCGGTCGTCGGCCACGCGGCCTACTCGCCGTGCTCGAGCGTGGAACCCCAGTTCGTCGTCTTCGTCGATCCGGCGTACCACGACCGCGGCATCGGGACCGAACTCTGTCGGCACGTGATCGCCTACGCCGCCGACGCGGGCCACGAGGCGCTCGTGCTCGACGTCGACGCCACGAACGAGCGGGCGGTACACGTCTACCGACGGATGGGGTTCGAGACGATCGATCGAAGCGGGAACGATCTCCGGATGCGGCTTCCGTTCGACGAACCGATCGTCGAGACGGTGCAGTTGCCGCCCGCGGAACGACCGGCGGCCCACTGATCGACGGCGACGCGATCGGGGCAACGCACGAACGGGCACTCGAGTGCGGCGACGCTCGTCGCCGAACTCGATCACCGCCCCGTCACCGGTCGAGAGCGACGTCGTTCCGCACAGTCGGGTGTGTACACACCACATGATTTTTGTCGGGGCACGGAAGAGTGGTGGACGAGGATGAGTTACACGCAGATCGAGACGGCACCGCGGGAAGAGATTCGGGAACTGCAGAACGAACGGCTCAGAGAGACGGTCCGCAACGCCTACGAGAACGTCGAGTACTACCGGGACGCGTTCGACGAGGCCGGCGTCGCGCCGGGGGACGTCCAGACGATCGACGACATCCAGCAGTTGCCGTTCACGACGAAGGCGGACTTCCGCGACGAGTACCCCGACGGCCTCTTCGCCGTCGACGACGAGGACATCCGCCGCATCCACGCCTCGTCGGGGACGACAGGCAAGCCGAAGATCGTCTCCTACACCGCCGAGGACCTCGACGTGTGGAGCGAGGTCGTCGCCCGGAGCCTCGTCGCGTCCGGCGTGGAACCGGGTGATACGGTCCAGAACGGTTACGGCTACGGGCTGTTCACGGGGGGCCTCGGCCTTCACTACGGGATCGAAGAACTCGGGGCGACGGTCATCCCGATCGGCGGCGGCCAGACTCAGCGACAGGTCGAGTTACTCCAGGACTTGGAGAGCGACGCGATCGCGTGTACGCCCTCGTACTCCCTGTACCTCGCCGAGACGGCCGAAGAGATGGGGATCGATCCGACGGAACTGCCGGTCTCGACGGTCATCTTCGGTGCCGAACCCTGTACCGATCCGATGCGCGAGGAGATCGAAGAGCGACTCGGGGCGAACGGGATCGACATCTACGGCCTCTCGGAGATCATCGGCCCCGGCGTCTCCAACGAGTGTCACGAGGCCCAGGACGGGCTCCATATCTGGGAGGATCACTTCTACCCCGAGGTGATCGACCCGCAAACCGGCGAACCCCTGCCCGAGGGCGAGGAGGGCGAACTCGTACTGACGACGCTGTCGAAAGCGGCCCTGCCGGCCATCCGGTATCGCACCGGCGACCTCACCACGCTCACGTACGACGAGTGCGAGTGCGGCCGGACGATGGTTCGCATGGACAACATCACCGGCCGGGCCGACGACCTCCTCATCGTCCGCGGGGTCAACCTCTATCCCAGCCAGATCGAAGAGGTCGTCCTCGAGTTCGACGCGATCGCGCCGTACTACCGGATCGACCTCTACCGGGAGGACGCCCTCGATCGCCTCGAACTCACGATCGAGCGCGAACCGGACGTCGACGTCGCCGAAGCGGAGTTGCGCGACCGCGTGCTCACCCGACTCGAGAACGTCCTCTCGTTCACGCCGGACGAGTTGATCGTCGCCGATCCCGGCGGCATCGAACGGACCGAGGTGGGGAAAGTCAAGCGCGTCTACGATCACCGGTAGCGGCCGCGGTCGGCCGCTGATCCCGATCGCGCCGGGGGAGTCGGTAGTCGATCGGTCCGCCAGCCGCCACGTGCCTGACGACGACGGCCGCCGTCGACGAGGGTCTCCGGAGACCAGTCGCTGCTGGATCCGCACACGCCGGGGTGGCCGGACGGTCGTCCATCGGGAAATCCAGTATCAATCTCCCGACGATCCGCCGCATCCCTCATACGGATTACTGTGACTATTTTCTTCGGTGCTGGAGCAAAGCGCGTACTCACCGGTCGAGACCGACGATCCGTCTCGGCACGGCGGTAACTACTCACAGTAAACCGTATCAGTCGAAGTAACTTATTTGTACGGTGGTTTGGATGTCTACGTATGGCATACAGTTACGAACCGCATCACTTCGAGGACTTCGAAGAGGGACAGGAGTTCCAGAGCGTCGGACGCACCGTCACGGAGACCGACTTCGTCATGCACTCGGCGCTGGCCGGGGACTGGACGGAGCTTCACACCAACAAGGAGTACGCCGAAGACGGCCCGTTCGACGGCCGCATCGCCCACGGTCCGATGACGTTCGTCCACGCGACGGGGTTCGTCTACCGATCGGGGATCGTCGAGCGGACGGCCTACGCCTTCCTCGGGATGAACTACATGGACATTCCGAACCCGGTCTACATCGGGGACACGATCTCGCTGGAGATGGAGGTCACCGAAAAGAACGACGTCGACCACGACGACGCGGGGATCGTCGTCCTCGACACCGAGATGACCAACCAGGACGATACCGTCGTCTTCCAGGGCGACATGAAGTTCCTCATTCACCGCAAGGAGTGACCTGACCGCCGATCGCCGGCGGACCGGGGTCGGCGGAGACCACCGGGAGCGATCGCGCTCGGCCGGCCGGTCGGTCGCGTGACCACGCGGACGTTGAAGTCGCCCGCCGACGCACGATATCACATGCACGTCCACGACGCTGATGGCGTCCGGCACCTCACGTTCGACCGACCCGACGTTCGAAACGCGTTCACCGCGACGGTCGCGCGCGAACTCGCGGACGCCCTTGCGGATCTGGACCCGACCGAACTCGACGCCGTCGTCCTCGCGGGGGAG
Source organism: Halosolutus amylolyticus (assembly GCF_023566055.1). Taxonomy (NCBI): domain Archaea; kingdom Methanobacteriati; phylum Methanobacteriota; class Halobacteria; order Halobacteriales; family Natrialbaceae; genus Halosolutus; species Halosolutus amylolyticus. Next base: position 1,110,982 of record NZ_JALIQP010000001.1, on the reverse strand, counting down.
GGCGAGGCGTTCAGCGCGGGCGGCGACGTCGAGGCGATGGCCGAGCGCGAGGAAACCCCGAAGCAGGCGTACGATCGCGTCCGTACCACCCTCGGCCGCGTCGCGGAGCGGGCGCTGACGAGTCCCGTCCCGATCGTGGCGAAAGTCGACGGCGACGCCGTCGGTGCGGGGCTCTCGCTGGTCGCGGCGTCGGATTTCGCCTACGCCGGCGAGTCGTCCCGATTCGGCGCGTCGTTCGTCAACGTCGGCCTGGTTCCCGACGCGGGCGCCACGGTGACGCTGCCGCGACTCGTCGGATTGCGAAAAGCGAAGGAACTCGCGCTCACCGGCCGACTGGTCGACGCCGCGGAGGCCGAACGGCTGGGACTCGTCAACGAGACGGTGCCCGACGACGAACTCGACGATCGGGTCGACGACCTCCTCGCGACGCTCGCGGCCCGGCCGACCGAGAACGTCGGGCTCGCAAAGCGGGCGATCCACGACAACCTGGGCCGATCGTGGCGCGACGGACTCGATCGGGAAGCCCACGTCCAGACGCTCGCGTACGGAACGGACGCCCACGAAGAAGGCGTCGAGGCGTTCCTCGAGGGGCGATCCCCGACGTTCGACTGAGACGGTCTGCGGTACCGAGTTCCCGGCGCAACCGCCGGACGGTCGCGATTGCGCCGGAACTGGCGTACAGGAGTCCGTACGAGCGGCCCGAACGCAGGCGTGGCGAATTCCTGCGGCGATCCACCCGAACGAAAGGTCCCGGCGAACGGGCATCCTCACCGAAGAAAAACCACCTAGTTGATATACAAACTTCCATATAAATTTGAAGAGTAGATAGATAGAGAATGTTTTCGAACGCTCAGCCAATAGAATCACCAACTGCCGATCGAACACCGGCTTAGACGGATATAGCGCTATCTTAGTCGACTACAGACGGATTTAGACGATGGTTCAAAATAGCTGCCGAGCAGAAGCAGAATCCCGGATAGAAGGCGATATTGCCGACATTGTCAGTCGGATGGGGACATATTCAGGCCACAATCAATCGTACAACATGTATGTTATGTTCTCATAATTCTATATTGGTACTTTATCGCACATCGTCGATCGGCCATCGGTGAGCGATCCGCGGGGCGCGAGCCGAGCGGAGATCTGCCCAACCAGTTAGGCAGTCAGTTCGTGACCGGCGAGCGCCTACGCTCGTTTACCGTCCGATACCCGGACGGGGCCCCGGGGGCGCACGTGGGAAAACGACGGGGCCACGGTTTCCTTCGATCACTCCCTCTCCGTCGTCAGCCGTCTGCCGATAATGCCGACCGTTTAAGCCGCCCAGTGGCAAGAGGCAGGTATGGCCACGGAGCCGAGCGCCGACCCGGCCGCCGACCGGCGTGCGAACTACGACTACCGGAGCGACGACGTCGATCGCCCGGCGCTCGTCGCGGACCTGACGGCGGTCGTCGACTGCGAGGTGCGTGCCGACTCCTACTCGCGCCAGTTGTACGCGACGGACGCGAGCGCCTACGAGGTGACCCCGATCGCGGTCGCCGCCCCCGAGTCGACGGCCGACGTCGTCGGCATCGTCGAGTACTGCGCCGATCGGGGGATTCCGGTTCTCCCGCGGGGTGGCGGGACGAGCCTCGCCGGCCAGACGGTCAACCGGGCCGTCGTGCTGGATTTCACGCGACACATGAACGAGATCCGTGAGATCGATCCCGAGTCCCGGACGGCGACGGTCCAGCCGGGCACGATCCTCGGGACGCTGAACGAGACCCTCGCGTCCCACGACCTGAAGTTCGCACCCGACCCCGCCTGGGGCGACAAGAGCGCGATCGGGGGCGCGATCGGGAACAACTCGACTGGATCGCACTCGCTCGTGTACGGCAAGACCGACGCCTACATCGAGGAGTGCGAGGCCGTTCTCGCCGACGGCACGGTGACGACGTTCAGCGAGGTCACGCTCGAGGAAATCACCCGGCGGGCCGATCCCGACGGCGACCTGGAGGGTCGGATCTACGCCGAGATCGATCGGATCCTCGCGGAAGACGCCGACCTGATCGAGAAGACGTACCCCGATCTCAAGCGAAACGTCTCGGGCTACAACCTCGATCGGCTCGTCGCGGAGGTCCGGGGCGAGCCGCTGCCGGGTAGTGAGGAGAGCGCGACGGCGGAGTCGTCGCGAACCGAAGGCGGTGAAACCCCCGAAGCTGGCGGCGAGCCGGGCACGGTCAACCTCGCGCGGCTCCTGGCGGGCAGCGAGGGGACGCTCGCGATCGTCACCGAGGCGACGGTCTCGCTCGAACCGGTACCCGAAACCAAGGCGGTCTCCCTGCTCTGTTACCGGGACCTCCACGAGGCGATGCGGGACGTCGAGACGATCCTCGAACACGATCCCGCGGCGGTCGAAGTGCTAGACGACGTGCTGATCGACCTCGCCCGCGATACCGCGGAGTTCGGCCCCGTCACCGGGATGCTCCCCGAGGGGACGAACGCCGTCCTCCTCGTGGAGTTCTACGCCGCGGACGCCGATCACGGCAGGGAGCAGGTCGCCGGCCTGCTGGCCGATCGCGTTCCATCGGCGACGCCTGCCGGGGAACCAGCCGCGGACGCGCCGAGCAGTAATAGCGAGCCGCTCGCGATCGACGCGCTCGAGGCCTACGACGACGCGGAGCGCGCGAAACTCTGGAAACTCCGCAAGTCCGGCCTGCCGATCCTGCTCTCGCGAACGACCGACGAGAAGCACATCTCGTTCATCGAGGACACCGCGATTCCACCCGCGAAGCTCCCGGAGTTCGTCGAACGCTTCGAAGCAATTCTCGAGGCTCACGACACCTATGCGAGCTTCTACGCCCACGCCGGTCCCGGCGTGCTCCACGTCCGCCCGCTCGTGAACACGAAGACCGAGGTGGGCCTCGACCAGCTTCACGGCATCGCGGACGACGTGACGGACCTCGTCGTCGAACTCGGAGGCTCGGTCTCCGGCGAACACGGCGACGGCCGCGCCCGGACCCAGTGGAACCGGAAGCTGTACGGCGATCGGCTCTGGGAGATCTTCAAGGACCTCAAGACGGCGTTCGACCCCGACTGGCTCCTCAACCCCGGACAGGTCGTCTTCCGGGAGGACGACCCCACGGACCTGCGCGAGCACCTGCGGTTCGACCCCGACTACGAGTTCGAGGCGGGGTTCGACCCCGAACTCGAGTGGACCAACGACAACGGAATGCAGGGGATGGTCGAACTCTGTCACGGCTGTGGCGGCTGCCGCGGCGAGCAGTCCACGACCGGCGGCGTGATGTGTCCGACCTACCGCGCCAGCCGCGAGGAGATCACGGCCACCCGCGGGCGGGCGAACGCGCTCCGGGGAGCGATGAGCGGCGATCTGGCGCCCGGCGATGCGTTCACCGACGAGTTCGTCGAGGAGGTGATGGGGCTGTGCATCGGCTGCAAGGGCTGTGCGATCGACTGCCCGAGCGAAGTCGACATGGCGAAGCTCAAGGCCGAAGTGACTCACGAGTACCACCAGCGAAACGGGTCGACGCTCCGCGATCGGCTCTTCGCCAACGTCGCGACCCTCTCGAAGTGGGGGTCCCAACTCGCGCCGTTCTCGAACGTCCTCCCGAAACTCCCGGGTGCTCGCACGCTGCTCGACGCGACCGTCGGCATCGCCGCCGATCGCCCGCTCCCGACGTTCCACGCGACGACGTTCCGGGACTGGTTCGCGTACCGCGGCGGGGCGCAGGTCGATCCCGACGCGGCCGATCGGCGCGTCGTCCTCTACCCCGACACCTACACCAACTACAGCCACCCCGAGGCGGGCAAGGCGGCCGTCCGCGTGCTGGAGGCGGCGAACGTCCACGTGACGGTCCCCGACGACCTCGGCGACACCGGCCGGCCGGCGTTCTCGAAGGGGTTCCTCGAGACGGCCCGCGAGGCCGCCCGGACGAACGTCCGGACGCTCGCGCCCCTCGTCGAGGACGGCCGAGACGTGGTCGTGATCGAACCCTCCGACGCGGTCATGTTCCAGTCGGACTACCGCGACCTGCTCACCGGGGAGTCCGTCGACCGGGTCGCGGACGCCACCTACGGCGTCTGCGAGTACCTCGATACGTTCCGGCTGGACGACTCGATCGCGTTCGACCGGGACCCAGAGAGCGGGCCAACCCTGACCTACCACGGCCACTGCCACCAGAAGGCGACCCGGAAGGATCATCACGCCGTCGGCGTCCTCCGGCGGGCGGGCTACGCCGTCGACCCCCTCGACTCGGGCTGTTGCGGGATGGCCGGGAGCTTCGGCTACGAGACCGAACACGCCTCGATGAGCGACGCGATCGCCCGCATCCTCTACGACCAGGTCGCCGACAGCGACGGCGAGCGGGTCGTCGCTCCCGGGGCCTCCTGCCGAACCCAACTCGAGAACCGCCCCGGCGCGGACGAGGAGCCGCCGACGCCGATCGAACTCGTGGCCGCGGCGATCGAGTGATCGCCGGCCGGATCGCGATCGTGCGAGCGCGAACGGCCGCGTGCCGGTCAGAGCACGGCGTGCCGGTCAGAGCACGAGGAAGAACCACGCCGTCCCGATCGCGCCGCCGCCGACGATGAGGTAGGCGGCGTGGAGCCCGCGGACGAACAGCACGCAGGTCACGGCGGCGAGCAGGACCGTGAACAAGTCCACGAACGATTCCGCGGCGAGGGTCACGGTCGCGCCGAGGATCGCGCCGACGACCGCGGCGTTGACGCCGATCAGCGCCGACTGGACGACGTCGTTCTCCCGGACCCGCGCGAAGTACGGGAAGAACCCCATGATGAACGCGAACGACGGGCCGAACGCGCCGACCATGGCGACGAACGCGCCGAGGATCGCGATCGAGACCAGCCCATACGTGTCGAGCATGAGCTTGTAGCCGACGAACGCGGTCGTCATCACGACCGGCCCGGGCGAGAGCTGTCCGATCGCGATCCCGTCGACGAACTCGCGGCCGGTCATCCAGCCGAACTCCCCGACGACGTAGAGTTCGATGAACGGGATGAGGACGAGTCCGCCGCCGTAGATGAACGACCCGGTGTAGACCATGAACGCGAAGAGCTTCACCCACGGGTTCGCCCATATCGCGAGCAGGAGTCCCCACAGCGGGCTGGCCTCGATCGTCCGCCGCGCCGCCGGCCCGAGGAGGTCGAACAGCCGATCCCGGAGCGCGAACGCGACGCCGGCGACGCCGCCGCCGATCGTCCACAGCGAGACGCGCCGCCAGTTCGCCCGGACCCACGAGGAGCGGTAGATCGCGACCGCGATCGCGCCGGCGACGACGAACTGGACGACGGGATTCGTGCCGAGCGTAGCCGTCGCAACGATCGCGGCGGCGAGCAATCCGACCAGCAGGTAGTCGATCGACACCGTCTCGTCGCCGAGTTGGAACTCGAGGTCGCGCCGTCCCTCGGCGAAGGCGCTCCGGGCCATCGACCACGACGCGCCGACGATCAACCCGATCACGACCGGGTTGATGCCGTAGAACAGCGCCGTCACCGACGGCAGTGCCTGGTAGGCGAAGTAGAGCCACGAGAAGAAGACGACGACGACGAACGTCGGGAGCATAAAGAAGAAGCCGGCGACGATCGCGCCGGGGTTCCCGGCGTAGAGCCAGCCCATGAAGATCCCGAGTTGCGTCGACGCGGGGCCGGGAAGCATGTTGCAGATCGCGAGCCCTTCCATGAACGTCGACTCGTCGGTCCACTCGCGGCTGTCCTCGCCGACGAGGTCGGCCTCCATCATCGCGATGTGGACCAGCGGCCCGCCGAACCCGACGATGCCGATGAACAGGTAGTAGGCCGCGATTTCGAGGAGTTTCCCGCGGGTCGGCTCGCCGCGATAGGCGTCGGCAGGCGACTCCGTGATCGTCGCATCGGTCACACGCCGGACGACTACGCCGGGTTCGATAAGCCTTCGCCGATCAGCGTCCGACCAGGTCCTCGTACCGAGCGCCGGTCTGCTTCAGCGTCTCGGTCGAGTAGAGGCGTTCGTGCTCGACCGGCAGGTGGTCGGCGGCCAGTTCGTCGATCTTCTCGTCGACGGCGGCAGGGTCGCGCCCGTGGATCATCGTGAACAGGTTGTACGGCCAGTCGTGCTCGGGCCGGCGCGGCCGGTGGTAACAGAGCGTGACGTACGGGAGAGAGCCGACGCGCTCACCCCAGTCGTCGAGGCGCTCGTCCGGCACGTCCCAGACCACCATGCAGTTCGCGTCGAAGCCGGTGACGACGTGGTTGACGATGCAGCCGATGCGCTTGATACAGCCGTCGTCTCGAAGCCGCTCGATCCCCGCGAGCACGTCGTCCACGTCGGTCCCGATCCGATCGGCAACGTCGCGATAGGGCGTCCGCGAGAGCGGGAACCCGTCCTGGATCGCGAGCAGGAGGTCGGCCTCGAACGACGAGAGGTCGCCCGCGGCCTCCTCGCTGATGCGAGTAGCGGATGAATCGGTTCCCTCTTCCAGCGATTCTCGTGCGAACCGATCGGCGTTGACCACGGGGAACTCGAGGTCGATGTAGTAGTCGGTCAGCATCGGCAGGTTCAGCACGGCACAGCCGGTTCGCTCCTCGATCTCCGCGAGGATCTCGTCGCGCCGCTCCCGCGACCCGGCCGTGACGACGAACCACATGTTCCACTCGTGGTCGCGGGCGTAGTTGTGGTTGACCTGCCGGTAGTCGTTGATGGTTTCGGCGATCTCGTCGAACCGATCGTCGGGAGCCTGCACCGCGGCGAGCGTCGACGATCCGATCACCGGCGGGTTGAGGACGGCCCCGAACCGGCGGAAGACACCCCGATCCGAGAGCGTCCGGACCCGATCGAGCGCGGCCGACTCGTCGATCCCGAGTTCCGCGCCGACCCGACGGAACGGCCGTTCCTCGATCGGGAACCCGCTCTGGTAGCCGTCGACGATCGCGGCGTCGACGTCGTCGATCGCTTCGCGCCAGTCCCCCGAGAGACTGCTCATTGGCGGGTCTAGGGAGAACGTCACTGTATGGGTTTCGGCTCTCCGCAGGCGGTGGGCCCGATCGAACGGGGTTCGACCCGCGGCGACGGAGAACCGACTACAACGATTATTACTGTGGGTATCGTTATCAGCATGCATGGAGCTCACCGAACCAATCTCGATCGAGGGCGACGAGCGAGAACAGATCTACGACTACGTCGAGGCCCACGGCGCGGTCGATCGGGAGGACGCACGCGAGGAACTGTTCCCGGCGGATCCGCCGGGCGATCCCCAGTATTCACGTGCGTTCCAGCACAACGTCGCGATCCTCAAGCGGGACGGCTACCTCGAGGAGGACGACGACGGTACCCTGCGCATCGCGATCGACGTCGAGGCGGCGGGCGAGGAGTTCACGGCGGAGGACGTCGACGTCACGATCAGGCCGGCCAGACAGGAGGATCTCTCGGGCATCGTCGGCGCGATGCGGCAGGTCGTCGAGGAGATGACCTACATCGAGGCCGAGAGCGTCGCGGACGAACTCGACCACGAGAACGTCCTGCTCCGGCACAACGAGTTCGAGTCCCGGATGTTCTTCGTGGCGACCGTCGACGGCGAGGTCGTCGGCTGGGCCCACCTGCACGTCCCGAACCTCGAGAAACTCGCCCACACTGCGGAACTCACCGTTGGAGTCCTGGAGGAGTACCGCGGCATCGGGATCGGGAGCGGACTGCTCGACCGGGCTCTCGAGTGGGCCGAATCGAGCGACCACGAGAAGGTCTACCAGAGCGTCCCCTCGACGAACGATGACGCGATCGAGTTCTTCGAGGATCGGGGCTGGAAGACCGAGGCAGTGCGCGAGGACCACTACAAACTCGGCGACGAGTACATCGACGAGGTGATGATGGCGATCACGCTGTAGGGAGTTCACCGCGCCACCCCCCATTTGATGGGGAGCGGAGACGCCGGAAGCGGGACGCTTTTGCGGGTTCCATCCGAACTGCCGCCCATGGCGCAGACATCCCAGGAGTTCGGCGAGTGGCCGCTCAAACGGCTGATGACCGCGGTCGTCGGCTCCGGCCCGAAGTCGGCCGACGACATGAGCCGCGAGCAGGCGCGCGAAGCGATGCAGCGCATTTTCGCGGGGGAACCCGACGAGACGACCCTCGGTGCCTTCTGGCTGGCCAACCGCTGGAAGCGAAACACCCCCGAGGAGCTGGCGGCCTACACCGACGTCATGCGCGAGGAGTCGGTCGTCACCGCCGAACCCGACTGCGATCCGATCGACTGTGGCGCGAACTACGACGGCAAGCACACCTCCGCCCTGCTCGGCGTCGGGGCCGGCCTCGTCGCCGCCGCGGCGGGTACGCCCGTCGTGGTCCACTCCGGCGATCGGGTCCCGACCCAGAAGGCCACGGCGTACAAGCACGTCCTCGACGAACTCGGCGTCCGGACGGACCTCACGCCCGCCGAGAGCGCCGACATGACCGACGAGACCGGGTTCGGCTTCTACTACCAGCCCGCGTTCAACCCTGGCGTGCAGGACCTCTACGATCGGCGCGACCAGATGGGCGTGCGCACGTTCGTCAACACGATCGAGACGGTCGCCAACCCGGCGAACGCCGACGTCCACCTCGGCTCGTTCTACCACCTCGCGTTCGCGAAGAAGATGGTCGAACTGATCGACGAGAGCGCGGAACTGGGCTACTCGCGCGCGATCTTCTTCCAGGGGATGGAAGGCTACGACGACATCCGTCCCGGCTACACCAAGGTCGCCGAGTGGAACGAGAGCGAGGCGCGTAGCGCCTCGGACGATGCGAGCGGCGACGAGCCGCGAGCAGGCGACGGACTGGAGGATTACGAGATCGAGACCGCGAACTACGGCATGGAGATGGAGAGCGAAGACCTGAACGTCGACGACGTGACCGCCGACTCCGCGACGATCACCGAAGAGGTGCTGGCCGGCGATCGCGACGACCAGTTCGCCGACGCGATCGCGCTCAACGCCGCGTTCCGGATGTACGCCCGCCGGGACGTCGACGACCTGGACGCCGGACTGGAGGCGGCCCGCGACGCGATCGCGGACGGCAGCGCCGAGGCGGTGCTGAAGGAACTGCGCGAGTACTGAGATCGCCCTCTCGCCGGCACCGGTGACGGCACCGTTCTCGACGCGGCGATCGGGACGGCCGACACGTCATCAGACCACCGTGGCCCACGTGTGACCGCAGTTTTCACATTCGAATTCGCGTTTGACTTCGGGGCCGAGCAACTCCCCTCCGACCTCGTTCCCGCTCGCTCCCTTGCAGTTCGGACATCGTATTCTCCTCACAGCGTGATACTAGCTAGACACCCACACACATAAGAGCACGACGGGAGACGGTCGAACGAACGCGGAACCGCTCGATCCTCCGATCGAGTTCCGGGTCCGGTCCGCTGGAACGACGCCGTCGGCGAGGTGCGGCCGTCCCTCGCCGACGTTCTTACCACTGTTTCCTAAAGAGGCGATTCCTGCAAACATCGTCTTCGATTATCGGTTAAATAATGAACGAATTTATGTATCATCCGTCCGATTGCGGTCGTATGCGACTCGAAGACGAGACAGCGCTTATCACGGGTGCGGCGTCGGGCATCGGGAAGGCGACGGCCGAGCGGTTCGCCGAGGAAGGTGCGCGGGTGATCGTGACGGACATCGACACCGACGGCGGGCAGGACGTCGCCGAGAGCCTCCGGGAGTCGGGTGCCGAGGCTGAGTTCTACGATCTCGACGTCACCGACAGCGAGCAGTTCCACGCGGTCGTCGACGCGGTGGCCGAGGAGTACGGCCTCGACGTCGTCGTCAACAACGCGGGGACCGGCCACCCCTCGGCCCGCCTGGAGGACACCGACGACTCGATGCGGGACTTCGTCATCGACGTCAACGTCAAGGGCGTCTGGAACGGCTGTCACGCCGCCCTCCCGCACATGAAAGAACAGGGCCGCGGCTCGATCGTCAACGTCGGCTCGCTCGCGAGCATCCTCGGCCTCCCGAAGCAGGCGGCCTACTCGCTGAGCAAGGGTGCAGTGTTGAACCTGACCCGTGCGATCGCCGCGGAGGCGGGCCCCTACGGGGTACGAGCGAACACGGTCTGTCCGGGCTTTACCGACACCTCGCTGTTGGAGCAGTACCTGGCGGCCCAGGACGACCCCGAGGCGGCCCGCGAGGCGATGGCCGAGGACTACCCGCTCAAGCGCCTTGGCGAACCGGAGGAGATCGCCGACGCGATCCTGTTCCTCGCGAGCGACGAGGCCTCGTTCGTCAGCGGCCACGGTCTGGTCGTCGACGGGGGCTTCTCGACCTGCTGATCGGCGATCGGCGCGTGCTGGACAGCCCTCGGTTCCTGGTCGACGAAACAATTACTTCGTTCCGCTGGATTGTCCACACAAGTGATAGCATACGATTCGATCCTGTTCGACAGCGACGGGGTCCTGGTCGAACCGCCCGCGTTCGAAACCCAGACCGAGGCAGTACGGGCCGCGTACCGAGAACTCGGCGTCGACGACCCCGACCAGCGGGACGTCGACGCCCTCGTCGCCGGCGTGACCGTCGATCGACTCCGGGAGATCTGTTCGACCTACGACATCGAGATGACCTCGCTCTGGGACGCACGCGAGCGCCACGACGAGCGATCGCAGTTCGAGCAGTTCCGTGCGGGGTCTCGCGACCGCTACGGGGACGTGACGGCGGTCACGGATCTCGACCAGGACTGCGGAATCGTGAGCAACAACCACCACAGCACGATCGAGTTCGTCCTGTGGTTTTTCGACCTGGAGCCGTGGGTCGACACCTACTACGGCCGACCGAAGACGATCGAGAGTCTCGGCCTGAAGAAACCGAATCCCCACTACCTCGAACGGGCGCTCGCCGACCTCGACGCCGGGTCGGCCCTCTACGTCGGCGACAGCGAGAGCGACGTGATCGCGGCCCACCGGGCGGGACTCGATTCGGCGTTCGTCCGTCGCTCGCACTGCAGCGACGTGGCGCTCTCGACGACGCCCACCTACGAGGTGTCGACGCTGCAGGAAGTCGCCGACCTGGTGGCCGACTGAGCCGATCGGCCTCGCGGATCGCGTTGCGTCCGGGGTCGTTCCTACTCGTTCTCTTCCCGGACCAGCGCGACGCTCGCGAGTTGATCGCCGGCCGTGACCGTCGCTTCCCTGGTGAGCGCGTAGAGCAAGCCGTCCCGATCGGCCGTCGCCGCCTGGAGCGCCTCGTAGGTCGTCGGGTCGTAGACCGTCCCGAGATCCGCGCCGGCCGGCACGAACTGGCCGACCTCGAGCGACGGTCGCGGCCGGAAGAGTCCCGAGTCGGTCGCGGACACCTGTCCCAGGTGGTTCCGGGCGATCGTCCGATCTCGATCGGGGACCTCGCCGGGGAGCAGGTCGAGCGATCGGCAGACGTCGAGCAGGCCCTCGACGCCCGTCTCGACGACGTCCTCGACGATCTGTTTGTTGTGGGCGAGTTCCGGCGTGATCGAGGGGATTCCCTCCTGTGCGGCGGCGACGCGGAGTTTGCCGTCGAAGCCGCGGCGATGCCACTCCTCGGACGCGTCCTCGTCGGCCTGCTCGGAGAGCAGGAGGTCGGTCCCGAAGGCTCGCGCGACCTCGCGCGAGCGCTCGTCACCTTCGAGGTAGACCACGTGGGGCAGCATGTCCGGACTGCCCGTGTGGAGGTCGACGACGGCGTCGGCCCGTTCGACGTACTTCCAGAGGCGGGCGGCCATCCGCTGGTGGAGGGTCCCCTCGGGGTTGCCCGGCCAGACCCGGTTCATGTTCGAGTTGACGCTGTCGAGTTGCTCCGGCGTCGTGTAAGAGACCCGATCGAACGTCAACGGGTTCACGACGGGGACGGCGACGACGGTTCCCGACAGCGATCGCAGGGGGAGCCGATCGTGGAACCGGCGGAGGACCTCCGTGCCGTTGATCTCGCGGCCGTGCTGGGCCGCCTGCACGTAGAGCGTCGGCCCGCCGCCCGCCCCGCGGTAGGTGTGGACCGTGGTCGTGAGTTCGACGCCGGAGGGGAGCCTCGCGAGGGTCACCGACTCGGCGGTGTGGGTCCCGGCAGTCATGGCCGGGCCTACCATCTCCCGCGGTATGTACCTGCGGGAGGCGACGGCCGGCGATCCGTCCGAGGAAGCGACGGCCGGCAGGATACCTCGCAGGCGGTGACCGGCGCGAGACCACTACCGTTTTCACTCGGCCCGTCGTCGCCGAAGACATGGGAGACGTTACTGCCACCCTGCACACGAACCGTGGCGACATCGAGGTCGAACTCTACGACGAGCGCGCGCCGCGAACGGTCGACAACTTCGTCGGCCTCGCGACCGGCGGCAAGACCTGGACCGACCCCGAGTCGGGCGAGGAAGTCGAGGGCGAACCGCTGTACGACGACGTCGCCTTCCACCGCGTCATCGAGGGCTTCATGATCCAGGGTGGCGACCCGACCGAAACCGGTCGCGGCGGCCCCGGCTACCAGTTCGACGACGAGTTCCACGAGGAACTGCGCCACGACGACGAGGGCATCCTGAGCATGGCCAACTCCGGGCCGAACACCAACGGCTCGCAGTTCTTCATCACGCTCGACGCCCAGCCACACCTCGACGATCGCCACTCCGTCTTCGGCAAGGTCGTCGACGGGATGGACGTCGTTCGCGAGATCGGCAACGTCGACACCGACCCGAACGATCAACCACGCGAGGAGGTCGTCCTCGAGTCGGTGTCGGTCGACTACGAGTAGGGACGCCAGCCGGCGTCGAGACGTCGGTTCGGCTCCGCCGATCGCAGCGGAGCCTGTAGTCGCGGTCCGACCGAGTGGCCACGGTCCGACCGATCTGTAGCCGCAGTTCGGCCGAGATCTTTTATCGCCCGGACCGCTGGTATGTGGATAAAATGGGATCGTCTTCGCCCTCCGACACGAGACGCCCGCAGCTCCGACGACACGAAGTCGTCGCCGACCTCGCCCAGCAGGCGCTGGAAACCGACGATCTCGACCGGTTGCTGGACGATACGACGGCGACCGTCGCAGAGTCGCTTGACGCCGAGTACTGCGCCGCGTTCGAACTGCGCCGCGGCGAGGACGAGTTGGGGATCAGGCAGGGTGTCGGCTGGCACCCCGACGACGCCGACGCGGCGACGGTCCCCGCGGACCGCGACTCGCCGACGGGGAATCCGCTCCGGGCCGGAGAGTCGGTCCTCGCCGACGACCTGGAAACGGACGATCGGTTCTCGAGGCCCGACGTCCTCGCCGATCACGACGTCGTCAGCGGCGTCGGCGCGCGCATCGGTTCGAACGACGATCCGTGGGGGGTGCTGGGGGCGTACGCGACCGACGAGGCGGCGTTCACCGAGTCCGACGCGGCCTTCCTCGAGCGCGTCGCGGACGTGCTCGCGTCGGCCGTCGAGGCCGATCGCGAGCGGCGCGAACTTGAGCGCGAGTGCACCCGACAGGAGCGTCGCTTCGAGGCGATCTTCGAGGATCCGAACATCCTCGTCGGCCTGCTCGATCCGGACGGGACGGTCGTCGACGTCAACGGGACGGCGATGGAGTACGTCGACGCCGACCTCGCGGACGTGACCGGCGAGCCGTTCTGGGAAACGCCGTGGTGGGGGGTAGACGAGGAGGTCCGGGCCGAAGTCAGGCGTTGGACCGAACGCGCGGCCGACGGGGAGTACGTGGAGTTCGAGGCGGATCTCACGCGGCCGGCCGGCAGTCGGTACACCCTGAGCGGCGTCTTCAGGCCCATCACGAACGACGAGGGAGAGGTCGTCTCGGTCGTCGTCTCCGATCGCGACATCACCGAGCGCAAGGGACGCGAGCGCCAGCTTTCGACGCTGATGGACAACGTTCCCGGGATGGTCTATCGCTGTCGGAACGAACGCGGGTGGCCGATGGAGTTCGTCAGCGACGCCTGTGAGGCGCTAACCGGCTACGATCCCGCGGCCCTCGAACGCGGTGACGTCGACTGGGGCGAGGACGTCATGGTGCAGGAGGATCGCCAAAAACTGTGGGAGACGGTCCAGCGGGAGGCGGGCGAGGGAGAGACGTTCTCCGATACCTACCGCATCGAGACCGCCGACGGCGAGGAACGGTGGGTCAGGGACTACGGCCGAGGCGTCTTCGACGAGGCGGGCACCCTCGTCGGGATCGAAGGGATCATCGCGGACGTCACCGAGCGCAAGCGCCTGGAATCCAAACTCGAGGCGTCCGAGCGCCGGTACCGGACGCTGGTCGAACACTTCCCCAGCGGTGCCGTCGCCCTCGTCGACCGGGACCTGCGGTACCGGACCGTCGGCGGCAATCCCGTGGACGTGGCCGACGTCACTACCGAAGAGGCCGAAGGGGAACCGGTCCGGGACGTCCTGCCCCCGGAGTTGGCCGACGAACTCGCCCCGCGCTACGAGGCCGCACTGAACGGAGAGTCGAGCGAGTTCGAGGCCGCGTCCAACGATCGCGTCTACAACTTTCAGATCGTCCCGGTTCGTGGCGACGACGGTGACGTGGTCGCCGCGCTGGGGATGTCCCAGGACGTCACCGAGCAGACGGAACGCGAGCGGTACCTGCAGGACGCAAAGTCGCAACTGGAGGCGGCAACCGAGGCCGGCGCGGTCGGGACCTGGGAGTGGGATATCCAGGCGGACGAGATGGTCGTGGGACCGTCGTTCGCCAGGACGTTCGGGGTAGATCCGGACGCGGCCCGCGAGGGCGTCTCCCTCGATCGGTTCATCGCAGCCATCCACGAGGACGACCGCGACCGCGTCGAACGGGAGATCGAGGCGGCGGTCGAATCCTGTGGCGAGTACGAGACGGAGTACCGGGTCTGGAACGCCGACGACGAACTCCGGTGGGTCGTCGCTCGCGGCCGGGTCGAGTGCGACGAGACCGGCGATCCGGTCCGGTTCCCGGGCGCACTCACCGACATCACGGAGCGAAAGCGAGCCGAACTGGAACTGCAACGAAACAACGAGCAACTCGAGACGCTGTTCGAGATCCTCCCCGTGGGCGTCGTAGTCGCGGACGCCGATGGACGGCTCGTCGAGGCCAACGATACCGCCAGGGAGATCTGGGGCGGAGACGTGTTCGACGCCGACTCCGTCGCGGAGTACGACCGGTATTCGGTGAGGCGGGTCGACACGGGCGAGCGAGTGGCCCCCGAGGAGATGACGCTCAGCCGGGTGCTCCGCGGCGAGGAGGTGCGGGAACCGGACGTCTACGAGATCGACGGCGCCGACGGCGAACCCCGGATCATCGAAGTGGAGGGGATGCCGATCCGGGACGAGACCGGCGTGGTGACCCGCGGGGTCGTCACCGTGACCGACGTCACCGAGCGCACGGAAACCCAGCGCCAGCTCGCGGAGTCCGAACGCCGCTACCGGACGCTCGTCGAGAACTTCCCCGAGGGCGCCGTGGCGCTGTTCGACGAGGATCTGGAGTACACAGCCGCGGGCGGACACCTCTTCGACGAGGTCGGTCTCTCGAGCGCGGGTCGCGTCGGCAACAGCCTGTACGAGATCTATCCGGATCACCTGCTCGAGGAGATCGAACCCCACTTCGAGGCGGCGCTCGACGGCGACGCCAACTCGTTCGAGGCCGAGTTCCACGACCGCCACCTGTACGCCTCCACCCTCCCCGTCAGGAACGCCGCCGACGAGATCTTCGCGGGTATGCTCGTGGTCCGGGACGTCACCGAACGCCGGGAGTACGAACGGAAACTCGAAGAATCCAACGAACGACTCGAACAGTTCGCCTACGCCGCCAGCCACGACCTCCAGGAGCCCCTCCGGATGGTCACGAGCTACCTCCAGTTGCTCGAGAACCGGTACGGCGACGCCTTCGACGAGGACGGCGAGGAGTTCCTCCAGTTCGCCGTCGACGGGGCCGAGCGGATGCGCGAGATGATCGACGGCCTCCTCGAGTACTCGCGGGTGGAAACGCGCGGCGATCCGTTCGAACCTGTCGACCTGGACGCAATCGTCGACGAGGTGCTCGCGGACCTGTCGCTCCGGATCGACGAGAGCGACGCGGAGATCACGACGGCGGACCTGCCCCGGGTCGAGGGCGACGCCAGCCAGTTGCGCCAGGTCTTTCAGAACCTCCTCTCGAACGCGATCGCCTACAGCGGCGACGAGACGCCCCGGGTACACGTCGACGCCGAGCGACGGGGCCGGAAGTGGGTCATCTCGGTCCGGGACGAGGGGATCGGGATCGATCCCGACGACCAGGACCGGGTGTTCACCATCTTCGATCGGCTCCACAGCCGCGAGGAGTACGAGGGAACGGGCATCGGGCTGGCCCTCTGTGAACGCATCGTCGAACGCCACGGCGGCGACATCTGGGTCGAGTCCGACCCCGGTGAGGGCTCGACGTTCTCGTTCACGCTCCCCGCGATGGACGACGATCGGTGAGTCGGCGACTCGCCGGCGTGCCCTCGCGAATCGCCGGTGCCCAACCGATTTTGAGTGGACGGGCCGTAAGCGGCCCATGAGCTGGACAGCCGACGACGTTCCCGACCAGCAGGGCCGCACGGTCGTCGTCACGGGCGCGAACAGCGGGATCGGCCTCGAGGCGACCCGCGAACTCGCGCGCAACGGCGCGACCGTGATCATGGCCTGCCGGAGTACCGATCGCGGCGAGACGGCGGCCCGCGACGTCCGCGACGACGTTCCGGACGCCGACCTGCGCGTCGAAGCGTGTGACCTGGCGAGTCTCGACTCGATCCGGGCGTTCGCCGATCGTCTCGGCGACGACCCGATCGACGTCCTCGTGAACAACGCGGGCGTGATGGCGATTCCGCGGTCGGAGACCGACGACGGGTTCGAGACCCAGTTCGGCGTCAACCACCTGGGCCACTTCGCGCTCACGGGACTGGTACTCGAGACCCTCCTCGCGGCGGGCGACGACGAACACGAGTCGCGAATCGTCACCGTCTCGAGCGGGATGCACGAACGGGGCGCGATCGATTTCGACGACCTGCAGGGCGAGGACTCCTACGACCCGTGGGACGCCTACGGCAAGTCGAAACTGGCGAACGTGCTGTTCGCGTACGAACTCGAGCGACGGTTGCTCACGGCGGGAGCGACCGCGAAGAGCGTCGCGGTCCATCCGGGCTACGCGGACACGAATCTGCAGTTTCGCGGCCCCGAACAGAACGGCCAGCGACTCCGGAAAGCGGCGATGGGAGTCATGAACGCGGTGATGGCCCAGTCGGCCGCGAAGGGCGCGCTCCCGACGCTGTACGCCGCGACCGCGCCGGACGTCGAGGGCGGCGCGTACTACGGCCCCGGCGGCCTCCTGAACATGCGCGGCGCGCCCGAACGACAGGCCTCGTCGGACCGATCGTACGACGAAGCGACCGCGCGACGCCTGTGGGGGGTCTCGACCGACCTGACCGGCGTCACCTACGACTTGCCGAGGCCGGCGGCGAGCGCGGACCCCGAGTCCGGAGCGACCCGGTGACTGCACCCGCCCGACCCGTGGCCCGACCCCGCACCGCCGATCGACCGTAACGCGAAAGACGACGCACGCGAAGGGATACGTAATGAGCGACCTGGACGCCGAGATACAGGACCCCAGCGACGTCGGTTCGGGCGACGCCCCGCCGATCGAGGAAAAGCCCTACAAGATCATCTTCGAGGCGAACAAGTGCTTCGGCGCGGGCAAGTGCGCGGAGGTCAGCGACACCTGGGAGATGTCGATCGAGTCCGGCATGGCCCAGCCCACCACCTACTTCATCGGCGAGGAGGACCTCGACCACAACGTCCGCGCCGCGGAGGTCTGCCCCGCGAAGAAAGACGACGGCTGTATCCACGTCGTCGATCGGCGTACCGACGAGGAGATCGCGCCCGATCCGCACGGCGATGGGACGCTGAGCGTCGACTGGTAGCGTCGCGCGCCGGGCCGAACATCGAAACGCACATTCCCGGTGGGCCACTACATCCGGGTGCGTTTCTGTGCGAGGGTAGCCAAGCAGGCCAACGGCGGTGGGCTTAAGACCCGCTCCTGTAGAGGTCCGAGGGTTCAAATCCCTTCCCTCGCATCATGGTCGCGAGCAACCCGCGAGCGACAGTGATCGAACGAAGGATTTGAACTAGACCGAGGTTCTGCGAGCAGAGCGAGCAGGTTCTCGGGCGTAGTTCAAATCCCTTTCCTCGCACTTTGGCACCCGCGAGTGATACGTTCGAGAGGCGGGATTCGACGGAGACCGCGTCGTAACCGAACGGATCGAATCGACGCCCGTTGCGGTAACGACGCGGATCGATCGGCCGTCCCACAACGCCACCATTGATTATATTTCCAGCAGGAGTGTCTGTCGATGGGAATTACGGAGGACGAACTCGCCAACTCGATCATCGACGAACATCGACAGTTGAGCGAGATCATGGAGTACGACTTCGACGCCTATCCCGAAGCCCATTACAACCACTACGGCAACCGTGGGGTTGCTGACCTGTACATCGTCGAGGAGAGCGACGATCGGCCGAACGCCAACGGATTCGTCTACGAGTTGAAGTCCGAATATGCAGTGCGGCAGGCGACTGGCGCGAACGAGATCATCCGTCAATTCAACAAGATGAGGGAGTTCTTTTTCGATGGGAGTTCGCACGACCACCCCACGAATCTCGTGCGATTTACGCTCGGATTCGCCGGAACCGAATACAATCTGCGACACATTTACGAGAATCAAGAGATGTACGCGGCGACCGTCAAGAATTCGTACAATTCGGTCGACGGCGTTGAATCCGAGTCCGTGATCCAGTTGAACGATCCGGAGACGTTGGCTCCCGTCGTGGTACTCGGGAGGGCAAACGGCGAGATCATCGAGCCACTCGCTGCTGATGACGAGTTCGGTCCATACGTGGCGGAACGAAACGAGGAGATCTTCGAAAGATGCGAAAACGCGATACGAGAGATAGCTGCCGAGCGATAGCGAGCCTCGTCGTCACGTAGTTCGGACCCCAGTCCACCCGCTCACAGACCGGCCATTAGCATTCGTGGAGAACCATTTTGGCCGTGCTACTGGCGTCCTCACGTATGAACTGTCGCTTCTGTGGAGCGCCGGTACAGTTCAGCCAGCACACGATGGCCCATCGGCTCTTCGAACTCTCGGAGCCGGACCGCAAGTGGTGGCTCTGTCGCGACTGCGCCGAGATCCGCGAGCAGGGACACAAGACCGAAGGCGTAACTGGACCGCGCGGAACCTGCATCGACTGCGACGCGGACGCGGAGTACGGCATCTCGATCGTGAAGAAGACCCCTGGTGGGGACGTCAAGACGGACGGGACCGTCTACCAGGTCCTCTGCGAGCGTCACGTCGACGATCGATCGCAGTAAGAATCCAGACGATACGTTCGAGTCGATCGGATTAGCCCCCCACCGATCGGCCGGAGGGTGCAGGGCGCACCGTTTCACGCGACCGGCACGACTCCGCACGCGACGGACACCATGGGCGCTCCGGACCGCGATCGATCGCGCGTCGAGGACAACCGGATGGCGGCGACGATCGTCGTCGGGTCCGTCCTCGTCGTCGTGGGCCTCGCCATCCTCTACCGGTACGGCTGGCTCGACTCCCTCGTGCCGCCTGGCGGGCCCGCGATCGAGGCCGTACCCCTGATCGGCTTCCTGATCGCGGTCGTAGTCGCGCTGGCGATCTGGGGCTGGGGCCGGTTCCTCTCGTTATTCGAGTGACGAGCGATCGCGCGGGACCGATCGACCCCTCAGAACGGGTTCCGCCCGCGGCTCGCGCGTGTAGGGGTTCTCGACGTCGATCGCGTCTCGATCGCCGGGGACGGTCCACTCGCCGTCGAGAGACAGTGCGTTCCAGCCCGAGTCGGGTGTCAGCGGGAGGTCGTCCGGCATCGGTGAGAGGTGCGGTGCGGCTTCGATACGGGATCGACATGCAGGGGCAAGCCGGCAGTTGAGGCTCTCGAGACGGTTTTACCCGTCCGACGTCTCTCTTCACCCGTGACCAGCGTCCCCGAGATCCGTCGTGCGATCCGCGACGACACGGCCGCGATCGCCCGCTGCTACCGGCGGGCGTACGCGACGGCTCCCGAACGCGGCTCCCGGACCCGTCTGGCCGACGTCGACGCCGAGACGATCGCCAGGTGGCTCGACCGGGACGGCGTCAGCCTCGTCGCCGTGGACGACGGGGCGCTGATCGGGACGATTCGTCTCGTCGACGATGGCGTCCCGAGCGTCGAACGCCTCGCGGTCGTCCCGGAGCGCCAGGGGGAGGGAATCGCGACCCTGTTGCTCGATCGAGCCGAGGCGCTCGCCAGAGAGCGGGGCGACGATCGGCTCCGGCTCACGACGTTCGAGGATCACCCGTTCCTGCTCGAGTGGTACCACAGTCGGGGCTACGAACCGGTCGATCGCCCGGAGCAGCCGGCCTGGGGATCGGACGTCGTCTCGATGGAGAAGTCGTTGACCGGATCGCGGGCCGGGTCGGCGTAGGGCGATCGGGGCGCGGCCGGACTGCCTACTTGCCGGTCCGGAACGACAGATCCAGCGACGGCGCGGAGTGCGTGAGGCTCCCCATCGAGATCACGTCGACACCCGTGGCCGCGTAGTCGGCCACGTTTTCCAGGGTGATCCCGCCGCTGGCCTCGGCGAGCACGTCGTCGTGCCCCTCGGCACGGAGCCGATCGACCGCGTTGCGGGTCTCCCCGGGCGACATGTTGTCCAACAGGACGATATCGGCACCCGCCGCGGCGGCTCGCGGTGCGTCGTCGACCGTCTCGACTTCGACGTCGATCTTCGTCGCGAACGAGGTCCGCTCCCGGAAGTGCTCGATCGCGCCCTCGAGTCCCATCTCGGCGACGTGGTTGTCCTTGACCATCACCATGTGCGAGAGGTCGAGCCGGTGGGTATCTCCCCCGCCCGCGACGACGGCGCGTTTCTCGAGGCCACGCAGTCCTGGCGTGGTCTTCCGGGTTGCGGCGATCCGGACGTCGTCGGACTCGGTTCGGGCCCGGTCGACCACGCTCCGCGTGCGGGTCGCGATCCCGGAGGCGTGGCCCACCAGATTCACGGCGACGCGTTCGCCCCGGAGGACCTCGCGTGCGGCCCCCTCGACGCGGAGGAGTTCGTCGCCCGGTTCGACGGCCGTGCTCTCCGGGAGCGCCTCGAGCACGTCGACCCCGAGGTAGTCGAAGACGACGGTCGCGGCCTCGAGGCCGGCGACGACGCCGTCCTCCTTCGCGACGAGCCGACCGCTCGTCTCGCCCGGTACCTGATTGGTGACGTCGTGGTGGCCGACGTCCTCGCGGAGCCAGCGTTCGACCTGTGCGTCGGTGATCATGTGCCCGAGGTGCGACTCGTGACCGGATAAACGACCTGTTTTCGGCCGTCCGATCGGGTGCGGAACGACGGCATCCGGTAGTGGACGGTGTCGGGCCGCCGACTCTCCATGGCCAGATATGCGTCGTCGGGGCGTCTCCGGGCGACGTTCGGGCGAGTCTCGAGCGTCTCGAGGAGGTGGGCGTTACGGCCTACGATCCGAAGGAGTGCTGGGAGAGGGGCGCCGTTCTGAAGGAGGCTCACGGGATGGCACTTGATGGCGCCTACGCCCTCGCGACCGCGGCTGCCGTCGACGGAACGCTTCTCGTAGGTACCGACGACGATTTCGATCGCGTCGAGGAGTCCGTCGAACGGTTTCGGAACGAACCCGCCTGAGTTCGAGGACAGACGTTTTGCTGACCTGTTCATCCAGCGGCATATGATCGTAAATATCGACTCGGGCGCCCGCCACGCGCCGATCCGGGTGGCGGCGAACCTCTGAAAGCGGCACATGGAATGACATCGGTGTAGTGTTCGGCACCTTTACGTACCAGTTATACAATACGTCGGTGGATGATCGATCGGCTTTACGAGACCATCGGTCACGTCCCGAGGATTAATTGGCTAGTTATGGGCATCGGAGTCTTTCTGCTAAGTGTCGCCGGGTGGTATCTGCATACAGAACTGAGAGCCATAGCGGTTCGCGAATCGTCTCCCGCGACGTTCGAACACAATCCCCTCGTCCTCCGTGCGTTCGATCGGGCGATCGTCTGGATAGCAATCGTCGCCTTCCTCCTCTTCGGATCCTTCTTTCTATACAGGGGATACGTGACGATCTAGACGTGTCTTCTCGATCGACGGATAGTTTTCCCGTTGTTTCCGAAACGAGTACACACCAACAGACTCGACGGCTCTCCACGCGTCGATCCTGATACACAACGAAGATCAGCCAGTCGGCCTGGACGTAGACGACCTGCTCGAGAAATCATTCGTCGAACCGGGGGACCGCCTCCTCGGCGTGGAGTCCGTTGTCAGTCGTCCGCCGGCCGTTCCGCCGACGGTTCGGCGTTCCCGTCGCTCACGACGTAGTGACAACCGATCGACTCGGCGTTCTCGCTCGCCGCGCGGGCGATCAACAGCGCCACGACGCTCGCGTTCCGGAGTTCGTAGAGGTCGCGCGCGGTTCGCGTCCGCGTGTAGGCGTCGACCTCGCCCTTGAGCCGCCGGAGGACGGCGCTTGCCCGGGCGATCTCCTCGGGGTCGCGCTCGAGACCCAGGTACTCGTCCATCGTCCGCCGGAGGCGGGTGAACTTCTCGGCGGCGAACCGATCCGGGAGGTCGGGGTCCCGGTCCAGGAGGTCGGGCGCTTCGACGACCTCCGGCTCGGCTTCGAGTCCGGCGGCGTCCTTGCCCGCGCGCAGGCCCCACACGAGCCCCTCGAGCAGGCTCGTACTCGCGAGGCGATTCGCGCCGTGGACGCCCGTCCGGGCGCACTCGCCGGCGGCGTAGAGCCGATCGAGGCTCGTTCGGCCGCGATCGTCGACGTCGATGCCGCCACACAGGAAGTGCTCGCAGGGTGCGACGGGGATCTCGTCTCCTTCGATGCCCCGATCGCGGCACTTCTCGGCAATTGCGGGGTACTCCGCCTCGAACTCGAGCGGGCTGACGTCCAGCACGACCTCGCCGGTCTCCTCGCGTTCGGTCTCGACGGCGCGAGCGACGACGTCCCGCGGGGCGAGGTCGCCCTGCGGGTGGTAGTCGTCCATGAACCGATCGCCACCGGGAGACTCCGTCTCCCGAGCCTCCGAGTCTTTCGACTCGGAGACGTCGCCGTTGCGGAGAACCGCACCTTCACCCCGAAGTGCCTCCGATAGCAGGAACGGATCGTCACCTGCGTACGCGGTCGGGTGAAATTGCACGTACTCGAGGTCCTCCACGTCCGCGCCCGCGAGCGCGGCCATGGCGATCCCGTCGCCGGTCGCGTCGTCCGGGTTGGTCGATCGGGTGTACAGCGCGCCGATCCCGCCGGTTGCGAGGATCGTCGCGCCGGCGTAGATCGGCTTGCCGGTCGGTTCTTCGTCGCTTATCACGCCGTACACGCGCCCCTCGTGGGTGATCAGTTCGAGCGCGGCGGTGTCCTGCCGGACCTCGATCCGATCGTGATCGTCGACGTGGTTCAGGAACGGCCGGAGGATGTGCGTCCCCGTCGCGGCGTCGACGTGGAGGATGCGGTACTCGGAGTGGGCGGCCTCGCGCGTGTAGTCGAAGTCCCCCTCAGCGGTCTCGTCGAACTCGATTCCGAGCGTGTCGAGCAGCACGTCCTCGACGGCGTCGTCGGCGTTCTCGACGAGGACGTCCACCGCGTCGGGGTCCGCGGTACCGTCGCTGGCCTCGATGATGTCCGCCTTGAGGCTCTCGGGCTCGCCACGGGTGGTCGAGATGCCGCCCTGGGCCCAGTCGGTGCTGGCGTCGTCGGGCCGTTCGGCCTTGGTCACCAGCAGGACGTCGGCTCCCTCGCGTGCGGCCTGTAGCGCGGCCGCACAGCCCGCGATACCGCTGCCGACGACGAGGACGTCCGCGGTTTCGTGGTCCGGTGTGTCAGTCATGGTCGTTAGATCTCGAGCATCCGATCGAGCGCCAGTTCCGCGAGGTCTTTCTCCTCGGGGGCGACCTCGATCACGTTGCGTTCGCGACCCTCGACGAGCTCTTCCAGGACCCAGGTGAGGTAGTTGGGGTCGATCTGGCGCATGGCGTTGCAGTCCATGCAGGCGTCGCCACACAGCGGGAGGACCTCGACGTCGGGATGCCACCGTTGCAGGTGATTCGTGAGGTGGATCTCGGTCCCGATCGCCCACGTGTCGCCGGGGTCGGCCGTTTCGATCGTCTCGCAGATGGTGCTCGTCGAGCCGACGACGTCGGCGGCCTCGACGACCTCGCGGCGACACTCGGGGTGGACGACGACCTTTGCGTCGGGGTGGTCCTCACGGACGTCTTCGATGTGGTCCTCGCGGAACCGTTCGTGGACCTGGCAGTAGCCGTCCCAGAGGATGATGTCGCTCTCGGCGACCTCCTCGGCGTCCTTGCCGTCGGGATCCCACGGGTCCCACTCGGCGATCCGATCCTGCATGCCCAGCCGATGCGCCGTGTTCTCCCCGAGGTGCTTGTCGGGCAGGAAGAGGACCTTGTCACCCCGATCGAAGGCGTACTCGAACGCCCTGTGCGCGTTCGAGGAGGTGCAGACGAGGCCGCCCTGGCTCGCACAGAAGGCCTTCAGGTCCGCGTAGGAGTTCATGTAGGTGATCGGGATGATCTCTTCGTCGGGCGCGGCCGCGGTGATCTCGGCCCACGCGCTGTCGACCTGCAGGGCCTCGGCCATCCCGGCCATCGGACACGAGGCCTCCATGCTCGGCAAGATGACGGTCTGGTCGTCGTCGGTGATGATGTCCGCGCTCTCGGCCATGAACGTGACGCCGCCGAAGATCACGTACTCCGCGTCCGCGTTCGCGGCCTCTTTCGAGAGCTGGTAGGAGTCACCGACGAAATCGGCGTGCTCGACGATCTCGCGTCGCTGGTAGTTGTGTCCGAGGATCACGACGTCGTCGCCGAGTTCCTCGAGCGCCGCCTCGATGCGTTCGGTCCGTTCTCCCTCCTCGAGGTCCCGGTACCGGGGCGGCAACTGCTCGAGGTTGTCGTATTTGAACAGACTCAGGTCGGTCTCCAGCTCCGCCGTTTCCATTTTGACCATGTCACGTCACCTGTGAGTATTCACACGTCAGTCCCGACTATTGAATAACTTTTTCCTTCGATAGGCACATCTGGGAGAATACCACCAGGGTATTGAATCTTCGAAAACCACCCATCTGTTTTTCAGCGTTCTGGACAGGATTTCTTCTGGGAAACCCGAGACTGGTGAACCGGATCGATCCGAGATGCCGGCTGAAAACAGTATAGCACCAGCGGACGCCGTTGCAACCCGACCGATGACGCCGACCTCGCGGTCCGCGACGACGACGCAGAGTCCGTTACGCGCGATCGGGCGCGAGCGCGTCGATCGTCCGTTCGGTCTGGTCGCTCGAGGCGGGTTCGGGGATCACGACGATCGGATGGTCGATCCCGGTCTCCGCGACGAGGCGCCGTAGCTGTTCGCGGGCGTCCTCGGGCGTCCCCGCGACGCCGAGGTCGGCGAGCATCTCCTCGGTGACGGCCCCGGCGGCCGCCCGTTTCTCGCCGTTTCGCCACGCCTCTGCGATCCGATCGGCGGCCCCGGGGAAGCGCGTCGCGACCGCTCGTCGATACCCCTCGCCGCTGCCGACGTAGTAGGCGACGTGTCGTCGGAGCACGTCCCGGGCTTCCTCGGGGTCGTCGCTGACGACCGACGGGACGTAGGGCGCGATCGTGATCGCCGCCGGATCGCGGTCGCGCTCGCGGGCCGCGTCGGCGACGACCTCGAACGCGTCGTCGAGTTCGGAGAACGGAATGTTGTGCGGGATCCACCCGTCACAGAGCCGCCCGACTACCCTGCGGTTCGCCGGTCCCAGCCCCGCGTGATAGATCGGGACATCGGCGTCGATCGACGGGAAGTCCGCGACCGAGAGCACCTCGCCATCGTAAGCGGCCGGGTCGCCGGTCCCCGCCGTGAGTTCGTGGACGATCTCGATCGTCTCGTGGGCGCGGCGGACGGGGCGATCGAACGACATCCCGTGGAGGTCCGCGACCGCCTTCGGGGTGCTGGTTCCGAGGCCCAGCGTGAACCGTCCGTCCGAGGCGTCCTGGAGCGACGCTGCCGTCATCGCGAGGACGGCCGGCGACCGGGAATAGACGTTCAGGATCGCCGACCCGAGGTCGATCGATTCGGTCCGACAGGCCATCTCCGTCAGCTGGACGACGCCGCTGGCTCCCCAGAGTTCGCCGACCCAGACCGCGTCGTACTCCCGTTCCTCCGCTCGCACGGCGACGTCGGCCAGATCCACGTCGCCGAAGGCCGTCACCATGAGTCCAACGTCCATGCCCGGGTCGTTAACGGCCAGCACGAAAACAGGTTTGGTCGTTCGGGAACGAATCGCGTCCCCCGAGAATCGATCGCGCCGTCGAACGGCGGTCACGCCCGAATCACCGTCGCGGCGGGCCGTTCGCCCGTGAATCGCGGTCCGCTTCACTTTCGCTCCGGTGGCGGTATTTTAAATACGATCGGGAACGAACCGGCGTATGCCTCCCAGTGAAACCAAAGAGGAGGCGTGACACCATGAGCGACGTACGACAGCACGCGGACAACATACACGACCAGTTTTCGGACCATCTCGACATCAGCGTCGACGACGTCGAGGAGCGCCTGCGAACGCTCGTCGACGAGTACACGGTCCCGATCGACGAGGCCCGCCGGAGCGTCACCAACCACTACCTGGACGAGGCGGGGCTCGATCGGGAGGACCTCTCGGGCGGATCGAGCGAGGCGGTCCAGATCGAAGCCGTCGACGAGCCGGAGCAGTGGATCGACCTCACGGCGAAGGTCATCGAACTCTG
Source organism: Halosolutus amylolyticus (assembly GCF_023566055.1). Taxonomy (NCBI): domain Archaea; kingdom Methanobacteriati; phylum Methanobacteriota; class Halobacteria; order Halobacteriales; family Natrialbaceae; genus Halosolutus; species Halosolutus amylolyticus. The sequence goes on along the minus strand of NZ_JALIQP010000001.1, from coordinate 1,084,201 downwards.
GGATCCACGGAGCGATTCGGTCGCACAGGTCGGCCTACTGGGCGATCCGACGGGGACCATCAAGTTCACCAAGTGGGCCAAGTCCGACCTCCCCGCACTCGAGGAGGGCGGCGTCTACGAACTGCGCAACGTCGTCACCGACGAGTACCAGGGCCGGTACTCGGTCAAACTCAACTCGACGACGGTCATCGAAGAACTCGACGAGGATATCGAGGTCGGCAACGACACCAGCGAGATCGAAGGCGCACTCGTGGACATGCAAAGCGGCAGTGGCCTCATCAAGCGCTGTCCCGAGGAGGACTGCACCCGGGTCCTCCAGAACGGGCGCTGTAACGAACACGGCGAGGTCGAGGGCGAGTTCGACCTCCGGATCAAGGCCGTCGTCGACGACGGCATCGACGCCCACGAGGTCATCTTCGACAAGGACGCCACCGAGGACCTGACCGGGATCAGCCTCGAAGAGGCCAAGGACATGGCGATGGACGCGCTCGACACCACCGTCGTCGCCGACGAGATCCGCGACCAGGTCGTCGGCACCTACTACCGCATCGAGGGGCCGACGTTCGGCCGGTACGTGCTGGCCGACGACGTCACCGAACTCGACGGGCCGACGGATCCCGAGGAACTGCTGATCAAAGCGAGGTCGATGTGACATGAGCCAGGCAGAACTCACTCGCGAAGTCGCCCGCCGCGTCTTCGCCTCCGAATTCAACGACGCGACGTACGCATTCAAAGAGAGCGACGACGAGCGCGCACCGAACTACGCGCTCCTCCCGACGGGCGATCGCGCGAACCGCGTGTTCATCGTCGGCACCCTGACCGAGACCGAGGACGTCGGCGAGGACAGCGAGTACTGGCGCGGCCGCGTCGTCGACCCGACGGGGACGTTCTTCGTCTACGCCGGCCAGTACCAGCCCGAAGCCGCCTCGGTGCTGCGGGACACGGAACCGCCGGCGTACGTCTCCATCGTCGGCAAACCCCGCACCTACGAGACCGACGACGGTACCGTCAACGTCTCCGTACGACCCGAGTCGATCGCGGTCGTCGACGACGACACCCGCGACCGCTGGGTCGTCGAAACCGCCGAGCGCACGCTCGATCGGATCGAGGCGTTCCGCGAGTGGGAAGCCGAGCAGGAAGCGCCCGAGAGCGGGTCGACCGCGCCCACGAACGAGTACGCCCAGATGGCCCGCGAGCGGTACGACTCGCCCGTCGAGAACTACCGCCGGGACGTGATCCAGGCGCTCGAGAGCCTCGAAGAGATCGAAACGGACGCGACGGCCTGACCGATCGCATCGACTGACACACCACCACGCCGCGCGGTTTTTTGGATCGATCCCCGCCACGATCGAGTGGGATCGCGCCGTCTCTCGGGTGCCGGACGACCGACTGCGGCCGTCCGACAAATTATTAAGTATGGTGAACGTCAACTAGCCGAATCAATGGGCAACAAGAACAAGACGATCTCGTTTCGCGTGAACGAGGACGCGTTCGAGGCGCTCCAGGACATCGCCGAAGAGCGCGACATCTCGTTGTCCGCGGTCTTCCGGGACTACGTCGATCAGCTCGTCGAACACGACGGACAGGTCGCGGTCGTGCCGGAGGCCCGTCTCGAGGGGGCAGATGGCGGGGGCGAGGGGGACGGGGACCTCGCGTTCCCACCGACCGTCGAGGTCTCGAAGAGTTTCATCCGCGAACACGAGCGGCTCGAACTCGAGGCCGACCACCTCCGGGAGCAACTCGACGAATACAAGGCCTACGTCACCGACCTGCAGGACCGTCTCGATGACGAGGAAAACGAAGTGCTCCTGCTCGACGACCTCGACGAGACCGACGGCCCCTCACAGCTCCGGTAGCCGATCGGCTGTCCGTGTCGAACTGATACGAATCGAGTCCGGGACCGGACGGGACACCCGTGAGAGATCGCGATTGCGGGGCTACCGCGCGAGATCCCGTTTCGACTGCCGGATCTCGTCGGCTTTCTCGGTGGCCCCGTCGACGCGCGCGAGTGATTCCGCCGCTTCGAGGGTTCGAACGCCGTCGTCGAGGAATGAGAGAACGTCCCCGGGATAGGCGTACACCATGTAGTCGTCGGTCATCACGTCGACGATCGCATCGGGTCCCAGTCCCTGCGCGCGCAACTCGAGCAGGTACCGGATGAACTTCCGCTCCGGACAGCCACAGTAGGGGTTGTCGTCGCAGTCGCAGTCCAGGAAGTCCTCGGCGAAGTCGAGCACTCGATCGCGGGTCGTCTCGTCGAGTTTCTCGAGGCCGTCGCCGCGGAAGAGCATGTCCAGCGTCGCCCCTTTGAACGCGCCCTTGGGGATGTTCGTCTCGAGCTGGGAGCTGAGCTGGCGGTGGTTCTTGACGTAGATCTTGTCGGTGATGGCCACGCGTTGGCGGTCCTACGGGGGTCGGGCCGAAAAGCGTCCCGGTCGCGGGCGAGTGACGATCGCACGGACCAAAACCCGCGGTACGGAGTCGCACACTCCCGTCCCCGAGTCGTAACGTATTTCAGGCCATCCGCGTTTAGAGAGAGATGTACGCGTGTCCGGGTTGGGGTAGTGGTTATCCTTCAGCCTTGTGGAGGCTGAGACGCGGGTTCGATTCTCGCACCCGGACCTTTTGACGACGACTTCACGGAGGAGTCAAAAGTCCGATCGAGATCGAACCCTGGAAGTCGCAGCGCCGAGCGAAGCGAGGCGATCGTCTTCCTTCGGTTCGATTCTCGCACCCGGACCTTCTGTGGCGTCATCGTGAACGGAGTGACTGCCCGGAGCAGCGTCGTCGTTTCGACGAGCACCTTCCCGAACCGCGGAAGTCGTCAGGGGAGTAAAACGGACGACTCGCACAGTAGATTCGCGATCGAAGGGGTGAGGCGATGAGACCCGGTCGCCGAACGAAACGCCGACCCGTTGCACCGGATCCGCCGGAGACTTTAAGTCTTAGTTACCGAGTTGTACTGACATGTTAAAGTACAGTATAGATAGGCGAACAGTGCTCAAGAGTGCTATGGTTGGTGCAGTCGCAGCCGTGGGAGCGGGAACCGCCGCCGCGGAATCGACGCTCACGGTTCCCGACGACTACGAGACGATCGAGAACGCGGTCCGTGCCGTCGAACCGGGCGGAACGGTCGTCGTGAAGCCGGGAACGTATGCGGGCGAGCAGGTGTGGATCGAGAAGCCGGTTCGGATCGTGGGCGATCCGGGTTCGAGTAGCGACGTCGGGCCCGGTTCAGATGCGCCCGTACTCGACGGGGAAGGGAGAGACGACGCGGCTGGCTTTCGGCTCGTCGATCCGGGAAGCGACGGGGCCGTCGTCATCGAGGGCTTCGAGGTCCGCGGATACGGAACATCGAGCTGGGGAACCGGCGTGAAGGCGGACGGGGAGACGTCGTCCGTACTCGTCAGCGATTGCTACCTCCACGATCTCACCGGAAACGGCGTCGGCGCGCTCGACGGCGGCACCGAGAATATGTCCGGCTGGGAGGTGCGACGAAACCGGATCGAAAACGTCGACGCTGACGGCGTCCGGTTCGACAACGTCTCCGACTCGATCGTCGAATCGAATCGGATCGTCGCCGGTGGCGACTCCCAACGAGGGATCAGACTCCACGCGAGGGTGAACGATCCGATCGAAAGCGTCCAAGAGTCGGTGACGATCGCGTCGAACGAACTCGTCGGCCGCTTCGAAGGTGGATCGATTCGACTCCTCTCCATACTCGGCGACGTGGAAGCGGACAGCGCGTCGACCGGACTTCGAGACGTCACGATTCGCGGCAACGAGATCTACGACTGCGACGGCGGCCGCGCGGTGCTGATCGCCGTCAACCCTGGGCCGGGGGGTGAAGCGTGGGTTCGAGACACGACGATATCGGGGAACGAAATTTCCGGCGCAAGAGCGGCCGTTTACGCCGGTTCGGGAGTGGAATCCGGATTGTCGAACCTCGACGTTCGAGGGAACGACGTTCGGTCGAACGCGATCGGGGTCATGATCAACGCCGCCGACCCCGCGAACGTAGATCGCGTCCTCATCCGCGAAAACGACGTCGAAGGAAACGAGTACGGACTCGCCGCCGTCGGCGAAGTCGATGCGGGGACGATCGAAGCCCGATCGAACAACGTCGTCGGAAACGAAGAGTTCGGAGCGCTAAACGCAGCGAACGGCCAACTCGACGCCGGGCGGAACTACTGGGGTGCGCCGAGCGGACCGGAGAGACCGCGACCGGGACGGAAATCCGATCGCGATCGCGGAAACGCTCCGGACGACTTGCCGAACCGAGAGAAGGGACGAACGATCGGCGACGGTGATCCGGTGAGCGAAAACGTCGCGGTCAACCCCTGGTTATCGTCGCGGAAGTAACGGCTGGGACGCTCGTTCCGGACCGATGCTCCGCGCTCGTACCGCGTCCGGGCGGGCCGTATCGCGATCGATGAGTGAAACTCCGCGCGGGTCGCGGCCGGTATCCGAAAACCGGTCGACGGTGGTATCAGCGCGGCATCGATCCGGCCTACCAGCGATGGTGCACGTGCTCGGCGACGTGCCTCTCGTAGACGTCCCGTGTCGCGCCGTGAGCCTGGTTGGACAGCGACTCGAGATCGGAGACCGCGGCGTTCGCACGGACGTGCTCCGGTGACGTGGTGCCCGGGATGACCGTCGAGACGGCCTCGTGGTCGAGGATCCAGCGGAGCGTGAATTCGGCCACCGAGAGGCTCTCGGGAACGTGGGTCTCGAGCGCTTCGACGGCGTCGTGGCCGGTCTCGTAGGGGACTCCCGCGAACGTCTCGCCGACGTCGAAGGCCTCGCCTTCGCGGTTGAAGTTGCGGTGATCGTCCTCCGGGAACGACTGCTCGCGATCGAGCGCGCCGGTTAGCAGTCCCGACGCGTACGGGACGCGGACGATGACGCCGACGTCTTCTTTCCTGGCCTGTTCGAAGAACAACTCCGTCGGGCGCTGGCGGAACGGATTGAAGATGATCTGGACCGTTTCCACGACGTCGTACTCGATCGCCTTGAGCGCCTCCTCGACTTTCTCGACGCTGACGCCGGCGTAGGCGATCTTCCCCTCGTCTCGGAGCCGTTCGAGGGCCTCGAACGTCGACGGTTGGTAGTACGCCTCGGTCGGCGGACAGTGCAATTGCAGGAGATCCAGCGTGTCCTCGCCGAGGTACTCGCGGCTCCGATCGACGTGCGCGGAGAGGGTGTCGTACGTGTACCGATCCGCCTCGTGCGGGTCGAGCCGTCGGCCGGCCTTCGTCGCGACGACGACGTCGTCGTGCGCGTCGCGTTCGTCGAGCACGCGGCCGATGTGTCGCTCGCTGCGGCCGTCGCCGTAGACGTCCGCGGTGTCGATGAAGTCGATATCCGCGTCGAGGGCGGCGCGAACGACGTCGCGACCGGTTTCGTCCGAGACCTCGCCCCAGTCCCCGCCGATGTTCCACGTGCCGAGTCCGACCTCCGAGACGTCGTACCCGGTCGAACCGAGTCGTCGATGATTCATGTGTGGTCGATGTGCGTACCGCCGGGTATGTCTTGGCCTGGGGGCAATCGACCGCGGAGGAGAGAGACGGGAGCGAGCAGCGTCGTTACGTCGCGTCCCCGAAGAACGACGTCAGCCGATCGACCAGCCACCCGGGCCGCTCCTCGGGGATCCAGTGGCCGGCCCGATCGACGACTTCGCCGTCGACGACCTCGGCCACGGCCTCCATGTCCCGGATCGGTAATTCGCCGAACGACTCCGTCCCGCCCAGCGCGAGGACGGGGATCGAGAGCGGGTCCTCGGCGTGGCGCTGGTTGTGCTCGGCGTCCGTCTCGTAGGCCCGGTAGTACTCGAAGCCGCCGCGGAGGCCGCCAGGCTGGGCGTAACAGCGGACGTACTCGTCCCGGGCGTCGGCGTCGATCGCCGACGGATCGTACGCGCCCTCCTTGAAGAACCACGAGAGGTACAGCCGCTCCCGGCCTGCGACGAGTTGCTCGGGCAGGTCGGGAACGCTGTGGAAGCGCGTGTGCCAGAGCCGTCGCTTGTGCTCCTCGTTGATTCCCGGCAGGCCGGCGTCGAGAACGGCCAGCGCGCGCACCTCGTCGCGGTACTGGGCGGCGTAGGCGTAGGCCGTCGACATCCCCCAGTCGTGGCCGACGAGCAGGACGGCGTCGTGGCCGAGGTGGGCGACGAGTTCCCGGACGTCCGTCGCGACGGTGTCCTTGTCGTAGCCCGATCGGGGCGTACCCGAATCGCCGAGACCGCGGAGGTCGGGGGCGATGACGGTGTATTCCTGCGCGAGATCCGGGATGACCGCACGCCACTCGTACCAGGTCTGTGGCCAGCCGTGGAGCAGGACCAGCGGCGGGCCGTCGGCGTCGCCGGCGGTAACGTAGTGGATCTTGACCCCGTTGACCCGGGCCAGCCCGTGTTCGAGTTCGACGTCGTCGACTGCGACCATATCCAAGTGTTCCCACACGAACTCATCACTCTTCCGTCGTGTCCGGCGGGCGATCGGTCGATCGGGCGGCGAACGGGCGGCAACCGGCTCGTCAGTGCTGCACGACGGGTTGCCGTGGATACAGCCCCAGTAGGGGATCCCCACAGCGTTAGCCGTGGGAAGATGTCAGAGCGGTGCGCCGACCAGCAGGAGTGTGGCTCGATCGTCGCCGCGGTTGTGGATCTGGCGGCGTTCGTCGGGATCGAGCCGGATCGCCTCCTCTACGGTTTACTGTACGTCAGTTCCAGCGCAACCGCCGCCCGGATCGCGGTTGCGCCGGTGAATCGTCACAGCAATCCGTATCGACCTCGAGCGAGACCGTCTCGTCGGCGAGTTCGACCTCGACGGTTCCCTCGACGACGTAGTAGGCCTCCTCCTGTCCACTCTCCGTCTCGTCGTGTTCTTTTCCCTTGCCGCCGGGTTCGAGTTCGAGCACCGTGAACCCGAGTTCGTCGGTATCGAGTGCGTCCTTCAGGAACCACATGCCGCCCCACTCCTCGGGGACGACGGAGTCGACGTCCGTCTTCGACGCGGTGTCGTAGCCCATACGCGATCGTCGGCGTCCAGCCCTCAAAATCGACCCGCCGCAGATAACGCTAACACCGGCGACCCCGTACCGTCCAGACCGTCGATGTCCGATCACGACGAGACCGGGGACGAGTTCGAGTGTGACACCTGTGGGGCCGTGGTCCCCTTCGCGGACGCCCGCCGGACGAAGACGATCGGCGGGCTCGATCCGGCGAAGTGGCAGACGCTGTGCTGTCCGAACTGCGGGAGCCGCCTGAAGACGGTATTCGTGGGCAAGTGAGCGGACACCGGGAGCGATCGTCGGGTCGCACGCACCACGAGACGCGGGTCGCGCAAGGTCGCGCGTTTAGAGGCTCCGCCCCGTAGCGAGCGTATGGCGGACGCCCGACTCGACGGGATGGTCGACAGTCCGCACCGAAACGCGATCCTGAGCTGGATCGTCACGACCATCCTCGCCGTACTGGCAGTCAACCACGCACTGGCCGCGTCGTACCGCTGGTTCGCCTTCACCGGGCTCGCGATCGCGATCGTGCTGGCTCCGGTCGCCGCGTTCCGGGATCCGCTGGCGGTGCCGCCCTGGGAGTTGCTGGTGCTCGTCTTGCTTCCCGTCGTCGACGCGACGATCCTCGACGAATCGTTCCTGACGACGATCGCGGTCTACGTCGCCGTCGCCGCTGTCGCACTCGTCGTCGCCGTCGAGATCGATCGCTTCACTGCGGTCCGGATGAACCACGGGTTCGCGATCGCGTTCGTCGTGCTCACGACGCTCGCCGTCGCGGGCGCGTGGAACGTCGCCCAGTGGGTCTCGGACGTCGCGTTCGGGACGGCGTACGTGCTGGACGGGCGATCGCAGGACGCGGCCAACCGGGCGCTGATGTACGACTTCGCTTACGCGGCGGTCGCCGGCCTGTTCGCGGGCGTCGTCTTCGATCGGTACGGTCGGTCCACGACGGACCGCCTCGCCGAGGACTCCACGACGGGCACGGCCGACCGGTCGTCCGAGCCGCAGCGATCGGCGTCCGAGTCGGAATCGGACCCCGTCCCCTCGCTGGTCCGCGATCGACTGGACGTGCCCGAACGGACCGTGCGGCGACTCTCCCGGGCGATGCAGGCGGCACTCGCACTGATTCTCTGTTACGGACTCGTGGTTCGCGACCTGACGACGGTCGCCAACGGGGCGATAGCGCTGGCGATCACGTTCCTCCCGGCCGTCCTCGAGCGGGACTACCGGCTGCCGCTCGAACCCGAACTCGTGTTCTGGCTGACCGCGGCCGTCTTCCTGCACGCGCTCGGGTCGGCTGGCCTGTACGGAGCGATCGGACCGTGGGACAGCCTCACGCACACGATCTCCGCGACGATCGTCGCCGCGGGCGGCTACGCCGTCGTCCGGGCGATCGACCTCCACACGGACGAGGTGTACTTCCCGACGTCGATGCTGTTCGCGTTCATTCTCGTGTTCGTGCTGGCGTTCGGCGTCCTCTGGGAACTCATGGAGTTCGCCATCGACTGGAGCGCCGCCCTGCTCGGCCTCGACGCGGTTCTCGCCCAGCACGGACTGAACGACACGATCGTCGACCTCGTCTACGACGTCGTCGGCGCCGCCGTCGCGGCGGTCTGGGGATCGATCTACCTCACCGATCTCACGCACCGGATCGCCGATCGATTCGACGGCTGATACGGATTGCTGTACCGATGTACCGGCGCAACCGCGATCCGGGCGGCGGTTGCGCCGGAACTGACGTACAGTAAACCGTATGATACGGGAGAAGCGGCGCGCAATTCGACACCGGTTCGACGGCCGCAACGCGAGGATCGAAGCCGCGTGGAATCAGTCCGCCGCCCCGGTGATCGCCTGCACCTCGTCGTCGGTCAGCGACACCTGCGAGGCCGCGAGGTTCGACTCGAGGTGGGCCGGATCCGACGTCCCCGGGATCGGGAGCACGACGTCCGATCGCTCCAGCAGCCACGCCAGCGCGACCTGTCGTCGCGTCGCGTCGTGGTTCTCGGCGACGTCGTCGAGGCGGTCGCCGTGTTCGGCGAGGTCGTCGCCGTCGATCGGAGCCCACGGAATGAATCCGATGTCGTGTTCGTCACAGACCTCGAGGACGTCCGCGTTCGACCGATCGGCCACGTTGTACCGGTTCTGGACGGTGGCGACGTCGACGTGCTCGCGGGCCGTCTCGAGTTGCTCGACGGAGACGTTGCTGACGCCGACGGAGCGGACGAGGCCGTCGTCCTGGAGTTCGGCGAACGTCTGTACGGAGTCCTCGAACGGCGTGTCCGGATCGGGGCGGTGGAACTGGTAGAGGTCGATCGTGTCGGTCCGGAGCCGATCGAGCGACGCCAGCACCTGGTTCCGGACGTAGTCCGGATCGCCGTGGGCGATCCACTCGCCCGATCGGTTGCGCAGGAGACCGGCCTTCGTCGCGACCAGCACGTCGTCGCGATCGCCGATCGTCTCGCCGATGAGGCGTTCGCTCACGCCGGGGCCGTAGGAGTCGGCCGTGTCGACGAAGTCGACGCCCAGGTCGATCGCCTGCCGGAGCATCTCGCGCGCTCGCTCCTCGTCCTCGGGCGGGCCGATGATCTCGTCACCACAGAGGCGCATCGCTCCGAATCCGAGGCGATGGACGGTCGTTTCACCGATCTCGAACGTGTCGCTCTCATTCGCGATGGTGTCGCTGCTCACACCGCCGGTACGGCGAAGCGACGGAAAACCGTTGAGCGTTCACCCGCCGGGAACACGCGTCGGCGATCGGGCTCGATTACTCAGGCCGGGTACGTCCCGTCGAGTTTCGTCGCCGCGATCACGTGGCCGTCCATGGCTTCCGCGAGGCCGTCGGCGTCCGTTTCGGGTGGCAGGTCGAGCGTCGTCTCCAGCGCGAAGAGTTTGAACCGGTAGCGGTGTTCCGCGTCCGGCGGATTTGGCCCCCCGTAGCCGACCTCGCCGAAGTCGTTCGTCCCCTCCGCGGCGTCCTCAACCTCCCAGTCCTCCGGAATCGTCGTCGTGTCGGGCGGGACGTTCCAGACGAGCCAGTGCGTCCACACCTCCCCGGCCGGTTCGACCGCGTCCGGATCGTCCACGATCAGTGCGAGCGAGTCGACATCCTCGGGGACTGACTCGATAGATAGCGGCGGATTAACGTTCTCGGCCTCGTAGCCGTATTGCTCGGGAATCCGACCGCCGTCGTCGAACGCCGGACTCGTGAGCGCGAGGTCGCCGACCTGCTCGACGTCGCCGGTGGGGTCGACGCCGTTTTCGGACGTGTCCTCATCGTCACCGCCGGTCGCGTTCGAACCGTCGGTGTCGTCTTCGGTCGAGGTCGGGTCCTCCGTCCCGTCGTCGAGGCACCCGGCGACGAGCGCGCCCAGTCCGACGACGATCGTTCGTCGCGTGGCTGGCGCTGACGGTTGCATACGGCGTCGTTCGCCCGCGGTCGAAATATAAGACGTCGGTGGGAGTGCCGGCTGGGAGGGCCGACCGTGCGAAAAAGACGATACCGACGACGGCCGCGACGGCGACAGCCAAGACATACGGTCACACAGCACGTACTCGCTGGCATGCCGACGGTTCAGTTCCGCGGCCAACGAATCGACTGTGACGAGGGGGAGATCCTCCGTGACGTGCTTCTCGAGGCCGGCGAGAGTCCGCACAACGGGATGGCCGATACCGTGAACTGCCGCGGGAAGGCCACCTGTGGGACGTGTGCCGTCGCGGTCGACGGGGCGGTCAGCGACCCCACCGATCGGGAGCAACAGCGACTTTCGTTCCCGCCGCACGATCCCGACCGCGGCCTCCGACTGGCCTGTCAGACCCGGGTCGAGGGCGACGTCACGGTGACCAAATATCCCGGATTCTGGGGACAGAAGATCGAGGAGACGGACTGATCGAGCCGGACTCACCGGACGTACGGACGGATCTCCTCGCGCAGGTACGTCAGGTACTGCCCGGAGTCGAACTCGGACGGCCGGTAGATCTCCACGTAGCCGCTTCGAGACCCAGTCATCTTCACGTCGGCTCCGGCGTACTCGTAGGTGAGACCGACCTGATTCAGACTCGAGTTCGCGAGGAGGCCGTCCATATCGTGGCTCGTCCGCAGATCCTCGCCGTGGAAGATCCCGTTCATCCCGTTGTCGCCGGTCCCGTGGAACCCGGCTTTCCACGGCGTCGCCGACTCGCGGGCCGCGAAGAACCCGTCGAGGTCCAGCGTCGCGCGCTCGATGCTCGTGTCGGTCTCGGCCCCGATGAGGTCGAACGCGAACGTACCGTCGCCACTGTCGACGGCGACGAACTCGCCGGGGACGCCGACGAATTCGGTGTACTTCGTGTCGATCCGCGGTCGTTCGGTGACGTGAATCGCCCCGCTCTCGATCGTCGTCGTGGGCCGATCCGTCCGCGTCTCGGCAGCGGCACGACCAGCGAATGCCATGTCTCCGGACGGCAGAGAGAACACGCGATCGATCTCGAGACAGCGATCGAGTTCCGCCCCGTCCGCCGTGACGGTCTCGGTGTACGAGTCGACGACGTCGAACGTGCCATCGACGATGCCGAGGACTCCTGCCTTCATCTTCAACTTCTATCAGCGGGCCATACTATAACGATTCCGGCCGCTCACGGACGAGTCCAGCCGGGATACTGTTCGGGAATCGCACACAGTACCTAACCGATCGGCGGTCGTAGGTACCGTGTGGTCGCTCCCGGACAGCTCTACGCCGCGGTGATACTGGTCCTCTTGCTGTTCGCGTTAGGGGTCAGCATCCCGGTTCTCGCCCGGATCTTCCGGGAGGGGCTCGAGCGACGGCGCAAGTGGAAGAACGGGGAGATCGAACGCTACACCGAAGACGAGGAGTACGACCGGGGCCCCGCCGCTCCGCTCGAGGAGGACGCGGCGGAGCGGACGCGCCTGACGTGTCGTCACTGTGGTGCGAAAAACGACCCCGCGTTTCGGTACTGTGGTCGCTGTGCAGCGCCGCTGTGACCGCGGGTCCAGTCAGGGCCGACCACTCGTCCGTCGCTCGTCCTCGTCGATCGCGTCCGCCGTTCTCGCCCGTCTCGCACCAGTCCCGTCCATCGACGCGGCGATCGGACGCAGCCCCGGTCACGACAGGGCGCGGGCGATCGAGTCGGAGCGACGACACAGTGCCGCGTCGATCGCGTCGACGAACCGATCGAGCGCGCCGTCGGTCCGCGAGAGACCAAGGTACGGTTCGATCAGTTCGAGTTCTATCAGTTCGAACGACCCGCCTCGCTCGACCCCGTCGACGCGGGCGTAGGTCAATTCCGACGGGTCGATCGAGTGGACGTTAGCGGCGGCCTCCAGGACAGTTCGGGCCTGGGCGACGAGATCGGCCGCCGGATCGATCGCCGCGGTGGAGACGCCGAAATCCGGATGCGCCCTGAAGTCGTCGTCTGCCGGCACGCTCCGGTTGGCGTGACTGTACGCGCCCCCGAAGAAGATCAGCGAGAGTTCACCGTCGAGTACCTCGGGTGCGAACTGCTGGACCAGGAGATCGCGTTCGGCGCGCTGGGCCTCGAATCGGTCCGCTGCGTCCGGTCCGATCGGCGTCGAGGCCCGCCAGACGCCGCTGGAACTGGTCCCGATCGCCGGTTTGATTACGGCGTCCGTCCAGTCGTTCCGGGCCAGCACCGTCCCGAGGTCGACGTCTGCACCCCGATCGACGTACGCGGTCGGGACGACGGAGACGCCGGCCGTCTCGAGGTCCCGCAGGTAGAACTTGTGGACGTTCCACCGGATCACGTCTGGGGGATTGACCACGACGACGCCGTTTCGCTCGACCGTCCCGAGCCACGCGCGGAACGCGTCCGGGTCCTCGTAGTACTGCCAGCACGATCGAACGACGAGGCCGTCGAACCGCGACCAGTCCACCCCCGACTCGCTCCAGATCACGGGTTCGGCTTCGTACCCCCGATCGCGGAGTTCCGACGCGACGGCGCGCCCGTCGTCGGTCAGTTCGGGTGCCCTCGTCCCGGTCACGATGCCGATCCGCGGTCCTCCGTCAGTCATCGAGTCGAACTACAGAGTGAATCGACAAGAACGCTCGCTGAACGCGATTCCTGTATCCATTTCGATACTTGATCGCGTCACCGGAGTGGATTCCGGACACGGCATCGAGCGCGGAGTCCTGTCGCGCCCCGGACGATCGCCGCAGTACAGTGACGGCCGGGGCGGGTCGCTCTCGCCGTGCAGTCATCCCGATCGTCGATCGAGTGCAGATCGAACGGAAACGGCATAGGAACGGGATGCCGCCTCCCGGATCGCATGCACGGCTCGAGGTGTTGCTCGCCGCAAAAGTATGCCGCCTCCCGGATTTGAACCGGGGACAGCTCGATCTTCAGTCGAGTGCTCTCCCAGTCTGAGCTAAGGCGGCGCACCTACATCTCCGTCCATGGTATAAAAAAGGATTTCGAATCTAATCGCCGGCAGAAGGGCAGGCGGAACGACACGTTTCCCGTCAGCAGAATCCAGTAGGGTAATCGCGACTCAGTAACGGGATGGCTACCATCGCGTTTGGGAGTGCCTGACGTTCGTTGGTTGGAATGTTGGATATTCAAGACACGCTTTTCTGCGCTGGAGGGTAACATCGTGTTATGGAAGCACTTGCCTCGGACGAGGGGGAGACAGAACTCTCGGCCGACACCATTCTGGAGCTCCTGGCGAACCGCCGCCGGCGATATCTCCTCTACGCCCTCAGGGGGCAAGACGGCCCGATCGAGCTGTCGACGATCGCCGAACAGGTCGCCGGCTGGGAACACGACGTGCCGCCGGACGAAGTCGCGAAAAACGAGTACAAGAGCGTCTACGTCTCGTCCGTCCAGTGCCACGTCCCGAAACTCGCCGACGCGGGCGTCGTCGATCACGACGAGGAGAACCACACCGTCGTGCTCTCGGACAACTTCGAACAGCTCGAACCGTACCTTCGCGTCGTGGTCAAGGACGAACCCGAAAACTCGACGCTGCACGCCGCCCTCGAAGCAGAATCCGAGGAGGGGCTCCTCGGCCAGATTCGCGAGAACGTCGCGCGACTCAAGCACTGACTGATCGCGGCTATTATCAGACTACCACTTGCAATCGCCGGCTACGGTCGGCCACCGGCTCCGTCCGATCGTGACGCCCGAGACATCCTCGATTCACGCCACTCAGGGGAACGGCCCGGCCGACGCGAGGCGATCGTACGTCGTCCCCACCAGGTCGAAGTACGCGTCCGTCATGATCCGTGGGTCGGACACCCGGTGGAAGGAATCGCGGACGACCGCCGCCTCGCGCCGGGAGAGGCCGTAGGCGTGACAGGCCGCCGCGTCGATCTCGGCCTGCAGTTCGGTGCGGCCCCGGCGATCGGTTACCGGGTCGATACCCCCGAGACGGTCACGCATCTCCGCGAACGCCGGGCCGTAACAGTTGAGGCGCGCGGCGCGCTCCGAGATGTACTCGAACCAGTCGTTACTCGCGGTCAGACGCGGCACCTGTGACTCGGTCAGTTTGTACGAGACGAGGTTCTCCTCGATCTTCGTCCGCATCAGGTAGTCGAAGGGGAGACTGTTCAGGAGTCCGAGCGCGACAAACAGTTCGCGATCGGTGAACACGCGCTCGTAGACCGAGTGCAGGGGGGATTCCGAAAGGGCGTCCCGATCGATGTCGAACGTGTACGGGCGGATCGTGTTGAGCCCGTGGTGGCAGACGACCCCCTTCGGAACGACCGCACAGATCATCGTTCGCTCGTTCGTCGAGTTCGTGATGTTCCGGAAGACGAGGCGATACGCGCTGCAGTCGAGTTTGACGTCGTCGAGCGAGAGCGGCCGTCCGCGTTCCCGTTCGAGGAGGGCGTCCACGAACGCCCGCTGTGGCCCCGTTCCGTCGAACGCCTCGTAGAGTGCCTTCTTGAGGCCCAGCTCGGGGTCCCGGGACCGGAGCGCTTTCTCCCGAATTCGGCGTTTGGCGCTTCGCTCCGGGTCGCGGTCTTCGGCGACGCTCCACAGCGTCGGCGACGCCAGGTCCGCGACGACGTCGGGGGAATAGCTGTACTGGTAGACGTTCGATCCGCCGTAGACCGGATACGCGCCCGCCGCTTCGGATTCGACGTAGCGGTCACGGTCCCTGTTGCGATCGAGTTCCCGGTACGGGGTCACCCTCCACCCCGGGGCGTCGTCGGAGAGTGACGGATGGGCAACGAGGCTGCGAAGGACGGCGGCCTGGGTCTCCGATTCGACCAGCGGGAACAGCCCCGCGTTCGGCGAGTACTCGGTCAGGACCGACCGGGGGACAGTGACTGCCGACTCCTCGATGCGCCCGAGCACGTCGAGGTCGCCTTTCCGGTAGATCGACTCGAATCGATCGGTGCGGCTGCCGGTCTCGCAGACGGCGATACCGAACTTGTACCGGCTGTCGACGTCCGGAAAGATGCCTCGGTTCTCGAAGAGGACGACCTGCCGGAGCGACGTCTCCTCGAGCAGGTGCGTACGAAGGTCGGCCCCCGCGGCCCCGACGAAGACGGTTCCCGGGAGGAGTTGGCCGACGTACGACTCGTCGCTCGCCACCTCGAAGACGCGTTCCAGGAACAGCATCGAGAGGTCGTTGTCGGTGCCGACGGCGGTACCGCCGACGTCGGGGTTCTGCAGGACGTACTGCGAACTGCCGTTGAAGTAGGCCGCCCGGGTCGCAAGTCGCTCCTGGTAGGCCGCCCAGCCGTCGGTGACCGCGGGATCGTCCAGGAGTCGCTCCTGGACGGCGTCTTTCTCGGACGGCGATCGGGTTCGAAACCCCTCGTCGAACCTCGCGAAGTACTCCTCGCGGTCGGGTGCGACGACGTCCCAGGGCGGGTTGCCGACGACGACGTCGAAGCCACCCGCGGCGGCCACCGCCGGGAACTCGAGCGGCCAGTGGAACGGGGAGTGATCGGTGAGGTCCGCGCGGGTGACGTCCTCGAGTCCCGCGTCGTGGAAGTCCGCGAGCACCCGCCCGTCGAGTTCGGCGCGTGAGGGAGACGGCCGATCGCCCGCCGCTTCGCGCTCCTCGTTCCCGTCGCCGTCGCCCCCATCGATCGTGGCCGACGCGTCCCCCTCTCGCTCGGCGAGATCGGTGACGCCGACGAGGGCGTTTCCCTGCCGAATGCTGTCATCGATGTCGGGCAGGGCCTCGATCTCCCCCGGCGCGCCCTCGACGTCGGCGACCATCGACAGCCAGAGACGGCGTTTGCAGACCTCGACGGCCCCGTCGTCGACGTCCACGCCGTGGAGGCAGTGGCGAACGATCGCGCGCTTCGCGTGCAACGAGGGGGTGCCGCCGTCGGCATCGATCGTCGCCAGTTCGTCCCGCGTCCGGGGCTCGAGCGCGTCGCCGCGCCCCTCGCGCTCGAGGCGCCGGAAGAACTCGAGACACTGGACGGCGACGTCGAGCAGGACGTCCTGTGCAGCGAGGAGGAACGCGCCGCTCCCGACCGCCGGATCCAGGACCCGCGTCTCCCACAGCACGTCGTGATAGAGCGTCTCGACGTGAGTCGTCGTCACGTGCTCGATCGGAACTGGGGGCGTCGTCGCTCCCCCGTCGACGGTCACATCGGCGTCACTGGCCGCCTCTCCGGTGAAGCCGAACACCTCGTCGATCGACTCGTACGCCGCGTCGACGGCCTCCGAGAGTCGATCGAGGAGGGCGGGATGGATCGTCCGGCGTGCCACGAAGCCGGTGATTTCGTCGGGCGTGTAGTACGCGCCCAGTTCCTTCTGGGTAACCGTCCGCTCGTAAACCCGTCCCAGAATCGCGGGGGTGAGCGTCTTCGGGCCGGCGGCGGCGACCCGCTCGTCGACCGCCCAGTTCCACTCGGAGAGGAACGCGAGCACCTCGTCGAGGAGCGCGTTCGTCTCCGTCGGGGACGAGCCCAGCCCAACGTCGTCGAACGCCCGTTCGACCGACGCCCTGGCGAACAACCCGCCGTCGATGGATGGGAGTCGTCCGAACGCGGGGTCGTGCTCGTCGCCGGCGAGGCAGTCGAAGAGCGGCCGGAAGAACGCCTCGTACCGATCCGTCCCCTCGTCGACGACGGTCGCGGGCCGATCGTGGAGATACCGTTCGGACCCGTCGAGCACCCCCTTCGCCTGGAGGACGGCGAGAAAGAGCAACCGATCGAGGACCACCTGGACGTACCGCCGTTTCGCGTCGCCGCGATCGTCCGGAATCCCCGAGACCGCCTCCACGAGGTCGGTCCGCAGCGCCTCGAACTCCCGGGTAAACTCCTCGACGACCGCGCGCGTGTCGAACAGCGTCTCGGCGAGTCTCGTCGAACCCTCTCCGATCGCGTTGAGTCGTTCGAGGATCGCGTCGGCGCGCTCGGCCTCCCGCCCGAACCCCGATTTCGTGAACGAGAGCGTCCGGATCCCGAATCGACCGTGGCGCTGGTCGGTCCGCCGCCGATCGCGCGCGACGACGGTGAACCGCTCGAAATCGTGGGCCGCGACGAGATTCGTCCGCCGACCGCCCCGGTCGGGACCGAACGCCGTCGCCGACTCGTTCGGTCCGGCCACGACGAGACCGAGCGCCTCGTCGTCGCACCGGCAGGCAAAGCGCGTCCGTTCGCCGGGCGTCGATCGAACCTCGAGACCACGCGCCGCGAACGACTCGGCGATCTCCCGGAGCGAATCCCATCCCCGGACGTCAGCCGCGGTGAGCCGCTGCTGGGTCACGTGTCACTGGACGCGGGGATCGCATATCAACGTGGGGCAACGGTACAGGGGCAGAGAACGACGCTCGCGATCGATGGCCGGTCGGTCGATGTGACGGCCGATTGCGGCGCGGCGGCTACTCGAGCGGGGGAGGGGCTTGTCCGTCGACGATCGCTACGGTAGACGCCGATCGGTGCGCGGGTGGAACCCGATCGAGAGACGACGCGAGGACGATCGGAGCGATCGGCGGCTCGGGCGGAATGGATGGTTCGGGCGGGTTCGAACTACGCCCGAGAACCTGCGCCACGGGCGCAGAACCTCGGTCTAGTTCGAACCGCCACTCGCGTACATTTCTCTGGCTCACGGAGTTGTTCGCCAGAGAAATGGGCTCGGGCGGGTTCGAACCACCGACCTCGGCCTTGTAAAGGCCGCGTCATGACCAGCTAGACCACGAGCCCGCATGCCGACTGAGTCGCCCCGTCCGAATAACCTTTACTTTCTCGCGTGGCAGGTATGCGCCATGGCCCTCGAACGCGTCTGGAAGGGGCTGCTCGTGATCGGAGCCTGTTCGATCGTCCTCGTGCTCCTCGTGCAGGGCGGCGTCGTCTCCGCCCCGTGGAGCCCGGACGAGGGCGAGGTGCGCGTGGTCGACGACGAAGACGACGAGGAACCCAAGGCAGTCGTCGAGGTCGAGGTCGCCGACACGCGGAGCGAGCGCTACACCGGGCTGAGCGATCACGACTCGCTCGAACCGGGGACCGGGATGCTGTTCGTCCACGAACGCGAGGGCGATCGCACGTACGTCATGCGGGAGATGGACTTCGATATCGACATCATCTTCATCGACGCCGATCGGGAGATCACGACGATCGCGCACGCGCGGGCCCCCGAACCCGGCGAGGACGGCGAGGACCTCGAGTATAGCGGGGAGGCGAAGTGGGTTCTCGAGGTGCCACGCGGCTACGCGAACGAGACGGGGATCGAGGTCGGCGACGAGGTCGAGATCGACCTCGAGTCGAACGAGGTGAGCGTCACGGCGGTCGCCCCGTCGGAGCCGCGAGCGGACGCGATCGAGTCGGCCGTGGCCGACCCGATCGGCGAGCAGACGTATTTCGATTCGTAGCAAACCCTTATTGGCCCCGGACCCCGAGGCGGGAGTAATGAGCGGTGTCGACTGGGAGGACGACGACCCGTTCGAGGAACAGCGCGAGGAGATCGAGAACCCGATGAAGCGGCTGTTCGTCGAGTACGGTCGTAACTACGTGTTTCACGCGGTCGTCGGCATCCTCGCGAGCGTCTCCGCTCGCGTGCTGGATCTGCTGCCGCCGATCATGCTGGCGGTGGCACTCGACGCGGTGTTTCGCGACGAAATCGGCTACGCGGAGGCGCTCCCGTTCGGCAGCGAGATCGTCGCACCGTACGTTCCCGGGACGCAACTCGAGCAGTTCTACCTGACCGTCGGCGTCATCGCCGGCGCCTTTTTCCTCGGCGCCGCGTTTCACTGGATTCGCAACTGGGGGTTCAACGCGTTCGCCCAGAACATCCAGCACGACATCCGGACCGACACCTACGACAAGATGCAGCGGCTGAACATGGACTTCTTCGCGGACAAGCAGACCGGGGAGATGATGTCGATCCTCTCGAACGACGTCAACCGCCTCGAGCGATTCCTGAACGACGGGATGAACTCCCTGTTCCGACTGGCGGTGATGGTCGTCGGAATCGGTGCCATCCTCGTCGCGTACAACTGGCAACTGGCGCTGGTGGCCCTTCTCCCGGTGCCGCTGATCGCCGGCTTCACCTACCTGTTCGTCCGGATCATCCAGCCCAAGTACGCCGCCGTCCGCTCGACCGTCGGGAAGGTCAACTCCCGCCTCGAGAACAACCTCGGCGGGATCCAGGTGATCAAATCCAGCACGACCGAGGACTACGAGTCCGATCGGGTCGAGGACGTCTCGCAGGACTACTTCGACGCCAACTGGGACGCCATCGAGACGCGTATCAAGTTCTTCCCGGGACTGCGCGTCCTCGCGGGCATCGGCTTCGTCGTCACGTTCCTCGTCGGCGGCCTGTGGGTCTTCCAGGGGCCGCCCGGTCCCTTCACCGGCACGCTGAGCGAGGGCGAGTTCGTCGTGTTCATCCTCTACACGCAGCGGTTCATCTGGCCGATGGCACAATTCGGGCAGATCATCAACATGTACCAGCGCGCCCGCGCCTCCTCCGCACGGATGTTCGGCCTGATGGACGAACCGAGTCGGGTCGCGGAGACGCCGGACGCCACCGACCTCGAGGTGCGCGAGGGGCGCGTCGAGTACGATCACGTGACGTTCGGCTACGGCGGCCACGAGGGTGTCGACGAGTCGGACGCCGCGGAGACGGACGAAGACGAGGTCATCGTCGAAGACATCGACTTCACCGTCGGAGGCGGCGAGACGCTGGCGCTGGTCGGCCCCACCGGCGCGGGCAAGTCGACGGTCCTCAAACTCCTCCTTCGGATGTACGACGTCGACGAGGGCGCGATCCGGATCGACGGCCAGGACGTCCGCGAGGTCACGCTCGAGAGTCTGCGCGAGTCGATCGGCTACGTCAGCCAGGACACGTTCCTCTTCTACGGCACCGTCGAGGAGAACATCCGCTACGGTACGTTCGAGGCCGATCGCGATGCCGTGATCGAAGCGGCGAAGATGGCCGAGGCACACGACTTCATCCAGAACCTGCCGGAGGGGTACGACACCGAGGTCGGCGAACGCGGCGTCAAACTCTCGGGCGGCCAGCGCCAGCGTATCTCGATCGCCCGCGCGATCCTCAAGGATCCCGACATCCTGATCCTGGACGAGGCCACGAGCGACGTCGACACCGAGACCGAGATGCTCATCCAGCGATCGATCGACGAACTCGCCGCCGATCGAACGACGTTCGCGATCGCACACCGGCTCTCGACGATCAGGGACGCCGACCAGATCGTCGTCCTCGAGGACGGCGAGATCGTCGAACGAGGGACACACGAGGACCTGCTGGCCAACGATGGACTCTACTCGCACCTCTGGGGCGTCCAGGCGGGCGAGATCGACGAGTTACCACAGGAGTTCATCGAGCGCGCCCAGCGCCGCCAGGCGCGGACGGAGGTCGACGCGGACGCCGACGACGACTGAGCCGTCGCTACCGAACAGCGGCGTCACGAAGGCCTCTCGAACTCGATTGCACAGAATCCGTCCAACCCGATCGGTCGGACGCTCAGAACGACTCCTGTTCGCGCTGCCCCTCCTGTTCCGGTGCCCCCTCGTCCTGCCTGTCTTCGCCCGCCGCCGGCGGCGTCCGATCGCTGTAGTTCTTCCGCCCGATCGCGTCGTCGCTGACCATGTTCATGATCGCCTGCTCGACCTCGCCGTAGTCCCGGTACTCGTCCTCGTTCAGGGGCCCGATGAGTTCCTCGAGGGTCATCGTCTCCTCGCCCATGCCGATCCGCTCGTCGCCGTATTCGTCGAGCAGGTCGTCCTGACTGACGGGATACTCCTGACTCTCGAGTTCCGCCTGAAGGTCACCGAGTTCGACGCCGAGTTCGCGATCCTCGTTACTCATGGGAGGATACTGCGCCAGCACACCCAAACAGGTTGGCCCTGCGTACGCACCGTTTCCCGCATCGCCAGGGAGGCCGCTCGATCGGCCCCGATCGAGCCGCTATAGTCGTCGCCGTAACCGGCGACGCCCGACGCGGCCACCGAGAGTTTCATGTCCACACGGTCGGAGGACTCATCCATGGACCTCTCCGATGCGACGTGGACCGACGTGCGCGACGCCGACACCGAACTCGCGGTCGTCCCCGTCGGGAGCACGGAACAGCACGGCCCCCACGCGCCGCTCGGGACCGACGTGATCGGGGCCGAGGCCGTCGCCGACGCCGCCCTCGATCGAACCGATCGCGAGGTCGTCCGGGCACCCGCGATCCCGGTCGGGATCGCCGCGGAACACCGCCAGTTCCCCGGAACGATGTGGGTCTCCGAAGACACGTTCCGGGACTACGTCGGCGAGGCCGTCGAGAGCCTCGCCCACCACGGCCTCGACCGGGTCGTCCTCGTCAACGGCCACGGCGGGAACGTCGACGCCCTGCGGGAGGTCGGGGGGACCCTGATCCGATCGGGAACGGCCTACGCCGTCCCGTTCACGTGGTTCGAGGCCGTCGGCGACCACTCGGCCGACATGGGCCACGGCGGCCCGCTCGAGACGGCACTGTTGCGCCACGTCGACCCGGACCTCGTCCGCGAGGATCGGATCGACGAGGCACGGGCGGGGCGAGCCGACGGCTGGGGAGAATGGACGAGTCACACGAATCTGGCCTACGACGCCGCGGAGTTTACCGACAACGGCGTCGTCGGCGATCCGGCCGACGGCGACGCCCGACGCGGCGAAGAACTGCTCGACCTGGCTGCGGATGCGCTCGTTCGACTCCTCGAGACGATCGCCGAACGCGACGTCGCCCGGCCCGAAGACCGATCGTAGTCCGGGCCTGACGAAGAAAGACGGCTCCCGGATGCCGGCGAAGGGACCGAGACGATCCGGTCGTTACTCTTCTTCCTCTTCTTCCTCTTCCTCCTCTTCCTCCTCTTCCTCCTCTTCCTCCTCTTCCTCCTCTTCCTCCTCTTCCTCCTCTTCCTCCTCTTCCTCCTCTTCCTCCTCTTCCGCGTCGGGTCCGGCGTCCTCCAGCGTACTCCGGAGTGCAGGAATCGTCGACGTGAGGTCGCCGACCTGCTCGCCCGCCGCGGAGATGTCCGTGATGGCGTCCTCGAGATCGCCGATCTCTTCCTCAAGGTCGTCGGCGTCGTCGAAGGCGTCGGCACGCTGGCCCATCGTGAACCACTTCTTGGCGTCCCGGAGGTGGTCCTCGGCGTCGCCGGCGTCCAGCGCGGAGTTGAGTCCGTTGAGCACACCCAGGACGTTGTCCGCGTCGGTCTCCCAGACGTCGTCGGCCGCCGGCAGTGCGTCCCAGGCCTCCGCGAGCGAGGATTCGACGTCCTCGCGCATCTCGTTGGCCGCTTCGCCGAACAGTTCGTCGTCGTCGCCGAGTGTCGCTTGGCTCATGTCACCACGTTCACCGGGACTGGGGTTAAAAGGTAGCCCGAAAGTGAAAGTGAAAATCGGCCGAAGCGAGCCGACATCGGCCGATCGACGGAGAGATTTCGAAAGGCTGGAATCGTCGAGACCCGCGGCGGGAGATCGGTTCGACACCCGCGGGAGGACGGCGAGCGGATAGATTCGGCACGGTACTGCTGGCAACGAACGGACAGGATTAAGTGGGTGTGTAAAGCACACTTTACTGTAAAGCGTCCTTTACGGAACGAGCGCGGTACGACCCTCGAACTCGATACACCCATGACGGAACCTGCAACCGGACTCCTTCGAACCGGCGCACCGGAGACGTACAAACGACTGATGCTCGCCTGTTGCGTATTCGCGGGCGTCGCCCTCGGCGTGGGCTCGGCGCTCCAGCGACCGCTCGTCGCGGTCGGACTCTACGCCGTCGGCATGATCGCCGCCGTGGCGATCCCGTCCGCAACGAGCTACACGCTGTTCGACGAGCGGGACGACACCATCCACAGACGCGCCAGCGGGTTCACACTGACGCTGTTCGGGTGGCTGGCGGCGATCGTGTTCCCGTCGCTCGTCGTCCTTTCGTCGACCCGGTACTTCTCGTGGGGGACCGCGAGCGTCACGCTCGCCTGGACGACGGCCGCCGTCTACGTGACCTACGGCGTCGCGATCGGCTACTACCGTCGCCGATGAAGTGCGACATCCGAGATCGGCGCGAAGAACGCGGCGAGAGCCAGGCCGACCTCGCGGCGGCCGTCGGCGTCTCCCGCCAGACGATCAACGCCATCGAGCGCGATCGGTACGACCCGTCGCTCGAACTCGCGTTCGAACTCGCGGCTCACTTCGACGCCTCGATCGAGGACCTGTTCGATCCCGAACTCGAAGACGACGGTTCCGGCTCCGCGTGACGGGACGAACCGATCGGGGCGCTACTCGCGACCGTGGACCTCCTCCAGTCGCATCAGCGGGTAGCCATCCTCCATCGCCATGCGCGTGACGACCTCGCAGCCCTCGTAGTCGACGACGATCTCGACCTCGAGGAAACGGCCCGTCAGTTCGGTGTAGTCGGCAGGTCCCGCCTCGAGCGCCGCGGCGAGTTCGTCCTCCCGCACGTCGACCGTCACCGTGGTGCAGTGGGGCTGGTTCTCGATCGATTCCCCGATCGCGGTCGCGAGACTGGGCGCGCTCTCGAGCGAGACCGGCGTCCCGGCGAACTGGTGGTAGAGCGTGCCGAACTTGATGCCGGCCTCGAAACAGGCGGCTTCGGCGTCGGTCGGCGTCGAATCGGGCGACATGAGCGAGTTCACGTGCACGACCGGGAAGGGGATTCCGGTCCGCGGCACCGATCGCAAACGGTGGTCCGTCCCCGGATCCCGCTCGGGCGTCGTATCATCCGGGAAACGTATGTCAGCGACGATCGGACCGGCACGGAATCGCACGTTACTTATCGACCCCTGCCTTCACACCGAACGAATGGCACAGTCGGTCCTGCTCACGGGGGCTGCGGGGCGCGTCGGAGAGGCGATTCTCGGCGGTATCGGCGACGAACACGAGTGGCGTCTGATGGATCGCGACCCGCCGACGGAGGACCATCCAGGCGAGTTCGTCGTCGCGGACATCACGAACGAGGACGCCGTCCGCGAGGCGATGGCGGGTATCGACGTCGTGATTCACCTCGCGGGCGACCCGCGACCGGAGGCGCCGTGGGACAGCGTCCTCACGAACAACATCGACGGCACGCAGAAGATTTTCGAGGCCGCCGTCGACGCCGGCGTCGAGAAGGTCGCCTTCGCCTCGTCGAACCACGCCGTCGGGGCCTACGAGACCGAGGAACGCGTCCCCGACATGTACCGCACGCACGACGACTACCTGCTCGACGGCACCGAGTTGCCCCGCCCCGGCAACCTCTACGGCGTCTCGAAGGCCGCCGGCGAAACCCTCGGGCGCTACTACCACGACGAGTACGGCCTCTCGGTCGTCAACGTCCGCATCGGCAACCTCACCGAGGGCCACCCGCCGATCGACTACGAGCGCGGGCAGGCCATGTGGCTCTCCTACCGCGACTGTGCGCACCTGTTCGATCGGTGCATCCGCGCCGATTACGAGTACGAGATCGTCTACGGCATCTCCGACAACGATCGCAAGTACTACTCGATCGATCGGGCCCGCGAGGTGCTGGGCTACGAGCCACAGGACAACTCGGCGCGACACGACTGACGGCGATCGGATTCCGAAATCACGCGAACGGCCCACGAAACGCTCGATGTGGGTAATCTCTCCTCCCGCTATGGGCACGGCATCTCGGCAAGAGACGCCCATCGATCGGGGTGTCTGTACTCGGACGGAGACTGACCGGATTTTTGACGTCGACCGTACGACTGTGGACAGAATCGGGATCGTCCGCCCCATTCCACCAACACGTAGTTACACGGAATTATACGTCAGCGAGCCATTTCGTCTGTAACTCCGAGATATGCTATATATTACCATGGTAGGGGCAACAGGGGTCGGCTCACAATCTGCAGGTGAATAAATATTGGGTAACTGATATTATCGAGATGAAACGATCCCGTCGCTATATTCCTCGGTGAGTGCACGTGTTCGACGCAGGCGGCAGCAACTGGGGGAGTGATACGATGCGATCACCCGAGGCGGAGAGGACCGACGAATCGTTCGACAAATCGATCGCCGGGTGGATCGACTTCGAGCGGCGACCGTTGCTGAAAACGCTGGGCGCAGGGGTCGCTCTCTCGCTGAGCAGTGGTCTCGCAACCGCTCGCGACGATGACGACTCCGGCACAGAGGAGACCGATACTACTGGGTCCGACGCGGCAGGGATCGATCCGCAGTACGGCCTTGCGGTGCCGGACGTCGAGGAACTGCCCGAGACGCTCGACCCGGACCACGAAGTCAGACTCCACACGGTCGAACCGGACGACCCGGAGAACCCGGACCGGCCGCCGTTCTTCCACTTCGATCCGATCGGCATTCACGTGAGTGGGGGTGACGTCGTGCAGTTCACCCCTGAATCGCCCGATCACACGGTTACGGCCTATCATCCCGCACAGGGATTCCAGCAGCGAGTGCCCGACGGGGTCCCGCCGTTCTCGTCGCCGGTGCTCAACCTCGGTAGCGCCTGGCTCTACGAGTTCACCGAACCTGGCGTGTACGACGTGTACTGTGGCCCACACCACGTTCTCGGAATGAGCATGCGAATCGTCGTCGGCGACCTCGCCGAGGAGGACGTGCCGGAGTACGAGGACACGTTCGAGGGGAGCGACGAACCGCCGCTCCTTGCCCCGTTTAGCAAGGCGTTCCTCGAACACGAACTCAACGCGACGACCGAGGGGAACGAGGACTGCGAGTGGGCATGGCTGACACCGCAGGAGATCCTCGACGCCCCCACGCTCGACCCGATGACGATTCGAGATCGAGGAACGGTTCCGTTCGAGGACGTCCTCGCCGAGATCGATCGCTTCGCAGATGAACTCCCGGACCATGACGAAGCCGACGAGACAGCGCCGACCGTTCAGGTCCGCGATCACGCCGAATACGGCGAGATCCTGGTCGACGCGGACGAAATGACGCTGTACATGTTTGATCAGGACACCCAGGGGGCGCCGGAGACTGCCTGCGACGGGGATTGCGCCGATGCCTGGCCGCCGCTCACCGCCGACACGGCCGTCGCTGGTGACGACGTCACGGCAGAGTTAGACACCTTCGAGCGGGCGACCGGCGAGATGCAGGTGATAGCCAACGGCTGGCCGCTGTACGGCTTCGCCCAGGACGACGCTCCGGGAGACGCTCGTGGACAGGGCAGCAACGACATCTGGTGGGTCCTCGGACCCGACGGGACTCCCATCCGGTCCGACGCGAGCGACTAGATCGACGAGCGTCAGTGTCGGCGACGAGCCACGAATCAAGTCGGCGAACGGCGATCGAGACCCGGCGCGACCGACCCGACTGATCGGGCGGTCAGAACAGCCCTTCGACGTCTTTTTCGCGCGATCGGCGGCGATCGACGTGGCCCGTCAACCGCTGGTAGACGAGTCCCCGATGCTCGTCCTCGCGGACGAAATCGAACAGCAGCGTGATGAACCGACTGTCGTCGCCTCCGGCCGTCAGATCGCGTTCCGCGTACGTTCGCGCCCGCTCGATCGGGTCCTCGTCGAATCCAAGTTCCTCCGCGAGAACGATCGCCGCGATCGCGGTCGGTTCGACGCCGAGATCCGCGAGCGTGGGGACCGTTCCCTCGTGTTCGATCGGGATCGGCGGTCGGCGCTCGGCGACCTCGGGATCGGTTGCGATCGTTCCGAGCGCCAATCGGATCGGATCGAGTCCCAGGTCGCGATAGTCCGCCGGCAAGCCGTCGAGGTAGTCCCGACCGCTATTCGCGAGGCCGACGGCACCCGCCCAGTTGCGATCGCGAGCGTGGTAGACGGCGGCGGTGAACTGGATTAGCCCGTGTAACAGGCGCTCGTCGTCGGTTCCGCTCTCGAGATCGAGCCAGTAGTCTTCCCAGGCGTCGTGGGCGGCGTGATAGTACCCGTCGTTGTAGATGGCGACGCCCGCCCGAAGCCGATCGCGCATAGGGGTCGTTGGCTCTCGATCCGAATAAAGAAACGGTGATCGCCGGATACTACCGCCTCCGGCAGGGCGGGCAGACAACTGTGGAAGCGGGGTAGGGGGCGACGAGCAGCGATCGCCCCGACCGGTTACTGGCCGCCACCGGTCATGGCGGTGTCGAGACCGACGGGGGAATCGTCCATTACTATGCGGTCGTTTCGATCGACGAATTCGCACGAGAAGCGGCGTAACCGGTGCTTAACCCGACGATCGGGTGGTCGACGGTCCGTGGCGGGACCTCACTGCTCGAAGTCGTCCTCCCACCGGAACCGACCGTTCCGCTGGACGACCTCGCCGTCGATCTCCAGCTGGGAGCCCTCGCTGACGTCGGTGATCATGTCGACGTGAACGGCGGAGTCGTTGCCCGACTCGCCCTCGGGGAGACAGGCGTCGTAGGCGCGGCCGACGGCGAGGTGGACCGTCTCGCCCATCTTCTCGTCGAAGAGGATGTTGTCCGTGTACCGATCGATCCCGCGGTTCATTCCAATCCCGAGTTCGCCCAGTCGGCGAGCGCCCTCGTCGGTGTCGAGGATGTCGCCGATCACGTCCTCGCCCTGTTCGGCCGCGTAGTCGACGACAGCCCCGTCCTCGAAGGTGAGGTGGACGTCGCGAACCGCCTCGCCGCGCAGCGTCATCGGCACGTCGAACGCGACCTCGCCTTCGGTGGCCGCGGGTGCGGTGAATACCTCGCCGCTCGGCAGGTTGTGCGAGTCGTATGCGACCGAGGCCGCGCTGTTGACCGCCGTTCGATTCTCGATCGACATGGTGAGGTCGGTGTCGTCGGAGACGAGGCGGACCTCCGAGCCCTCGTCGAGTAGTTCCTTCAGTCGGGCCATCTCCGCCGCCAGCGACTCCCAGTCCCGGAGGATGGCGTCGTAGGCGAACTCCTGGTACGCCTCGTAGGCCATGTTCGCCTGCTGGGCGAGCGATCGGGTCGGGTGGATCGTCGAGACCCAGCGCGTGTCGTAGCGCGCCTCGCGGATCTCGGTCCGGGCGCTGCGGTAGGCCTGGCGCGTCTCGCCCGGCACGTCGGCGGTCGCGCTCGTGTTCCGCCCGCCGCCGATCGAGAGGTAGACGTCGCTCTCCTCGAGTAACGCGCGTTCGTGGGCCGGATTCTCGTCGAAGTCGCCCTCGTGCGCCCGGAGATACGCGCGCGTGACCTCGCCGGAACCGTAGGTCGCGAGCAAGTTCGCGCCCCGCTCGCCGAGTTTCTCGGCGACGGCGACGGCGAGTTCGTGGGCGTCGGGCCCCACCGAAAGGACGACGTCGTCCCCTTCCTCGACCCGTGCGCTCCAGTCGACCAGTACTGCCGCGTGTTCGCGAACGCGTTCGTCCATACCGGTGGCTCGCCCGCGAGGTACTAAAACGGTCTCCGATCGATCGCGAACCGGTTCAGGCCATGTGGGTCTCGCCGGTTTCTGCACCCTCGCGCGAGCGCACGAGCGAGACGATGGCGTAGACGACCGGCGTGTCGAGCACCGCGATCGCGAACTTCAGCAGGTACTGGCCGATCATCAGGCCGAGCGCCGCCTGGAACGGGAGCGGGTCCATGCCGACGTCGAGGACGGCCGGTGCGAGCACGAAGCCGACGGCGACGAAGACGATGGTATCGATCGCCTGGCTGCTCGCCGTGGAGCCGATGTTACGGAGCCAGAGCTTCTCGGAGCCGGTGTACTCCCGGATTCGGTGGAAGACGAGCACGTCCCAGTTCTGGCTGATCACGTACGCGAGGAGACTGCCGAGGACGATGTTCGTCGACGCGCCGAGCACCGTCGCGAACTGCCCGGCTCCGTCGGGATCCGCCGCCGGCGCGGCGATCGTCGACCAGACGAGCGCCAGCACGACGAAGTTCAGCGCGAAGCCGACGTTGACGACGATCTGGGCCGCGCGCTTGCCGTACAGCTCGGTGTAACAGTCGCTCGCGAGGAACGTCAACGCGTACGCGAGCGCGGCCCCGGGGAGGGCGAGCTGTGCCCCCGTAATCGGGAGCGCCACGGGGATGTCGAACGCGAGCACCTTCGAGGCGGTCAACTGGGCCGTGACGAGCGCCGCCACGAACAGCCCGATCAGAGCCACCTGTGCGATCGTCGGCGCACCGCGATGCTGGGTCATACCTCCCGCGTAGTTAGCGGATCCACCTAAACGATACTATTCGAGTCCGATTCGAGTATGCGCTGGGTGATCGCGAGTGAGGGGCGGCGGACTGTAAACATGCCCCGTGTGATGCGGACGCACGGCAGAGATGGGGTCGTTCTGGACGATCGGTCGGCGTCGAACGCGACCGACGAGCGCGATCGGGGCCGTCGTGTCGCACGCCGAGGCGAATGCAGCCGCGCACGGACAGTCGACGAGCGGTGCTGTACGCGTTGCTCCGGCGGTGTACCGATCGTCATTTCGACCAGTCGAGAAAATAATTGTCCGAGATTCGTGAAAACCGGATCCAGCGTATTTGAGCCGATCGTTCCGCGTATAGCAGATTCTACCTCGAATTATTTTCCTTTCGATAGAATAACTATAACACAACTGTTATACGTGTGGCGGGGTTTCGTTGAATTGCAATGGCGAAAGGAAACGTTGATTTCTTCAACGACACAGGCGGCTACGGTTTCATTTCGACGGACGACGCGGACGATGACGTTTTCTTCCACATGGAAGACGTTGGCGGTCCGGACCTCGAAGAAGGCACAGACATCGAATTCGACATCGAACAGGCCCCCAAGGGCCCCCGCGCCACCAACGTCACCCGCCTGTAATACGGCTTCTCACGTTCGGTAACGGGTTCACATTCGATTAGCAATTCTTCAGCACACTACTCGACGAGCGACGGCGACGTGTCCACCGGGACGCGACACCCCGCTCGAGGAGCCGCCGCTGTGTGGCAGGGCTCGCGCCGATGCCCACCGGCGGATCGCCGCACGCTCCGACGTGGACGGAATCGTCACGACCGGGTGTGCTACCGAGACCATTACGCGAGTCGGCAGTCATTACAACGATCGTTCACGGCGTCTCGCGACGGAATTCCGGCCCCGATCGGCGATCACGACGACAGGACTGTCGGCCAGGGTAGGTGGGCCCTACGGTCTAGCGCCACCACGATTGCAGTCGTTCCGCCGATCAGGACCTCGAAAGCGACACCAAAACCGCCGATACGTAATCGATAACAAACAATCAGAATACTGGTGTGACTACATGGGTGAACCATGGACGATCTGACCGGGTTTCAGCGAGATCTCCTGTACGTCATCGCCGGGGCCGACCAGCCGTCCGGCCAGGACGTAAAAGACGAGATCGAGACGTACTACAGCAGCGACATCAACCACGGCCGACTCTATCCGAACCTCGACACCCTCGTCAACAAGGGACTCGTCGAGAAGGGACAACTCGATCGCCGAACGAACTACTACGCGATCAGCGACGAGGGCCGTCAGCAGATCGAACAGCGCCGGGAGTGGGAATCACAGTACCTCGACGACCTGTAACGCACCGATCCGGCGTCGATACCGTTCGACGAGTATCGGCCGGGCCGCGGCTACCGGACAGCTAGCTCGGCCCCGATAGGTCCACCGGGTGCCCGTGACGGACCCGGGACACCACGCGACGGCCGCCGATCACGCGAACGCGATGAGATTCCGGAATAAATCGCTAAAGGTGATGAGAAACAGCCCGGCCAGGACGATGAGGATCAAAAAGGTAAAGAAGATGATTACTGCCTGACGCCCGGTGAGTGATTCCCCCTCGAGGAGTTCGTCGAGTTCCATGCCTACTGATATCAGGTGTCACTCTTAAAATGCACCGGTGTTCGGCGGGCAACTGGTCGTCTCCGGGCCCCGGGAGTGGCCCCTTTCGAGGCGACGACGTCGTCACGCCCGCTCCAGCGCCGCCGCCAGATCGGCCTCGATCGCGTCGACCTTGCTCCGATCGTACAGCGCCGCGGCCGGGTGAAACGACGGGACGACGATCCGCTCGGCGTGCGCTCGCGAGTCGGTCCCGTTCGAGGTCTCCCCCACCTCGTGTTCGAACGTTCGCCCGTGCAGATCGGTGATCGTCTCGTCGGTGTCGAGGATCTCGGCCGTCGCGAAGCTTCCAAGCGGAACGACGACGGTCGGGTCGACGCGCTCGATCTCGGCCGCAAGCACCGGCCACCACGCCTCGATCTCCGCCACGCGGGGATCGCGGTTCTCCGGCGGCCGCACCTTGACGAGGTTGGTGATGTACAGTTCCCCCCGATCGTGGCCGATCGATTCGAGCGCCCGATCGAGTTGCGCGCCGGCCTGTCCGACGAACGGCTCGCCCTCGGCGACTTCGCGTTCGCCCGGCGCCTCACCGACGAGCATCACGTCGGCCGACAGCGGGCCGACGCCGGGAACGAACCGATCGGGATCGCGCTGGTCGTCCGGAACCGCCTCGAGAACGTCCGCGAACACGGTCCGGAACGACCAGTCGATCGAGTGCTGATCGGTCACGGTGGAGACTACAGCCGCGACCGAAACCATCGTTTCCCTTGCTCACACAGCCCGCTGGACGGTCGTCCGTCGTGGGCCGGTCGAGACCAGACTCCCGGACGGTGCCGCCGAGCGGACGGCCAGCGACTCCGGTACCGCGCTACGAATCCGACCGATCGTCGTAGACGACGTCCGGCCCGGCGTCGTCCGGGTCGATCGTTCCCGGTCCGGTCTCCGGGTTCGATCGCGCGTCGACGACGGTGCCGTCGGGGTAGACGTCGACCAGATCCCGGAGGACGACCACTCGGCCGTCGTACTCGTCGCGGACGGTCTCTATCGCCGGTTCGAGGTCGGCGGGGTCGTCACGGCCGACGTGGGACAGGGCGAGCGTGCCGACGTCGGCCGCCCGGGCGGTTCGCCCGCAGGCGCTCGCGGAAGGATGGAGCGCCGTTTTCGGCCCGTCCGCGTCGTCCGCGAGTACGCGATGGTGAACGAGGACGTCGGTTCCCCGGGCGATCGTCGGCACGTTCCCCGATTCGGCGGCGTAATCGCCGG
Organism: Halosolutus amylolyticus; assembly: GCF_023566055.1. Taxonomy (NCBI): domain Archaea; kingdom Methanobacteriati; phylum Methanobacteriota; class Halobacteria; order Halobacteriales; family Natrialbaceae; genus Halosolutus; species Halosolutus amylolyticus. Next base: position 1,051,814 of record NZ_JALIQP010000001.1, on the reverse strand, counting down.
AGAACGTGATCGATCGCCCCCCGGAGGACACCCGGTAGGCGAGCGCCGGGACCCGGCCGTGGACGACCGGAATCGCGTCGACGGCCACACCGTCGCCCTCGTAGATCCGCTCCGGTTCGTCGTCCTCGCCGACGGTGGCGTCGACCTCGGTGGCCGGAAGCGCCAGTTCGCCGTCCGTGTACCGCTCGACGAAGTCGGACAGGTAGCCGTACGCCCCGCCCTCGTCGAACAGCGTCGAGAGCCACTGTTCGGTTCCTGGCTGTTGTGCGTTTCCCGCAGGACCGTACACCGCCAGAGGCCGATCGCCACGACCCTGCTGGGACGCCGCCTTGACGATCGCCGGGACGTCGGCCGTGTGGTCGACGTGGAGGTGGCCGAGAAAGACCGCGTCGAGCGCAGTCGGGTCGATCCGGGCCTCGCTGAGTCGCGCGGCAGTCCCGCCGCCGGCGTCCACCAGCAGCGTCGGATCGCCGTCGACGTGGACGACGTACCCGACGGACGCCCGCTCGTTGTCCAGTGCCGACGCACCCGTTCCGAGGGCCGTGACGTAGAAGCCGTCGTGGTCGCCTGCGCGGGCGGCGGTCATGACCGACTCGTCGATCGGATCGGCCCTAAGTCCCGAGCCTGAGCATTCCGGTCTGGCGCGTGCGGCCCTCGACAGCCGAACGTAGCCGCACGCATTATTGCCCGCCAACAGATGTTAATTATTTTATATTCTTCTACCCAAACATTCACGTATCAGAGAATGTCACGTGGGAACGGATGTCAGAGAACCCCCATCCAGTAAACAGGCGAACAGTGTTGCAAGCGGCTGGTGGCGCGCTCGCCACCGTCGGCACGACCGGGCTGGCAGCGGCCGAACCGGGTGACGCGGTCGAAGTCAACGTGGGTTTCGCCAACGCCAGCGGACGATCCGCGGCACTCGACGCGGCATCTGAGACGGTTCGCGAGTTCGCGTTCGACGCAGTGACGATCCGCACACAGAAGCGTGCGGTCTCCGGGCTCCGACAGAACCCGAACGTGCGCTACGTCGAGGAGAACGGCGAGATGCACGCGCTCGCCCAGACCCTCCCGTGGGGTATCGATCGCGTGGACGCGGACGTCGCCCACGACGGCGGCGAAACCGGGGCCGGTGCCGACATCGCGATCCTCGACACGGGGATCGATTCCGACCACCCCGATCTGCAGGCCAACTTGGGGGCCGGCAAGGCGTTCGTGGAGTGCAAGGGGAATCCGAACATCTGTCGCGAACCCTGGGACGACGACAACGACCACGGCACCCACTGTGCGGGGACCGCCGACGCCGTCGACAACAGCGAAGGCGTCGTCGGCGTCTCCACCGAGGCGACGCTTCACGCGGTCAAGGTACTCGACAAGCGCGGCAGCGGGTCGTTCTCCGACATCGCGGCCGGCATCGAGTACGTCGCAGACCAGGGCTGGGACGTCGCCAGCCTCAGCCTCGGCGCGAGTTCCGGGTCACAGACCGTAAAGGACGCCGGTCAGTACGCCTACGACGAGGGCGTTCTGCTCGTGGCCGCCGCGGGTAACGACGGGCCCTGTTCCGACTGCGTCGGCTACCCCGCCGCTTACTCGGAGTTCATCGCCGTCAGCGCGACCAGCGAGGACGACTCGCTGGCGAATTTCTCCTCGACCGGACCCGAAGTCGAGATCGCCGCCCCGGGCGAGGACGTCTACTCGACGATCCCCGGCGGCTACGACACGTTCTCGGGGACGTCGATGGCGTGTCCGCACGTTTCCGGTGCGGGCGGCCAGCTAATGGCGAACGGCTACACGAACGTCGAAGCCCGCCAGCGGCTGACGGACACGGCCGAGGACATCGGCCTCGCGGACACCGAGCAGGGGAGCGGCCTGCTCGACGTCGCCGCGGCGCTCGGTCTCTCGAACTGAATCCGATCGGTCCCCGTTTCCTCGGACACGACCGTCCAGTACTGGCACGTATCCCGATCGAACGCGACCGGGGAAGCGCTGTTCGAGCGCGAAACCGGCACGGGCGATCGCTCGGCTGGCGTCGCCACGACCGTTCCGACGTCGTACTCGTCGATGGCTCCCCCGGCGGCGATCTGACCCGGAGCGAGGGGGAGGGTAACATGGACCCGGCCGAGTATCCGTGGCCTGGGAAACCAATCGAACAGTCACGGTATCGAACCAGACCCGTACCGGACCACTGACTCGACTCTTTTCCAGCCGATTCCGGCAGAAATGTTCAAGACAGTTGAATAGTCACTAGACGATATTCGTGTTCCGGTTCACCGAGGAAAACCGCGCTACGAATCCTGTCATCGGTATCGTTCTCCTCATCGGAGTCGCGGTGATCCTCTCGGCGGCGATCGGGACGTTCCTCATCGGACTGAGTTCGGATCTCAACGGTGGGACCCAGGCGGCAGTCGAGACGAGTACCGTCGTCACCGACGACACGGACGGGTTCGTCACGGTCACGGGAATCTCGATGCAACGCGCCGATCAGATCGCCGTCGAAGCGACCGTGGCAGATGGCACGGACGCGCTCGAGGACGCGAGCGGCAACGGTACGTTCCGGGTCACGAAGGAGATCGATACCGTCGACGAGTCGGTCACGTTTCGACAGCACGCACCGCCGAACGGTGACGTCGCCGTCGAGATCGTGGCCGTCGCACACCGGGCAGACGGCGATCACAGTGCCCGCATTCTCTCGACGGAGGTGACGATATGATCGGCGTCCTGGACGAGTACCTGCCGGAACGGATTACCAAAACGACGCTGTATCACATCGTCCGCTGGGGATTGCGGATCTACATCGTCAGTCTGCTCGTCATCGGTGCCTACAGCCTGCTGTGGGTGGCGGAACTCGCCGGAATCATCCCCGAAGCGTGGCTGTCGACCATCTGGATCGCGATCGCCGCGATGGGAACAGTCTTTCTCGTTCTGCTGATCCCCCTGTTCTACACTACGCGATCGACGAAGCGGTGATCGCAGGTAGGTGTTGATCTCGTCGACGAGTTCGAACGTCCTGGGGCGGCGAGGAGTTTCGAGGGTTCGACCTGCCGCCGAACAGTTTCGTAACACAGCGAACCAGTGACTGGTTCGGTTCTGGTTCTGGGACGAGGGTTCCCGAATGAGAAAATAAGGCCCTCGAGCATATGAGGGCCCGATTACCGACCGAATTCGTTTCGGCCACGCTTCGGGTTTTTTGCGGATGGGCCCTGACGGATTCGAACCATCGACCACTCGGTATCCCACACGGACTCACGATCGTGCGACCGTGTTATGAGCCGAGCGCTCTTACCAGACTGAGCTAAGGGCCCGTACGAAATACGAACACGCCGAACGATAATTAACGCTTACTGTCCGCCGATCGCCATCGATCTACGCCCGTCCCTCGATCGCGTCCAGTTCCGCGGTGGACAGTTCGGCCTCGAGTTCCTCGCGCGTGTGGGAATCGAGTACGTCTTCTCGCTCCTCCGCTGACAGGTCTCGGACGTCCTCGAAGCAGTGGCACATGACGGGCGTACCTAGCCCCGCAGTATCAATAAAAGCCAGTGCGGCGCAGATGGACGGTCCGGACGAGCGAAACGACGACCGCCCAGACTGTGCTTTGGGCCCCGCGATCGGCTCCCGAGTCCGTTCGATCGGGCCGGCTACTCCGACTGGTAGGCCGAGAGGGACTGATCCGTCGTGTCTTGCTGGTGTCGGGTCGCGAGTCCCACGAGGTGGGGCGCTTCGGGAACGATCAGCTCCTCGCAGGCGGTCTCGCAAGCGCCTGTGCTCCCGGGAAGGCAGAAGACCGGCGTGTCGACGGCGATACCGGCTGTCGCGCGCGAAGCCATCGCTCGGGTGCCGACCTCCTCCCAGGAGAGCGATCGGAACAGTTCGCCGAAGCCGGGCAGGTCGCGCTCGAACAGCGACGACGTCGCCTCGGGCGAGACGTCGTCGGCCGTCACCCCGGTGCCGCCCGTCGTCAGGACGACGTCGATGTCCCGGCGAGCGACGAGACTCCGGACTGCCGTCCGGATCGAGGAGTAGTCGTCCCGGACCAGCACGCGTTCACGGACCTCGTGGCCCTCGGCCTCGAAGCACTCCTGGATGGTGTCGCCGCCCGGGTCGTCCGGGTCATCGGCGGCGGCGCGGGACGTCGAGACGGTGACGATCCCGACGTAGAGCGGGTCGATGACGTCGTGTCCGTGGTCGTCTGTACTCCGTCGATCGCGTCGATCCGTTGCCATGGGCGTACGTCGTCGCCGAAAGGCGATAATAGCTCCCCCGTATCGACGCACTCGCCTCGAGACCGGCCCCCGTGGTCCGCATTCACGCGAGACGGCAATCGCTTCCGTCGGCTGCCCGCGCTTCTGTAGCCGTTCGTGTTCCTGATACCGTTCCGTTCGATCGGCCATAGGGGGTGCTCGCCCGATCGGAGAGAAACTGGCGAGCGGGAAGTGTGCAAGACCTCGCGCTCACTTCTCTCGAACCGCCTCGTCGTACTGCGCTCGCGTAACGGTGTACCGGTGGAGGTCGGCAACCTCCCCGTCCATCGGTACCCAGTTCCGGAGTACGCCGTCGTACTGTCCGCCGTGGGCTTCGATATACGTCTCGATCGCACGCCGCGACTTCTCGTTCCCGTCGTTGTGGCCCGCGGTGACGAGTTCGAGGTCGAGTCGATCGAAGGCGAGTTCCATCAGGGCCCGCGCCCGTTCGCCCGAGTAGCCCCGCCCCCAGAAGGGCTTTCCCAGGAGCAACCCGAGTTGTCCGGTCCGTCGCTCCCACTGGCAGGTCAGTACCGTCATTCCTGCGAGTTCGCCCGCGCCGTCTTCGCCCGCTTTCGGCCGGACGGCGTACTCGGCACCGTCGGTGTCTTCCCACCGCTCCTCCGCATCCTCGAGTTGATCGTGGGCATCTTTCATGGTTCGGTACGGGGTTTGCGGGACGTGCTCGAATACCTCGTCGGGAGCGTCGGCGTGTCTCCGGGCAAAGCTCTCGTACAACTCGAACACGTCCACGTTCTCGTGGCAGAGTCGTTCGAGTCGAAGCCGTTCCGTCTCGATTCGATCCGGAAACATGTAACTCAGTCATCGCCAGTTCGGCATATAGCTACTCGTGGTCTGGGACGCACTCACACGAATGCCTGGGTATCCGTCGATTTCGGATCGGTGAACCGGATTGACTCGGAGCGACCGCTCCTCGCGAGTTGTGTTTGAAAAACACCGTAACGGAAACGCGTAGCGTTCCCGTTCGCGCGAAAATTTCGGAGAAATTTTCGAGCGCCGAAGCCAGGACTCGAACAGGTGCGAGACGGTCGTCCTCACTCCGTTCGGCCGCGTGTGACTCGCATGTTCGAGTCCGCCTCGTCTCGCGTTTACGGAAACTGGATTCGCTCGGCGCTATCGCTCTTCGCGGGCTGTTGTTTCCCTAAAAGCGCCGAAGCCAGGACTCGAACCTGGGACAACCTCGTATCTGCGGCGATCAGATGACCTGAATCACCGTAACAGCGAGGTGCTCTACCATCTGAGCTACTTCGGCTCATCTTTTGGTAGTGGGGTGTATTTGATAGGGCTTTCGTTTTCCCCGCCCCGTGCCCGTGTTCGACACACTTTCCCTCGGTGCGCGACTACCAGCGACCAATGAGTGACGAGAGCGACGGAGACGCCGATCGCGACGACGCCGAGTCGGCCCCGGCCGACGTCGAGTCGGTCGTCGCCACGGTGCGCAATCGCATCGACCCCGACCCGGACGAGCGGAGCCGGCTACGATCGGTCGCCGATCGACTGCTCGAGCGCGCCGAATCCGCCGCGACCGAGCGCTGTCCGGACGCCGACGTCGTCCAGGTCGGCTCGACCGCCCGGAACACGTGGATCAGCGGCGATCGCGACATCGACATCTTCGTGCGGTTCCCGCCGGACCTCGATCGGGAAACTCTCGAACGGTACGGCCTCGCGGTCGGCCACGAGACCCTCCCGGAGGGCCACGAGGAGTACGCCGAACACCCGTACGTGAAAGGGACCGTCGAGGGGTTCGACGTCGACGTCGTCCCCTGCTTCCGGCTCGGGTCGGCGACCGAGATCCGATCGGCCGTCGATCGCACCCCGTTTCACACACAGTACCTCCAGGAGCGCCTCGACGACGCTCTCGCGGACGACGTGCGACTCGCGAAGCAGTTCCTGAAGGGGATCGGCGCGTACGGCAGCGACCTCCGGACCCGGGGATTCAGCGGTTACCTGACCGAACTGCTCGTTCTCGAGTACGGCGGCTTCCGATCGCTGCTGGAGGCCGCGGCCGACTGGCAACCGCCGGTCGAACTCGACCCGGAGAACCACGGGCGGGCGAGCGGCGACGCCGACCGCCCGTTCGACGATCCGCTCGTCGTCATCGACCCGACCGATCCCGAGCGCAACGTCGCGGCGGTCTGCGCGGCCGAGAACGTCGCCCGACTCCAGCACTACGCCCGCGCGTTCCTCGCCGACCCGTCCGTCGATCACTTCGAACCCACGACGCCGGACCCGATCGACGCCGCCGACCTCCGGGCACACGTCGACCGTCGGGGAACGACGCCGATCGCGATCCGGTTCGAGGCCCCCGATCTCGTTGAAGATCAACTCTATCCGCAACTGCGCAAGTCCCTCGCCGGCGTCACCGACGGCCTCGACGCCCGCGGCTTCGACGTCTTCCGGGCCGCGACATTCGCCGACGAGACGGCCGTCCTTCTCGTCGAACTCGCCGTCGCCGGGCGGCCAGCCGTCGAGCGCCACAGCGGGCCACCGGTCCACGTTCGCAGCCACGCGGAGGGATTCTACGAATCCTACGCCGACGATCCGGAGGCCTACGGACCGTTCATCGCCGAGGATCGGTACGTCACCGAACGGCCTCGCGAGTTCACCACCGCCCGCGCGTTCGTCGCGAGCGATCGGCTCTTCGACGTCGGCCTCGGAGCCCACGTCGAGACGACGCTCGAGGACGAGTACGACGTGCTGGTCGACGAGGAGGTGACGGCACTGCTGCCGGAGTTCGAGTCGGAACTCGCGGCCTACTTCCAACCGGAGCCCTGAAACGGATACTCGATCGCGTCGTCCGTATCACTCGAGGTCGACGTCGAGATCGTGTTCCTCGACGACCGCTTCGATCGCCTCCTCGGCCTTCTCGCTCACGTCGGCCCCGGGTTCGATCGGCTCTCGGCCGTCGAACGTCTCGTGGACGATAGCCACGCTGTCCGCGAGCACGTCCAGTCCGTAGCCGCCCTCGAGGACGAACGCGAACGCGGCGTCGGTCTCGTCGGCGAGCGTGCGCAGCCGATCGGTCATGAGGGCGTAGGCCTCGGTCGTGAGGCGGATCCGCGAGATCGGATCGTGGCGGTGAGCGTCGAACCCCGCGCTGACGAGCAGGAGGTCGGGATCGTACGCCGTGAGCGCATCGTGGATCGGCCCCTCGAACGCGGCGAGGTACTCGACGTCGTCGGTTCCGGCCGGCATCGGGAGGTTCATCGTCGTCCCCGCACCGTCGCCCTCGCCCGTCTCGTCGACGGCACCGGTGCCGGGATACAGCCCCTGTTCGTGGAGCGAGACGAAGAAGACGTCGTCCCGGTCGTAGAAGATGTCCTGGGTCCCGTTGCCGTGGTGGACGTCCCAGTCGACGATCGCGACCCGCTCGACGTCGTGGTCGTCGTGGTCGAGCGCGTACTGGGCCGCGACCGCGACGTTGTTGACGAAGCAAAAGCCCATCGCGTCGTCCTCGATCGCGTGATGGCCCGGCGGTCGGCCGATCGAGAACGGCGTCTCCCGGCCGGTCGCCCCGTCGAGCGCCTCGTCGACGGCCCAGCAGGCCAGCCCGGCGCTCTTGCGGGCCGCGTCCCAGGTCTCCTCGACGGCGCTCGTGTCGGGATCCCAGCTCCCGCCGCCCTCGGCGCAGAACTCCTCGACGGATTCGAGGTAGTCGCGGTCGTGGATGGTCGCCAGCCGATCGATCTCGCAGGGGTCGCTGTCGACGTACTCGACGCCGTGTTTCCGCTTCAGCCGTTCGCGGATCGCGCGAAGCCGGTCCGGCGACTCGGGGTGGCGCGAACCGGGATCGTGTGCGAGACAGAGCTCGCTGTAGCCAAAGCGCATCTCACTCGAACAGCGAGAAGTACGTCTCGATATCGGCCTCGGTGATCGTCCGCCGATCGGCGTGGTGGGCGAGAGTCGCCGCCGCGCGGGCGACGTTGTCCGCGTAGTCCTCGAGGATGTCCGCGAGCGCGACGCGGGCGTCCATCGAGACGCGGTACCGATCGTCGATCTCGAGCCGTGCGATCCGGTCGACCGGGGCGACCGGGAGTTCGAGGTCGTCCTTGTCGACGACCTGTTCGACCTCGAAGTCCTCCGCCATCAACGTTTTGCGCCCGTCTGCGGTCGCTCGCTCGGCGGCCTCGATGGCGAGCTCGCTCCCGTGTTCCTGGATCCGCGTTGCGAGTTCCTTCGACGCGTCGGCACTCACCCGAAGATCGCCCGCGTTCCGCCGGATGATCGTATCCACCGGGGCGAACGGGAGTTCGACGTTCATGTACAGATACGCGAAGCTGAGTCCCTTAACGCTTTTCCTAATCGGCCGATCGGCCTGCTCGCGCCCTCAGAACACGTCGCTCGCCTCGAGACGACCCTCGCGGACGATCCCTCGGGCGGTTATCTCCTCGCCGAGACCGACGTCAGCGTCCGTCACGACGCTCATCGTCGTTTCGCCGTCGTCGAGCACGACCGGGTCGCCGGCCTGGACGACGACCCCGGTGAACTCGATCTCCTCGCCGTCCGCGGGGTCGTCGGCGTCGCTCGCGCCGTCGTCGGTCGTCGATCCGGCCGCGGGATCGGACTCGTCCGCGTCGTCGGCGGTCGGCGACTCCGAGCCAGTTCCGTCGTCCGCGAACGCCGAGAGACCGCTGTTCGCGCCGTCCCCGCCGCTCTCGGCTGCCGACTCGTCGCCGCCCGAGTCGGTATCCAGGACGGTAACCGTCGACTGCCAGCCGGCGGAGGCTTCGAGATCGTCCTGCCAGCCGTCCTGGATCTCGACGTCGGCCAGCGCGACCTCGTCGCCCGGCCCGACGTCGACGTCGGCTTTCTCGCCCCAGAGTGCGACGCGAATGTCGCCCGTCGCGTCCTGGACGCGAACGTTGCGGACCTGCCCCTCCGAGCCGTCGTCCCGATCGAACGTGCGCTTGGGATCGGCGGACCGGACGACGCCTGCGATGTCGACCGTCTGGCCGATCTCGAGGCTCTCGATCGGCGTGCTTTCGGGAACGTACTCGACGTCCTCGTCGACTTCCTCGATCGCCCCGCGGTTCCCGACGTGGAGTTCGAGCGAGCCGTCGCGCTCGCGGACGTAGCCGTCGACGACCTCGACGGTGGTGCCGGCCTCGATATCCTCGGCCGTGTCGGCCTGCTCGTCCCAGAGCGTGACGCGCACGCGACCGGTCGAGTCGCCGAGCGTGAGATTCGAGACCTTTCCCTCGGAGCCGTCGTCCCGATCGAACGTGCGCACGGCGTCGGTATCCAGGACGAGTCCGACGAGGTTGACGTTCGAGAGGCCCAGCGAGAGGTCCTCGACGGTGTGGGTGTCCGCGACCGCGACGTCGATCTCGGTGTCCGGGTCCGGTTCGACGTCGTCGACGCTGACCTCGACGCCGCTGTAGCCGTCCTTGGGGCGGCCCTTGATCCGCAGGACGTCGCCCTCCTCGAGTTCCTCCGTGGCGGCCTCGGCGTGCTCGTCCCAGAAGGCCGCACGAACCGATCCGGTTTCGTCGGCGACCTCGACGTTGACGACGCGCCCGTCCTCGTCCTCGCCGTCGCGTTCGAACGTCCGGACATCACCGATGCTCGTCACCTTGGCGACGAACTTGGCTTCCTCCATGCCGGGTTCGACGTCGGCGACGCCGCCGACCTCGCTCTCGCCGAGTTCGTGAGCGACGAGCATCGCCGCCGTCTCCTCGTCCGCCAGTCCCCCCATCTGCTCGACTTTGGCCTCGACCGCCTCGCGAAACTCCTCGAGAGAGACGTCGGCCTCGAGATCCTCGTAGACACCCTCGATGTCGCTCATTCTATGCTCGTGCATGCATAGCCCGCGCATAAGCGTTGTCCATTCGGTGTCGTGACGTCGCACCGCGATCGCTCTCGACAGCCGTCGTAGGGGCTACAGAAACCGAAACTGGCGTCACGGTCACGTCGCATCCGGTCCGGCCCTCGACGGGGCTCCAGCGGGAGCGCATGCCCGGTTTGAGCGCCCCTCCGTATTTAAACGTCCGGGCGATCGCAGTCCACCGACGGGTGCTCGACCGACGGGAATCGACGGCGCGGTCATCGTGGGGCCGATCGACGTCGAATTCCGCCCCACTCGTCGGATGGACAACGTATTTCCTGTCACGCGTACTGGGTTTCGCATGGTCCGTTCCGCTCCCCGCACTCTCCGGCCAGTGGTCACAGCACCGTGGTCCGTGACATGAGTCCCCGACCGAGACGCGCAGTCGCGTCAGCGATCACGATCGCCACCCTCGGTGGACTCGCACACGCAGCCGTCGTGTCCACGCTCCTGACGCGGATCGACTATCCGCTGGTCGACTCGACCGCCGGACTCGCGGCGCTGGCGGCGGGCGCGTTTCTGCTGGGATTCGTGGCGTTTCTCGTCACCGCCCACACGCGGCTGTACTTCTCCGCGATCGGGTCCGTCGCGCTACTGGTCGGCGTCACGTACGTCGAACTGACCTCGCCCGATCCCCAGACGGTGGGCGAACTGGGCGGCCACGACATCGTCGAGGGACCGTTCCACGTCTACCACTACGCCGACAACTGGGCCCTGTTGCTCTCGCTGTTGCTGGTCGCCGGCGTCGCCGAGTACGGACTCCGGCGCGGCTACGGGCCCGGAGCCGATCGGCTCCGGAACCTCCCCGACCTCCCGCTGAGGCGTCGTACCCTCGCGGGCGTCGTGGTCGGCGTCGCCGGTTTCGTCGGTGTGGCGACGGTACTCCTGGTCCAGAAATCGGCCACGTTAGGCGTCGACGGCGCCCTCGTCGTCTTCGCCTGTGTCGCCGCGGTCACCGCGGTTCCGCTCGCCGCGTTGCTGGGCGAGGGAGCGCTCGTTCCCCTGTTCCTGTTCACGCTCGTGGTCCCGCGATTCCTGCTCGTGGAAGTATTCCTGACGACAGATAGCTACGTCCATATCCTCGCGCTCGGTCTGTACGCGATCGTTCTCGCGATCGTCGGACTACTCGAGACGCGGTTCCGTGCTCGCTACCGCGGCTGGGACGGCGGCGCGTTCACCGAGCACACGAACCCCGAGTGATCGTGACCCGTTCGTCAGTGTCTCACACGATCGAATTCGCGGGGCGCGATCGGGATGCTTTCGAAAGGGCTTTAATGTCCACGCGGGTATGAAGAGATGAGTCCTGATAGGGTAGTGGACTATCCTCTTGGCTTGCGGAGCCAGGGACCGGAGTTCAAATCTCCGTCAGGACGTTTCTGTCGACACCAAACCGCGAGCGAAGCGAGCGGCTGGTGTCGACGAAACTCCAACGCGGAGATTTGAGCAGAGAAGGACGGGTCTCGCCACAGACGTTTCGGCGGAATCCCCGATCACAAACCCCATCTCGAGACGTCAACGATTCGTACGAAATGCCCTCCAGACGAAAACACCTCCTCGGCATCGATGCCACTCGCGTACTGAAAACGGGTGAGAGGAGTAAGCCCCCTTCTGTTCGTCCCGGCATTCGGCTGAGCGTCCGCGCCGCCCGCGGCGAGGCCGCGGAGCGTTCGGGCTACCACGGCGCGGACTTGCACCGGTGAGGGTTCGCCGTTCCATCGATCCTCGGCCGTCTCTCCGTAGCCGACCGTGACAAACACGGTCCGTGGCGTCGAACCACGAGGCTCGACTACGGGCTCTCTGCGGGTCAACTCCCCTTCCTCGCGGTCGGGTTCGCACGCGTCATCGATCGGGCCGAGACGTGTCGTTTCTGTTCCAGAGCCAGCGGTCTCCCGCTCCGGACTTGCGCCCGGTCACCTGCCCGAACAGGTGGGGGGACTTTCCTCGCGAGCGTGAAGCGTCCCGGAGGGACGGTTCACGTTGTGAGCGTTGCGCGACTCGGAGAGTCGGGCAACGTTGGCGCGTGGCGCATCTCGAAGAGATGGACCACGCTCGGTGATCGCGCCGTTGCCGGCACGATCATCGCGGCAGCCAGGCTCTCTCTCCCATCGATTATAGGGGCGTGAGCGGAATAAGTCCCCCGATCGAACGGGACGCGCCAGAAACGACGGACAGGGGTCGGCCCCGCACGCACCGGGACCGATCCGGGGAGCAGTGGTCGCCCGAGGTGTCGCCGTGGCTCGCGAGTACCGACGCGACTCCGTCGAGGTCCGTTCCCCCGGCCAGTTCTCGACGGCGGCGGCGGCGAATTAATCCCCCGAGCGGCGTCGTGGGCCGATCGGGAAGCGAATGGAAGCGTTTTAGGACGACCATTCCCATGTATACCTGTATGTCCCAGCGACAGGGCGTCGACCTCTCCTTCGAGGACGGCGCGCGCGCAGTCGAACTCGCGCGCGAGTCCGTCGAATCCTACGTAGAACACGGGCAACGAGAACAACCGGGCAGCATGCGCGAAGCCTTCTACGAGCGCACCGGTGCGTTCGTGCGCCTCGAATCGACCCGCGGCCGCGGCAGCCTGCGCGGCTGTGCCGGCGGCTATCGATCGGGCGAACAGCTCGGTCACGTGATCGTCGACGCGGCGATCGAGGCCGCGAGCGAGGACTCGTGTGGATCGGAAGTCAGTCCGTCGGAGCTCCCGAACCTCACCGTCTCCGTCTGTGCGGTCAGGAACGTCGTCCTGACGGACGATCCGCTGGCGGATATCGACCTCGGCACTCACGGGGTCGCCATCGACGGCGGCGGCGAGAACGGCTGGCTCTACCCGACCGTCCCGGTCGAGAACGGCTGGAGCGCCCGCGAGTACCTCGATCGGACCTGCCGGAAGGCGGGCCTCCCGCCGACGGCCTGGCAGGACGACGACGTGGTCGTCACGCTGTTCGAAGGGCAGGTGTTCCGCGAGCGCGACCCCGACGGGAGCGTCGAACAGGTGTAGCGACCGCTGTTTTTGCCTCACAGTATCGATACTGGTCCCGGTCGGAGACGGAAGTCTCGCGATACTGCCTCCGGCGTCCCTGTCGCAGCTCGTCGGCACGCAAGAGCTCGGTCGATGTGAGTCCGAACGAGCGATTCACTCGTCCTCGTTCGGGTCCACGTCGCCGTCCCGGTCCGCATTCGCCGCGTCGCCTCCGTTCGCGGTTACCGCGTCGTCTCCGTTCGACTCGTCCTCGGTGGCGACCTCGAGTAGCCTCGCGGTGAGCAGGCCGCCGACGATCGCCAGTCCGTTCAGCAGGTGGAGCGACACCAGTCCGACGAGGAGGCCGGCGCCGGCGGCGGCGACGGCTTCGGGAGGCGTGTCGATCGCAACCGAGCCGACGGTGTAGTGGACCGCCGGATCGGCGTAGACGAACGGTGCGAGGAGCAACGCCGTGACGAGCGTGGTGGCGGTGACGAGCGCGGTGAACGCGGCGATACCGTAGCCGAACTTCAGGAGGACCAGCAGGAGACTGGTCCAGGTCGTCGGGGCAGTCAACAGTGCCGACACCGTGTCGACGAGACCGCCATCGCCGCCGGACAGGCTGGCCGGATGCTCCGAACGGAGCGCTTCGGGGAGCGGCGCGTCAGTTCCGAGGAGTACCGTCGCCAGTTGCGCCTCGAACCCCGCGAGGATCGTCGCCGCGACGATCGTCGCCAGGAGGAGCGGCACGCCGATCAGCGTCACGACCAGACCGATCCCCATCGAAACGCCGGCGACGATCGCGACGAAGTACGTCACTCCGAGCGGAAACGCGAGGGCGAGGTACAGCAGGTTCCGGTACGTCTGGAGTCGAAACGGGACGCCGACGAACCAGCGCAGCGGTCGATCGCGCGGGCCGTCGGACTCGTCGCGAGCAGTCGTCGTCGCGAGTGACGTCGTGGTCATGTGGATACTCGAACCGAGAACGGGGACGACCGTATAGCGGGGCAGCGAGTTGGCGAGCCGCCAGCCCGGCGAAAGGGTTTTGTACACTGATCCGCCGGGGACTCAATCGAACGTCCGGTAGATGACGGCCAGCCCGATCGTGTGCGAGAGGGTGATCGCGAAGAGGCTTTCGGCGTCTGCCAGCCCGAACGCGGGCGTGAGCAGGTAGAGGATCAGGTACGGGAGGACGGCGATACAGACGATCCCGATCGAGAGCGCGCGCATCGTCGGACTGTCGTTGCGGCGGTAGCCCCGGTAGGCGAGGTACGCGACGAACAGCCCCAGCACTGCCGTGAGCGCGGACGCGACCGTGGTGATGGGTTCGAGTGGCATGATCAGGGTGCGTCGATTTCGGGTTGCATGGTCAGGTGGTGTAGACGACGTAGAGGACGACCAGCAGGCCGGCCAGTTCCGACAGCGTCGTCGCCAGCAACTGGACGGACAGCGGGATCGCCGCGACGTTGCCGACCAGCAGGCGGATGAACATCGGCGCTGGCGCAAGCAGGAACATCCCGATCGCGAGCAACAGGATCGGGCGCGCCTTCGTTCGGCGGTAGCCCTCGACGAACCGGTAGGTGACGACGATGGCGAGCACCAGCGCGACGAGGAACGTTGCGAGCGCCGCGAACACGACCAGCGGCGAGCCGCCCTCGACGTCGACCTGCAACGGGACGAGCAGTTCGTGGGCGACCGACGTCGCGGCTGCGATCGAGCCGGCCGGACCGGGCGACCCGCTGGCCGCGATAGAGCCGGCCACGCCGGGGGAATCGATCGAACCGACCGCTCTGCAGGCGGTCGCGAACCCGCGCGCCGGGAGGTCGATCGTGCTGGTCATCCGGAGAGTTCCTCGTAGAGTCGTGTGAAGGTGTCCGCGGCCTCTTCTTCTGCGTAGTCGATCTCGACGTCGAAGCCGTCGTCGGTCACGTCGATCGCGACGCCCTCGAGACGGGCGACGTAGACCTTGTAGTGGTGGCCGCCCGGGTCGAGTCGTTGCCGGTCGGCGAGCAGATCGTGCTCCTGGAGTCGATCGATGCGCCGGTAGACGGTCGAGGGATCGGCGTCGCAGGCCGCGCTCAGCGCCTCGACGGATTTCGCCTCGTCGTAGGTCTCGATGATAATCGTCCGCGCGTACTCGTCGTCGAGCAGGGCGAGCACCGCCTCGGTGTCGGGATCGACGACGGTCGTCATCGGCGCATCCCCCGCAACGCGGCACGGACTGGTCCTGCAACCCTCGATCGCGTCGCGACCGACGCGGTGACACACCCGTCGGTAGCGGGCCACGACCCGTCACCGGAGTTCGATCGGCGAGCCGACACGTCTGTCTCGAATCCGTCCGACAGCGACAAAACCGTTCGGATCTATGACGAGTTCCGACGGCGGGGTCGAAATCCGCCAATCCGGCCGCGAGCGCGGCGCCGCTCGTCAAGACTTATGTTAGCGTATCGAAGAGTATGTCACAGTGGGTATTCGAGTCGGAGTCCCCGGCATCGACGCCGTCGTGCGATCGATACGGACGACAGTGCTGAGTCCGTTCCGTCCGCAGACGTATCTGAATCTCCTGTACCTCGCGCTCGCGTTTCCGCTCGGGGTAGCGTACTTCGTCGTCCTGACCGTCGGGTTCTCGTTCGGCCTCTCGTTGCTTATCCTGGTGATCGGTGCGCCGATCCTCCTCGTCGTGTTGCTCGCCACACACGCCCTCGCGGCGTTCGAGCGGGCGATGGCGCGATACCTCCTGTCAGTCGAGATCGACTCGCCGGGCTATCCGTTTCTCGAACGGGAAGGAGTCGTTGACCGGCTCCGATCGCTCCTGCTCGGCCGCGAGACGTACGCGTCGGTGTGCTTTCTCTTGAGCAAGTTCGTCGTCGGGATCGCGTCGTTCGTGCTCCTGACGACGTTGCTCACGACGGCGGCCGCGATGGTCCTGACGCCGCTGTTCTACGACTCTCCGAACGTCTCCGTCGGCTTCATCACCGACGGCGAGCCGGTCTTTCTCACGCCGTCGCTCCAACTGCCGTGGGACGGCCTCCTCGTCGGTGTCGAGGTCGCCGTCACGCTCACGGAGTGGGAGGTGACGACCCTCCCCGAAGCGCTCGCGACGTCGATCGTCGGGGTCCTCTTCCTCGCGGTCTCGCTCGCGATCTGCAACGTCGTCGCCCGAATTCTCGGCCAGTTCAGCCGATTGATGCTGGGACAATCCGTTCCAGGGCCGATCGCGGACCCGACCGATCGGATCGGCCGGTAGCCCACGGCGGCGCTGGACCCCGAAAAACCGCGCCGATTCGACGTCCCGTATATAAATCTTCGGCAGGACTGTCGGCTGGACAACTGTGAGTCCAGTTATACGATGGTTTCGATCGACGATCCAGCCGTGATGACGAACCGACAGTTCGAGATCGACAGCGGCCGCGTGACGGCCGGCCCGAACGACGCGTCGACGTCACCAGTCCGATCGATGCGCCGATATCGCCGCCCCGATCGGTGCATCGAACACGTATCGAATCGACCAGCGCGGTCGAGACACGCTGTGGCAACCGACCGATCGTTCGGACGACGACGGAGGTGTGACTCGTGACCGCGATCGAGACGACCGGCCTGACCAAGACGTACGGCTCCGAGACGGCCCTCGCGAACCTCGACCTGGCCGTCGAATCGGGCGAGGTCTTCGGCTTCCTCGGGCCGAACGGGGCCGGGAAGACGACGACGATCGACCTCCTGCTCGACTTCATCCGGCCGACGAGCGGTTCGGCGACGGTCCTGGGCCACGACGCCCAGGACGAGACAGATGCCGTCCGCGATCGGGTCGGGATCCTCCCCGACGGCTTCGACCTGTGGGAGCGCTCGTCGGGCTATCGGCACCTCGAGTTCGCGCTCGACTCGACGGGCGTCGACGGCGATCCCGACGCCCTGCTCGATCGGGTGCACCTCGATCGAAGCGACGCAGAGCGGGCGGTCGGCGACTACTCGAAGGGGATGCGCCAGCGCCTCGCGATGGCGATGGCGCTGGCCGGCGAGCCGGACCTGTTGATCCTCGACGAACCGTCGTCGGGACTCGATCCCCACGGGATCCGGACGATGCAGGAGATCATCCGCGAGGAGGCCGCCGCCGGAACCACGGTGTTCTTCTCGAGTCACATCCTCGGCCAGGTGTCGGCGGTCTGCGATCGGATCGGCATCTTAGACGAGGGCGAACTCGTCACGGTCGATACGATCGCCGGACTGCGCGAGACGGCCGGCGTCGGCTCGAGTCTCGTCGTGGACGCGGCGGACGTGACCGGGACCCCCACGGCCGACCTCGAAGCGATCGACGGCGTGGTCGACGTCCGTCCCGAGGGCGATCACCTCCGGGTCGCCTACACCGATCCGGGGGCCAAAGCGCGGACCCTGCACCGGCTCGTCGAGAGCGGAGCGACGGTCCACGACTTCGAGGTCGTCGAGCCGACGCTGGACGACCTGTTCGCCGCGTTCACCGGGACCGACGCCGAGACGGGCGCGGACGCGGACCCGGGCGGAGGCCGTGGCCGCGACTCGAACCGGAACGCGGCGGCGAGGACCGAACCGCCCTCCGCTGCCGACGGCGGCCGGGCTACCGGATCGACCGCCGCGGACGCCGGCGGGGAGGTGGACCGATGAGTTCCACGCTGATCGCGCGGAAGGACTTCGAGGACGCCGTCCGCTCCCGCATGATCTGGGCGGTGATGGGCGTCTTCGTCTTCCTGATGGTCGTCATCTCGGCCGGGGCCGCCTCCAACGGCCTCGCCGAGGCCGAACCGACGGAGATCATCCCCCTCGTCGCCAACATCGGCGGTCAGCTCATGATCCCGGTGCTCGCCTTGCTCGTCGGCTACATGGCGATCGTCGGCGAGCGCCAGTCCGGCAGCCTGCGCGTGCTCTTTGGGCTCTCGCACAGCCGCTGGAACGTCTTCCTCGGTAAACTGGCGAGCCGACTGGGGGTCATCGTCGTCGCGACCGCCGTCGCCTGCCTCGTCGCCCTCGGGATGGTCGTTGCGATGTTCGACAGCTTTCCGGCCCGAACCCTGCTCGCCTTCTCGCTCCTGACGGTCCTGCTCGGGATGGTCTTCACCGCGATCGCCGTCGCCGTCTCGGCGATGTCGGCCTCGCGGATGCAGGCGATGGCCGGCGCGATCGGGAGCTACGTCCTCTTCACGCTGGGCTGGCACCCGCTGGTCGCCGGCGTCCACTACCTCGTCGAGGGGAGCCTGCCCGGCTACGAGGCCGCCGGGTGGTACTTCTTCCTGCTCCGGCTGAACCCGCTGGAGGCGTACACGCAGGTCTCGAGCGAACTTGCCGACCAGTTCATCTGGGGCATCTTCGGCTGGCAGGGCGTCGTCGAAGATATCCCCGCCGAGACCCTCCAGGAGCCGAACGCCCTCATGCTCTCGAACCGGCTCGGCGGCGACCTGCCGCTCTACCTGCAGGAGTGGACCGCCGTCCCCATCCTGCTCCTGTGGATCGCGATCCCGCTGGCGATCGGCTACTGGCGGTTCGAGGGCGCGGACCTGAACTGAGTCCGGCGGCCGTCGATCGTCTTACCCCCGACACCGCGGCGCATCGCTCCGGCCCCGGGTCGATCGGTGGGGGAGTATGAGTATATACCTCAGTCAACCGGATACCGAAAGCCCTCAGCGGGTCGTCCTTTCAGCACCCAGGTTCGCACCGCCTTCCTCCCCCGGATCGCGCGACTCCGCACGTCGCGTTCGTGTGCAGAGCCGCACTCGCGGCCAGCGGAGCACACTCGTGGCTGTTTGGCGCGCAGGCGAGGCGTCCGAGCGACTGCGAAGACGCCGAGTTGATCCGCGAGGGACGAGTGAGCGAACCCGTGAGTGAACGAGTCGGCTGGGGAGGGTGAGGCCGTGGGTGGGACTGAAAGGGGTCGATAGCTTTCGAAATGACTGGATACGTCGACGGCTGTCGCATATCCAAGCCTCCCGACTCGAGCGGATCGAGGGCTTTCGAGGAGGGTGGGATACGTCGACTCCGATCGCATCTCTGAACAAAACGGAATCGGACGGGGCCCACACCCGAGATCGATCGGCCGAGAACCGGAACGCAATCGAAGTCGACGAACACCTACTCGCGGTCCGAGAAGCCGACCGCCTCCGCGTCGGCCAGACACCGATCGCTGGCTTCGTCGAGGTCGAACTCGCGGACGATTTCGCCGTCGCGCACGAGCGGTTCGAGCAGCGCCTCGCCGTCTTCGGGGCCGTCCCGATCGGCCAGCGCGACGTGGTGGCCGCCGTCCGAGGTACGATAGACCTCCTTCACGCCGGAGAGTTTGCCGCGCTTCGAGATCGGCTCGCTCGGGCCGTCGGACTGCGTCCGGCCGCTCGAGGGATCTTCCGATCCCTCGCTGATCTCGACGATGTCGAGGCTGAAGTCGATCGGGTCGCGATCGGTGATGTGGCCGCCGACGCCGAAGCCGTCGGCGACGTCCCGCAAGTCGCGGAGCTGGTCGGGGCCGAGGCCGCCGCTACAGAAGATGTCGACGTCCTCGTGGCCGCGCGCGTCGAGTTCCCAGCGCACCTCGCGGATGATGTGCCGGAAGTCGCCGCGGCGCGAACTCGTGGTGTCGATGCGAACGCCGTCGAGGTCGTCGCCCAGCGTCTCGGCGGCGAGCAGGCTCTCGCTGACCTCGTCCCAGAAGGTGTCGACCAGCGCAATCCGGGGCGTCTCCTCGGGGACGGCCTCGTCGAAGGCCCGCCACGCGTCGGCCTGGTTCCCCTCGCCGAAGCAGAACATGAGCGCGTGAGGCATCGTCCCGCCCGGATCGCGATCGAGGATCTCGCCCGCCGCGACGTGCGAGAAGCCGTCGAGGCCGGCGAGCAGGGCGGCGCGTTCGACGACCGACGAGATCGACGGGTGGACGTGGCGGGCGCCGAACGAGAGCACGAGCGAGTCGGGCGCGGCCAGGCGGGCCTCGAGCGCCGCGGTCGCGAAGCCGCTGGGCTGGGACAGCAGTCCGAGCAACGACGTCTCGAGTTCGGCGAACTCGAGGTAGGGGCCCTCGATCCGCATCACGGGGCCGCCGTCGAACAGTTGCCCGTCGGGGAGCGCGTCGACGTCCACGGCCCGGCCCTCGAAGAGCGTGGCGACGTCCTCGATCCCGGTAAGGACCTGGAAGTCACCGGTCGGGAACTGGTCGGCGGTCACCTCGGCGACGACGTGGGGGTTCTTCCCCGCGTGCTCGAGCGTCGATCGGGTGCGCTCGAAGTAGGCGTCCGTCGCAGTCCCCTCGAGAATAGCGTCTGGCGTGACGGTTCCGAACGGATTCGACATACCGGCGGTTTCCGACCGGAGGCAAAAAAGCTACCCGTCTGCCGCGGCGGGGATCGGCGATCCGGCTCCCCCGGACGGGGCTGGGATCGGCGACGCACTGCCGGCCGTCGTGGACCCGATCGACGCCGTTGCCGACGCTCCGATCTCCGCACGGGTCTCGGTCGACGCGCCGTCTTCGGCGTGAATCTCGTCGAGTTCCGGAACGGTAGGCGCGCCGACGATCGTGACCCGATCGCCCGCAACGGACACGCGGTTGGCGCCGGCGAATGGGTCGCCGTCGTCGATCCGGTAGACGCCGTCGTCGACCCGCCCGGCGCCGTTGGCCGCGAGCAGGTCGCGGTAGGCGTCGGCGAACGCCTCGGCGTCCGCCTCGCGCTCCCACGCGAGGCGCCAGACGTGGCCCGTTCGATCGCTCCCGTCCGCGTAGGCGCGGAACGTGTCGCCCGCCCAGCCGTCGGTCGCGGGCGCGGAGTAGTTGTACGGCGAGAGATCGGTCGCCCCGGCGGTAAGCGACGAGCGATCGACGACCCCGTTGGCCCACAGCGTCGCGAACACGGTTGCCTCGCCAACCGTGTCCGACTCGATCTCGCCGTCGTCGTCCGTCACGGGATCCCAGTCGTCGTTCGATCGGTCCTCGATCGGTACGTCGATCGGTTCGACGTCCGGGTAGGTCTCGGGCGCGAGCACCTGGCTCGTGCTCGCCGGTCGCGCCTCGTGGGCGCGATCGACCCGGTCCCAGCCGCCGGTCTCGTGGAGGTGGGCCACGAACGGCGGCCCCGCGGAGTACGGCGCGTAGATCGAGAGGAAGAGGCCGAAATTGAACGAGCGGGGGTCGGACGTAGCGGGCTCGCGATCGGCCAGGCACTGCCACTCGGCGCCGCAGCGCTGGTCGTACAGGTGCGCCAGGTAGTTCGCCTCGCCTTCGATCAGGCCGAGTTCCGCCCGGCGTTCGTCGATCGTCTCCCCGGATCGATCGATCCCGAAGCGCTGGTCCTGGAGCGCGTGGACGAGTTCGTGGACCAGCGTCCGCCGATCGATCCGGATCTCGTCGGCGTCGTCGGTGACGATCACGATCCGATCGTTCACGTAGTAGCCCTGGACGGAGTCACCGTAGAGGTCGTCGAACGCCGCGTTCACGTCCGTCTCGCCGTCGACGACGAACGCGCCGCGCCAGAGTTCGTTGTCGAACTGCGAGGCCGGTTCGCTCCCCCCTCGTCGCTCGCGGTACTCGTCTCGACCGATCACCTCCAGTTCGACGTCGCGGTCGAACGTGAGCCCGCGGACGACCTCGATCCGGGCCATCGATCGGTACTTGACCGCCTCGAGCTGGTGCTCGGTGAGGCCGTCGCTCCCGTCGAACGCGAAGGTATCGTCGTGTGCGTACCCCGCGACGTGACCGGGGTCCCGATCGGGATCGAACTGGCCCGGCGTGCCGGGCAGCGTACACCCCGACAGGACGACGAGAGCGACGATCGCGAAGAGTCTGGCCCGGCCCATCGACTGTGGCCTTCGAACGACGGATGATAAGTGCCACGGTTACCGGCGTCGGCCGTTCCGGACCGCGAGGGTACCGAGCACCAGCGAGAGCACGGCGATCGAAAGGCCGAACCCGGGAATCTCGTCGCTCCAGGAGCCAGTCTCGTCGGCCCCGTCGTCGCCTCCCTCGTCGACCTCGAGCCGATCGTCGCCCTCGGGTGCGGCACCCTGCTCCACCTCGTCGAGCGCGTCGATCGACGGCGCGTGGACGATCGTCACCGTCTCGCCGTCCTGCTCGGCGTAGTAGGCGCCGGCGAACCCGTCCGCGATCTCGTAGGTGTCCTGGCGGTCGGCGACCGCGCTCGCGCCGTTGATCTCGAGCAGTTGCAGGTAGCCGTCGACGAACGCCTGTGCCTCCCCTTCGGACACCCACTCGGTCTGCCAGACGTAGCCGGCGTCGTCGGCCGCGGCGATCGGGTCGTCGCTCCCGTTGGTATCTGCGTCGGCCGGGACGTACGTCACCAGTTCGTCGCCGGCCCAGCCGTCGGTGTAGGGCTGGTCGTAGCGAAGGTCCTCGCCCCCGGACAGCCCCATCCCGAGGAACTCGTCCCTGGAGACCACCGACGGCCGGTCCCGGTCGATCGCCCCGTCGGCGAACATCGCGGCCATCCCGGCCTCGCCGACGGTCTCGGTCGCCGGTTCGCCGTCGATCTCGAGCTGTTCCCAGTCCTCGCTCGATCGGTCCGCGACGTCGGTCTCGACTGGCTCGCGGTCCTCGCCGGGGTGGATCACCTCGGACGTGCTGGCCGGCGGATCGTCGTAGGCGTCGTCGACGGCGTCCCAGCCGCCCTGCTCGCGCAGGTGGGCGACGTAGTCGGGCCCGTCGGCGTAGGGCTGGTAGATCGTGAAGTAGAGGCCCCAGTTGACGTCGTCGGGGAGTTCGGTCGGCCCGTCGGCGGGGAGGACACACTCCCACTCGGCGCCACAGCGCTGGTCGTACGCCCGCTCGACCGCGACGGCGTCGCCCTCGATGAGGCCGTTCTCGGCGTTGCTCCCGTCGAGCGACTCCCGATCGTAGTTCGTCAGGTCGAAGTGCTGGTCCTGCAGGGCGTGGACCAGTTCGTGGCCGAGCACCACCTCGTTCAGTTCGGGTTCGTCGGGGGTGTTCGAGACGACGACGATCCGATCCGACTGCGGTTCGTAGTAGCCCTCGACCGCACCGCCGTACAGCGTCTCCGCCTCGTCGACCGCGTTCGTCTCGCCGTCGATCATGAACAGCGCCTCGTAGTTGACGTTCTCCTGGAGGCGTTCCGCCGGCCCGAGGTCGGTGAAGAGGTCGTCCTGTTCGGCCTGGTACGCCGATCGGGAGCGGACCTCGACGTCGACGTCGTCCTCGAACGTCCGCTCCCGGATCACCTCGACGCGAGCCATCGCCCGGTAGACGACCGCGTCGAGTTCGTCGTCATCGACGGTGGCGTCCTCGCGGTCGTCGACGGGCAACTCGTCGTCGTACCAGTAGCCCTCGACGTAGCCGATCGTGTCCCCGGTCGAGTGATCGTCGTCCCGGTCCTGAATCGCCGGCGTCGACGCGGCCCGATCGAGCGTTCCGGTCGCGCCAGCACTCGCGGCGTGGTCGCCGGCGGCGACGGCTGCGGGCGACGTCGCACCCTCGATACCGCCAGCCGTCGCCGACGGTGCGCCGCCACCCCCGGCAGCCGACAGCGGGACGGCACACAGTGACAACACGACCAGCGCGACGAGCAGCGGGACACGTGTCGATCTCATGAACGGTAGCTAGGGGCCAGTACGGAAGCGACTACAAAAAGACCGCCGATGGGCGACACCGGCCGAGCCGGACGGGGGCGCGGACGAACCGACGCGAGACCGGCGCCTCGGTCGGACGAATCACGGACGCGGGCGAAGATCTGCCGACCGATAATCGGCCAGCCCGATCGCGTACCGGGCGCGAACGTTTTTGGGCACGTGTCCGTAGCATCACACATGCACCTCGAACCAGACAGCACTGCGGTCGTCGTGGTCGACATGCAAAACGGGTTCTGTCACCCCGACGGCTCGCTGTACGCACCGGGGAGCGAGGCGGTCATCGAACCGATCGGGGACCTCGTCGACCGGGCCCGCGAGGCGGGCGTCCGGATCGTCTTCACGCGGGACGTCCACCCGCCCGACCAGTTCGAGGACGCCCACTACTACGACGAGTTCGATCGCTGGGGCGAGCACGTCGTCGAAGGCTCCTGGGAGGCGGAGATCGTCGAGGAACTCCCCGTCGAGGCGGCCGACCACGTCGTCGAGAAACACACCTACGACGCCTTCCAGAAGACGGAGTTCGAGGGGTGGCTGAACGCCCGCGGGATCAAAGACCTCGTCTTCGTCGGGACCCTCGCGAACGTCTGCGTCCTCCACAGCGCCGGCAGCGCGGGACTGCGGGACTTCCGGCCGCTGCTCGTCGAGGACTGCATCGGCGCGATCGAGGACGAGCATCAGGAGTACGCGCTCGAACACGCCGACTTCCTCTTCGGCGAGGTCGTCGAGAGCGACGACCTGACGTTCGGGAGCGAGGCGGCGTGATCGAGGAGCGTCGACACCGCGACCGCGAACTGCGACTGTTTTCACGGTCGGGTTCTAACGGCCCGGTATGACAGGATTCCAGCCGAGTCGTCCGACGGCGATTCGCCCGCGAGGAGCCGATCGGCCCTCGGGTTCAGGTCGTAACGCGATCGGAAGTCACGACGCGACGGGAGTGAACGGGGACGCGACCGACGAGGGCGACCGCGAATGAACACCCGGCGACTCCGACCGATCTACGTCTTCGGGATCGCCCTGAACGCGATCGCGCTCGTGTACGCGGCGCTCGACGGCGCGTACCTGTTCGCGGCCACGTTCGGCTTCGTCATGGTGTACCTCACACTCCGCCTCTGGATGCTCTCGAACCGGTGAGGGCGGGCGAGCGGGATTCCGGTCGGCGATCACGGCGGTGCACGCCGAACCGAAGCCCGTATAAAGAGCGTGGACCCGTTCAGGCCGATTGCTATCGGCGACGCGGCGGAACGGTCACGTGATGCTCGAATCGGTCCCCGCGTACGTCGAACTCGCCATCTACTGTTACTTCGGCCTCGTCGCGGCGATCGGACTCTCCGTTCACGTTCGGCTCTGGCACCAGTACCGCCGCACCGGATACGCGGACGACGGGGCGATCGAGTCACCGACCGACGACGGCACGGTCTGACACGACGAGGGTGGCGGTTCCCGGACTCGATCGCCGTGGCCGATGGCACACCGGGTTCCTGTGGCCGAGAGCGATTCCACCCTCCGTCCAGTCACAGCAGGTCGTCCCAGCCCCGGATCTCGCCGTCGTGGGCGGCGACGAACGCTTCCGCGTCGTCCCGATCGCCGAACGGCACGATCGCCTCGCCCATGGCCCCTTCGACGCCGCTGTCGACGACGTAGTGGAGCGTCGTCGCGTCGGCGAAGGCGTCTGCCGCGACGTGACTCGAGATGTAGATCACGCCCTCCCGTTTCCGGAGGGCGTACTCGACCCTCGAGTAGTCGGTGACGAACGCGTCGCGAAGCGTCCAGCCGCGGGCGACGCGCTCTTCGTGGGAGGCCAGCAGTTCCGAGAGACTGTCGAACCGGGCCGGCCCGTCGCGGTCCCCGGGCTTCCCGTCGGCGTAGAACAGCTGTCCCGCCGGCCCGTAGTGGTCCGCGATCGTCATCCCGCAGACGTCACACGTCTGGCCCTCGTCCAGCGCGATCGGCTCGGCCGGCGATTCGTCGCCGCCGTCGGCGCTCCCGAGACAGCCGGCCAGTCCGGCCGCGGCGACGGCCCCGATGCCACCGAGCAGGCGACGCCGCGAGTAGCGATCGGTCCCGGCCCCTCCGCCGGGGTGCCCGTGTGCGCAGTCGTGCGTGCGATCGCGTCGAGTCACAGTCGTCGCCTCCGGATCGCGACGGTTGCGAGTGCGGTCGGAACGGCGATCCACGCGAGCAGGGCCGCGGCGAGCACGCCCGCGGAGAGGCCGGCCGACGCGAGCACGGCGGCGAAGCCGGCCTCGCCGCCGGCACCGAGCGCGCCGAGGACCAGCGCCCGGAAGATCGCGGTGGGGTTCGCCACCACCATCGCCGAGATCGCCGTCTCCGAGAGGCCGAACGCGGCGACCAGGCCGAGTCCGAGCAGGTCGTGAACGAGGACGAACCACGCCCACGCCAGCAGGGCGATCCCGAGCGCGTGGGTCTTCTCGCGCGCGATCGTCGACAGCAGGACGCCGATCGCGAGGAAGGCCAGCCCGAGGCCGACCGTCGCGAGCAGGAAGCCGACGTAGGCGTCGAAGCCGGCGAGGCCGTACTCGAGCAGGAGGAAGCCGCCGGCGACGCCGAACCCGACGATCGTCGCGCTCGCGAGCACGGTCGCCCGCCCGAGGAGCGTCCCGAGGACGACCCACGACCGGGAGACGGGCAGGGCGAACAGCGTCTGGAGCCAGCCGCTCTCCTCCCGGCCGACGACGGCGTCGTAGCTGAACGCGAACGCGACCAGCGGCACGAGGTAGACCGCGAGGACGGCGAGACTCGCGACGACACGCTCGAACCCCTGGGGGCTGACCGAGGAGCCGCTGAAGGTCGTCAGCCCGAGCGCGAACGCGGCGAAGATCGCCGTGAGCGCGATCGCCCACCGGTTCCTGACCGCCAGCCGATACTCCGTCTCGGCGACGACGAACAGTTGCCGGTACCAGCGCCCCGACTCGGCGGCGAGCCCGGTGCCGATCGCGGCCTCGGCCCCGGGTTCGGCCTCGTAGCCGCCGTCGGGTCGCGGTTCGCCCCCGCGTTCGCCGTCGGGCCGGCGATCTGTCGGTCCGCCGCCATCGGTGGGTCGGTCTCGATCGGCCGATACGCTGGCATCTTCGTCGGGTCGGGGCAGGTCACCCGTCACGGCTCCACCTCCCCGGCCGCCGCCGGCCGATCCCCGGCGATCGCCTCGTGGAACGCCGCCTCGAGACCCGGTTCGCGGACCTCGAACCGATCGACGAGATCGGAGTCGATCCCCGCGACGAGATCGAACGCCGTCTCGCGGTCGCACTCGACGTCGATCCCGTCGCCGGCGTCGGTGACGTCGCCCCGCCCCTGGACGGCCGCGAGGAGCGCCTCGCGATCGTCTGCAGGGTGGAACGAGACCGTCACGCGGCCGGGCGCGGTTCGGAGATCGTCGATCGGCCCGGCGGCGCGCAACTGGCCGTCCTGGAGGATGGCGACCTCGTCACAGAGGCGCTCGACCTCGCTCAGCACGTGCGAGGAGAGGACGACCGTGGCGTCGGTCTCGCCGTCGATGCGCTCGACGATGCGGTGAAACGCCGCCACGCCGCGCGGGTCCAGCCCGGCCGTCGGCTCGTCGAGGACGAGCACCGGCGGCTGTGAGAGCAGGACCGACGCGAGGCCGAGGCGTCGACCCATCCCGTTCGAGTAGCCGGAGACGGGCCGATCGGCGGCATCGGCCAGGTCGACGAGGTCGAGACACGCCGCGATCCGATCGTCGCGGCCGGAGAGCCCGCGGATACGGGCGTGCACCGAGAGCACCTCGCGGCCGGTCATCGACGCCGGGAAGCCGCTGTGTTCGGGCAGGAAACCGACGCGCTCGCGGACGCGGTGGCCCGCGCGCTCGACGTCGAGGCCGCCGACCTCGATCCGGCCTTCGTCGGGCCGGTCGTGGCCGACCAGCAGTTCGAACAGCGTCGTCTTTCCCGCCCCGTTCGTCCCGAGGACGCCGAACGTCGACCCCGAGGGCACCTCGAAGGAGGGGCCGTCGAGGGCGACGACGTCGCCGTATCGCTTGTGGACGTCAGTGATCGTGATGTTCATAGTAGGACCTCCAGTCCTCGTGTGCTGGCTCGGCCAGCGGTCGCTGGTCGACGATGCCCGGCGTCTCGACGATCGGGAACGAACTCTCGGCCAGTCGAACGGCGTCGAACGCGGGACTCTCGGTGAAGACGGCCGCCTGCGGGTTCTCGTGGACCACCCGTTCGACGGTACCGGCGGGCTGGTGGCGGGCTTCGCTCGTTCCGTCGCCGTCGAGGTCGACGGCGCGGGCGTCCGACCAGTAGTTGCCTCGATCGGTGTCGTTCCAGCTGACCTGCGCGTTCGTCTCCGCGAACGCGGCGGCGTCGTTCGCGACGAAGCTGTTGCCGGTCACGAGTTCGCCGCTGCTGCCGGCCGTGATGTGAACGCCCACGTCGTTCTCGAGGACGAGGTTGTCCGCCATGCGGTTGTGCTGGGCGTTGTAGACGTACAGTCCGTTGCCGTTGCCGACGAGGTCGTTGTCGACGATCTCGCTGTTCTCGACGTCCTTGACGAGGATGCCGTGACCGCTCGAGCCGTCGTTGTTCGCCGCGGTGTTGTTCCGGAGCGTGAGTTCCTGCGAGACCATCAGGGCGAACCCGACGTCGTTGTCGAACGCGACGTTGTCCGCGAGTACGTTGTCGTTCGAGTACATGTAGTGGACGCCGTAGCGCATCTCCCACATGACGTTGCCCTCGGCGGCGACGCCCTCCGCCCACTGGTAGTAGATCCCGTCGCGGACGGTCGTGACGTAGTTGTTCCTGATCTCGGCGTCGGTGGTCTCCCAGAGGTGGATGCCGTTGCCGCGTTCGGGCACCGTGACGTCCTCGCGACCGGCGACGATGCTCTCCTCGACGGTCACGCCGTCAACTGCGCCGATCCAGACGCCGAAGTCGACGTCGGTCAGCCGGAGTTCCGACAGGGTGGCGTTCGAGCCGTTGACGACCACGCCGCTGTCGTCGTCGGTCTGGTCGGTGCCGGAGTTGCGGATCCAGACCCCCGCGATCGTCACGCCGTCGGCACGGACGTCGACGACGGTCCCCTCGCCGCCGCCGTCGATCACTGCGCCGTCCCGTTCGACGGCCTCGATCGTGACGGCCGGCGTCTCGACGGTCACGCGCTCGTCGAACCGTCCCGCGACGAGCACCGTATCGCCGGGGTCGGCGGCGTCGATCGCCGCCTGCAGGGAGTCGTACTCGCGATCGCCGACGGTCGCGGTACCGTCTTCGTCGGGTTCCGGGACGTCGTGGACGTCGGGAACGGTCGCGCTCCAGCCGTCGACGCTCTCTCCGTCGGTCGAGTCGTCCGTCGCGGCGACGGCTGCACCCGCGAGCGACCCGACGAGCATCACCGCGGCGGCGACGGCGAACCAGGATTCGGTCACGGGGACTCACCCTCCGGGGTCGAGCGAGTGGGATCAGTAGCGCGCGATTCGGCGCGTGGCGTCTCGTCGGATCTCGTCCCCGCTCCTCCGTCCGTACCCGATCGATCGTCCGGCCCGGATCGATCGCACCAGCCACGAATCCGGGCGCGGACGCGGTCGGAACCGGACCGGAACAGCGCCGGCACGTCCCGGACCGTCGCTCCGGAATCCCGAAAGCGGAACGCGACGACCAGCAGGCCGACGGCGATCAGCGTCACGTACCCGCCGGGACCGAACCAGGCGTTGCCGCTGATGTTGGCCACCTCGTAGGTCCCGAGGACCGGCGGGGTGAACCCCTCGACCCCGGACAGCGGCGCGTCCGGATCGAGCGAGTGGCCGGCCTGGTAGAGCCGGTACTGGATGATCGCGAGCATCGCGCCGAAGATCGCGATCGTCCCGGCGACCAGGGCGGTCACTCCCCGACGGAGCGGGCGGCCCGAGGGGAGACAGGCGACGACGGCGCTGGCCAGCGCGAGGCCGACGAACACGACGGGACCGAGTACCCACTCGGGGACGGCGACGGCCTTCTCGTGGACGTCGTAGTTCGGATCGACGTACACCGGATCGGGGTAGTAGAACCCGACGTACTTGTTGAGGGAGTGCACCTCACCGAAGTCGCCACCCAGTCGCGGGTAGGCGTAGAGTTCCACGACCAGCGGGTCCATGTACTGTGGCGCCGTGAGGACGATCCGCCACACCGGCATCGTCAGTGCGAGTACGAACAGTCCAGCGGCTGTCAGCGGGAGGAAGCGCCTGAGTTCGAGCAGCCGAGTGAGGCGGGTCATCGAGATCACTCCGCGGGTTCGACGAGCAGTCGCGAGCGCATCTCGAGGTGGAGTGCGCTACAGAAAAACGCACAGTACATCCAGTAGACGCCGGGCTCGTCGGCCGTGATCGTCACCTCGCGGGTCTCCTGCGGGGCGAGTTTTATGTTGACGTCGTACTCGGGGATCGCCAGCGAGTGCAGGATGTCGTCGGTCTCCTCGATGTTCGTGACGGTGAACGTCACCTCGTCGCCCTCCTGGACGGTGACGTCCGAGTAGCCGAACTCGTTGCGCATTGAGTACATCTTCACGTGAACCCGGCCGTCCTCGCGGACGATCTCGCTGTCCTCCGGCCCGACGAACTCCTCGTCGTAGTCCTCCGGATCGTACACCGTGGCGGGGTCGAGCTTGTCCGCACTGACGATCGAGGCGTCGTGTGGTTCGGCGTACGAGGGCGTGTCCTTGACGAGTTTCATCCCCGCGTCGTCGTCGCCGATGTAGATCAGCTGGTCGTTCTCCGGGTGCATCGGGCCGACCGGGAGGAACCGGTCCTTCGAGAGCTTGTTGAGCGAGACCAGCCAGTCGCCCTGCGGATCGGCCGTGTAGGACTCCGCGGCGATCAGGTGCCCGGGGTTGTAGTGAACGTCGATCTTCTCGATCACCGGCTCCTCGGAACCGAGGTCGGCCTCGACTGCGTCCTCGATGTCCCACTTGACGACCTGCGAGTCGATGAACAGCGTCGTGTAGGCGTGTCCCCGGCCGTCGTAGGCGGTGTGGAGCGGCCCCATGCCGACGCGGGGCTGGCCCACGATCGCGTCGTTCGGATCCGCGGCGTCGCCCAGCATCTCGATGTCGATCACCGAACAGGTCGGATCGAGCTTCCCGCTCGCGATCGCGTACTCGCCGTCCGGAGTGACGCTTACCCCGTGGGGGCTCTTCGGTACGTCCACGTACCGGACGATCGGGTCCGAGCCGCCGTTGAGCGGACTGTCCTGGCGTCCGTCGACGACCTTGACGCCGCCGATCTCCTCGTACTCGCCGGCCTCGACGGCGTCCTCGATCGCGAGGGTGTCGAACGCCTTCACGTAGTCCGTGTCCGACCCCGACATCTCGCTCTCGGTGACGCCGTTCTCGCTGTTGTAGCCCGTCGCGAAGAACCAGCGCCCGTTCTTGCCGCCGTCGCCGTTGTCCATGTTGCCGTCGACGAGCACCTGCCAGGCGACGTCGAACGACTCGGGCTCGATCGCCGTGAGGACCGAGGTGTACTCGTCCGGGTCGTCCAGGTCCCGGCCGTCGTTGGGCATCGGGACGCGGAACTCGCCGACCCCGAAGATGAGATCGGTGTCGGGCAGGCGCGCACAGGCTCCGTGGACCCCCTGCGTGTTGGGAACGTCGACGATCGCGTCCGTCTCGAAGTACTTCAGGTCGATCCGGGCCATCCGGCCGTTGGCCTTGTCGTTGACGTAGGCGAAGCGGCCGTCGTAGTCGTTGTCCGTCTGGCTGAGTCGCGGGTGGTGGGTGTCGCCCCACGTGTAGCCGCCGGCCTCCTCCAGCATCTCGCTGGTTCGATCGTCGTAGCCGTAGCCGCGGGCACTCTCGGTACTGAACACGGGGATCCGCATCAGCTGGCGCATCGAGGGGATGCCGTAGACGCGGATCTCGCCCGTGTGACCTCCGGAGAGGAAGGCGTAGTACTCGTCGTGTTCACCGGGCGCGACGCTCGCATCGACGTCCGCCGCCGACGGGTGGTCGTCGTCGCTGAGCAGCCCCGTACAGCCGGCGAACGACCCCATCGCGCCGGCGGCCACGCCGGCCTTCATGAAGTCGCGTCGCGGAATGCGATCGAACAGCGGCTCGCGGTCGGCCGCCGTCGCGTCGGTCTCGGTCCGGTCTCGATCGGTCGAAGTGGGTGTGTCGGTCATCGGTCTGGAAGTGGATCGTCGATCGCGGTTCTGTGCAGCGGATCGCCGATTACACCCGGGGCTCGGAACAGCGCGTTATTAGAGGGGCGTATAAATTCCCTTCAGATGGAACAGGTGGGGAAGATGTTCGTCGAAGCGCTGAGGGGGAAGGAAGTACCTAGTCACTCCGGAACGTGCTCCGGATCGGACCGACGGTCCAGAACGGTCGTCCGGGCCGGACCGATCGGCCGGAACGGGTCACGCGCGACCGACGGTCGACACGCGCCGTCCGCCGCTCACTCCTGTCGGAAAATCCGATACGCGCCCTGCCCGGTCGCGACCGCTCGCGTCTCGCCATCGGGGGTCGTGCTCTCGACGGTCACCTCGCTGACGCCGACGGTGCCGCCGACGCGGATCACGTCGGCCGTCGCCGTGAGATCGCCCGTCGCGGGCTGGAGGTAGTTGACGTTCAGGTTGATCGTCGCGATGCTCACGGCGATCGGGTTCTCGAGTTCGGTCCGGAGGACGAACCCGCCGGCGGTGTCGATGAGCGTCGCCGCGATGCCGCCGTGGATGTCCGGGCGCGCGTCCGAATCGACGTAGGGGCGGACGTTCGTCAGTTTCTCGTCGTAGGGAATCGAGAGCGTCATCGTCCCGGAGCCGACGTCGTCGACCTCCGTCCCGATCCACGAGAGAAACTCCTGGTACTCCTTGATGTATCCCTGTAGCAACTCCTCGAGGTCGTCGAAGCCGTCCGGCGACTCCGGTTGGTCCGCGCTCATGACCCGTCGTCTGCTAGCGACGCTCTTGATCCCTGCGTTTCGCGGGTTTCCCGTTGTCGAGGATTCATTCGTCTGGCGCCCGTCGAACACGTATGTCGGACTCGACGGACGACGGACCGGAGTACGACGTCGACTTCCGCGAAAACCCCGGCGCATACGAGATCGGCCGCGGCGAAGAAGGCGTCTCGCAACCACCTTTTTTCCGTTCGGGTTCGCTCGCGTCGCGAGCTCACCGCTCACGCAAAAAATCTGGACCAAAAAAGACTGCGTCCTCGCTTCGTTCGGTCGCGGCGACGAACGGTGGTCGACGTGACTGAAGATCCGGAATACGACGTCGACTTCCGCGAAAACCCCGACGCGTACGAGATCGGCCGCGGCGAAGAAGACGTCTTCAAGGTCGAACCGTACAAGAGCGAGTTGCTGCCGCTGTGGTCGTACACGGACGAGGAGGCGGCCCAGGAGTCGGCCGAAGCGATCTACGATCGCTACGAGGGCTACCGCGAGGACGGCGAGTTCCCGGGGATGGACATGGCCCGCAAATACCTCCAGATGGGGTACACCAGAGCGATGCGGTACGCGAAGTACCCGGGTGGTCGCAAGTACGACGAGGACGGAACCGAGCGCGAACCGCATCAGTGGGCCGACGAGGACAAACGGGCGGCGGCACTCATCTTCGAGGAATACTGGAAGCGCGTTCGCGAGGACGAGGCCTACCAGCGGGCGAAAGACCGCCATCGAGAGCGCCGGGAGTAGGACGGGACAGAACGGGACCTGGCAGAACTATCGATCGCCACCCGTCGCCGAATCGCGTTCGACCCGCACCCGGACCGACTCGCCGACGTCGAACGATCGATCGGGACAGATCAGTTTCGCGCCGAAGTCGGCGTCGCGGGCGCAAAACAGCGAGAGGCCGGTGATCGGGCCGCCGTTCGCGGTGACGGTCACGTCGTCCCACGTAATCGTCCGGCCGTCGACGACGCCGAGTCGATCGCCGTTCAGGGAGACCGGGCTGCCGTCCGCAACCGGGCGGCCCCGATCGAGCAGACCGCCACCGTCGTAGTGCGGGAGTCCGCCGTCGAGGACGCCGCCGTTGGATCGCCTCGCGCCGCTCGGTTCGCCCACCTCCGCACGGACGCCGACGAACGCCTCGCCGGGATCGGGATGGGTCGGCGCATCGAGGACGGCGTAGGTGTCGCCGGTTTCGACGACGGTGCCGGTCCCGTCCCAATGGAGCGGTTCGAGGTCGATCCCGAGATCGATCGGGAGTGATCCCGACGCTCGGTGGGGGTTCCGATCGGGCGGGCGGAAGCCGACGTGGAGGTGGTTGTCGACCCACGGCGCGAAGAAACCGGCCCGGACGAGGTCGCCCAGTGAGTCTCCGCGGGCGACCCGATCGCCGGCCGCGACCGCGGGGTCGACGTGGAGCACGCGGGCCGTCAGTCCCGCGAGATCCCCCGGTCCCTCGCACTCGATCAGGATCAGGTGGTCGTGGGCGGGCGCGTAGGGTTTCGGCGGTGCCGTCACGGTCCGGGTCTCGAGGACGGTCCCGGAGACGGGACTCGGCGCGGCGGTCGTCCTGCCGTCGCGGAGGGTCCCGGGGTACAGGTCGATCGCGCGGCCCTCCTCGTGGGCGCGGTAGGGCGAGTTGTAGAGCGAGAAGCGCTCGTACTGGGTCAACAGCGACGCGGGGAGC
Organism: Halosolutus amylolyticus; assembly: GCF_023566055.1. Lineage (NCBI taxonomy): Archaea > Methanobacteriati > Methanobacteriota > Halobacteria > Halobacteriales > Natrialbaceae > Halosolutus > Halosolutus amylolyticus. Next base: position 1,017,602 of record NZ_JALIQP010000001.1, on the reverse strand, counting down.
GTGACGGCCGTCACAGTCGTCCGCATGGACGTGCCGGGAGCGTTTAGGTGCATCGAGACGAACGCTCCCGGCATGCACGTGTTCCGGGGACGGGCGGGGACGATCGAGGCGGATCGCGACGTGAGCCGGCACCTCCTCTCGGTCGCCGACGACGGCGAACCCGCGGTTCGCGTCTGGGTTCCCCACCGGCAGGTCGCGTTCGGCCGCCGAGACGCCCGTCTCGACGGCTACGATCGCGCCCGGGAGGCCGCCCGGGAGCACGGCTTCCCGCCCGTCGAGCGGAGCGTGGGCGGCCGGGCCGTCGCCTACGACGGCGAGACGACCATCGCGTTCGCCCGCGCCGAGCCGATCGACGACTTCCGGGAGGGGACCGACGAGCGGTACGATCGCCTCACGGGCGCACTCGAGTGCGTCCTCGAGGAGTTCGGCCTCGAGATCGATCGGGGTGAGCCCGACGACGCGTTCTGTCCGGGCACTCACTCGCTGTCGGCGATCGACGCACAGGGCCGACGGCGAAAACTCGTCGGGATCGCCCAGCGGGTCCGGCGCGGGGCCGCCCTCGTCGCCGGCATTCTGCTCGTGGCCGGCCGAGAGGAACTCGCGAGCGCCCTCGCCGACGTCTACGGGGCGCTCGGGGTTCCGCTGACCCCGGCGACCGTCGGGAGCGTGCAGGCCGCGGGCGGCCCCGGAGATCCAGCGCGGATCCGGACCGCGATCGAAGACGCCCTCGTCGGGGACGATCACGGCTCGATCACCGTCGAGAACGTCGGCGAGGACGCGGACGACGATCGGTGACCGGCGAATCCGGACCCGCGATCGTCGGCCCCGTCCGGCGGTCGTCGGTGAACACTGTTTTTCGCCCTCGACCCGTTGGTGGGGTATGGACACCCGATCGAACGGAGGGCGGTCCCGATGAGCGACGAGAACCGCGCACCGACGACTGCGCCGGAGTGGGACGAACTGGTGGCGGACGCGTCGGCGATCGCCGACGAGTACCGGGAGAACGGCTGGGACGCCGTCGTCCTCGACCCCGAGGCCGTCGATCCCGTCGCGGACGACGACCGGGCCGGGATGCACGTCACGGTGTCGCCGGACGAGTACGATCTCGTCGAGTCCCTCGTCGAGAGCGACGGCGGCGGCTTCGAGTCGGCGAACGTGTACTACCTCCCGGCCGACGGTGCCGATCGGCGATTCGCGATCGCGGTCGAGCGCGACGAGACGACCGAGACCGCGGTCATCGTCCCGCTGACGTACTCGATCTCGGCGGCGCGGTCGGTCCTCGAGCGGGCGCTGTACGAGGAGGAACTGCTGGTCCACGTCCGGCCGGACTCGGCCGCGGAGTGGATCGTCTTCTCCCACGAGGATCCGTCGCTGTTCGTCGAGGAGTCGGACGTTCGCGCCTAGAGCGAAGAGTAACCGCATCGGCCAGCAGACCGCGCGACCGCCGCCGACACGACGGCCGTCTGCGCATTCATCGTTCTGAAACCAGTAGGAAAATCTATACTATTCGGGGACGGATACCTCTCGTGCTGGTGGCGGTCCGGTCGGGTCACCGACCGCGAACCTCTCGACAGGGAACAGGGGGCACGGAACCGGCGACGGCACGGATCGCCATCGGCGTTTGCCGAGCGCGTTATTCGGTCTCCTGCTCGCGGAGTTCCTCGCTCGCCTCGCGGACCTCGCGCATCACCGACGAGATCCGTTCTTCGGCCTCGAGTTCCTCTTCGACGGAGAGGTCCACGCCCTCGACCTCCAGCAGGAACTTCGCGACCTCGGTCGACTCGTACATCACGTCGTCGAGTTCCTCCGCGGTGAAGAAGTCACACATCGCCCCGTAGAGGAAGGTCGCGCCCGCCTTCCGGACCTTCTCCTCGAACGAGGAGCGGGCCTGGTTGACCGCCTGCGGCGTGTAGGTGTCCGTCATGAACGGCACGAGTTCCGGCAGGTTCTCGCCGATCTTGGTCATCTCGACGCCGGTTTCGGTGCGAAAGTCCGAACAGAGGCGCGCGATCGCCCACTCGCGGGCAGTGACGTAGGTCCGATCGCGCAGGAACTCGTTGACCCGATCGTACTGGGCCCCGTCCATCTTTTTGAACCGGGCGTACTTCCGGACGTCCTCGGGGACGTCCGACTCCTCGGGGTCGGGATCCGGGACGCCGGGCATCGTTCCCGCTTCGTCGTCGGCCGACGCGGCTTCCGTCGCGCCGCCGTTCGCGGCCGCGTCTCCGTTCTCGTCCGGGGCAGGAGACGTCCCGGCCTGATCCGTCGTTGCCCGATCCGTCGCATCCGGTCGTCCGTCGATCGAGTCGGGTTCCGGATCGTCGGCGTCTCCATCCCGATCGTCTCCGTCGCCGTCCTGGTCCGCTCCGTCCCGATCGGTCCCCGTGGGTCGGTCGTCGGTCGGCCGATCGAGGTGCTCGTCTCCGTCCATGGACTGGCATTGCCAAACGGACGGCAAAAGGATTCCCCTCGGTCGGGACTGTCAGTCCTGCCCCCTCGATCGCGATCGATACCGTCGGACCGGCGCAGGAACGGGGCGTTCGATCGCTACAGGTCGATCCGGGTCTCCTCCTCCCAGGTGGTCTGGTCGAGGACGACCGCTTCGTCCCCGCCGAAGATGTAGAGGTAGTCGTCGACGTACATCGCGCGCGTACCGTGGCCGCCGACGTCAACGCGGGCGACCTCGTCGAGGTCGCCGCCCTCGTAGCCGAACACGTAGCTGTGCTCGCTCCCCGGGACGAAGAACACGCCGTGGGCCTCGTCCTGCAGGAAGGCGGTGTGGGTCCGGCTGACGTCGCTGTAGCGCTCGTCGTCGAGGATCACCGAGTCGCGCTCGATCGGGTCGTCGCGATCGCTCACGTCGAACAGCGAGAGCTTTGGCTGTCGATCCTCCTGTCCGACGCCGAGCACGAGGTCCTCCTCTAGCGGGTGGAGGTACTCGGAGAAGCCCGGCAGTTTGAGTTCGCCCTCGACGATCGGATCGGTCGGGTCCGAGAGGTCGAGCGTGTAGAACGGGTCGATCTCGCGGAAGGTGACGACGTAGCCCTCGTCGCCCTCGAAGCGCACGGAGTAGACCCGCTCGTCGACGCCGAGTCCCGTCACCGAGCCGACCGTCTCGAGGTCCGAATCGAGGACGTAGACGTCGTTTTCGGAGTCGACGCCGTGGCTCCGGGGGATCGTCGTCGCGATGCGGACGTGGTCGTCGTGTTCGTCCAGCGAGAACTGGTTCAGCGGGTAGCCGGGCACCTCGCCGTTCCCGTCGGCGGTCAGGTCGCCGTCGATGTCGATCCTGACGATCCCGGTCCGGGTGAGGTCCCGCTGGTTGTCCGCGACGTACGCCGCCAGGCCCTCGTCGAACGCCCGCTGAGATTCCCTGCGGTCCGTGTCGTCCATCCCACTGTACCAGCCGTCGAGGATCTCGCGGAGTTCGACCGACTTCGCTCGCTCGGAGATGTCGAGGCCGTCGAGCGTCCGCACCCGATCGCGGACGGTCTCGTCGACCACCTCGCTGCCGTTCTCGCTCAGAAGGTACGATCGCAGCAGGTCGTACTCCGAGGTCGATCGCGTGTACGAGAGGTAGATCGCCTCCTCGGAGACGTAGGTCGCAGAGTGAGACTGCGAGCCGATCACGCTCTCCTCGCTGTCGACGTCCCCCGTCTCGGGATCGACGCGCATGGCGGTGTAGACGACGTCCGCGTCGGCCGGCGCGTCGGGACGGACGACGTCGGTGCACTCGATCGCGCGGTCCCCGAACGGCTCGATCGGACAGGGATCGCTCCCGGGTCGATCGACGAGGACGAGATAGAGGTCGCCGTCGTAGAGGCGGGCGGTGTCGATCCGGGCCTCGAGGTCCTTGCGCCACTGCTCTTCGGGGTCGGCAGGGTCGCTCACGTCGTAGCCGGCGACCTGGTCGTGGCCGAGCACGACGAGCGTGTCGTTCGCGAGCAACAGCGTCCCCGAGAGCGGGATCGAGCCGATCGACTCGGGGTCCGCGGGGTCGCTCACGTCGACGATACTCGTCTCGTCCCACCGCGGGGTGTAGCGAACGTCGGAATAGTAGACCGACTCGCCGTCGGTCTTCAGTACGTCCGGTTCGTCGAGCGCGGCCTCCTGGACGTTCGTCTCGGAGTGGCGCGGTTCGCCGCCGGTTCCGCCGCCAGCGTCGCCGCCGGAATCCGCCTCGTCCGCTCCGTTCGCGGCGTCCATATCCTCCTCGACCGCGACGTCGTCACCGCCTGCTCGAGCGACGGTCGGTCCGACCGGCCGGACGAGTCCCGATCGATCGTCGTCGAAGTAGTCGGCGAACGCCTCGTCGGATTCGAAGGTCGACAGGGTCGCCGCGGACGGCTCCTCGAGCGGCGATCCCGACCGATCGTCCCCGGCCGCGTCGGCGCTCGTGTCGTCGAACACGCCCGTGAGGCCGACGCCGATCGCCGACCCGACGAGCAACGCCGCGAGGGCGACCGCGATCAGTGTGGTTCGATCACGCATGGTCTGCAAAACGTATCACTGTGATAAGGAGACACCGCAAGGTAAAACGCCGATTTCAGCCTCGAGATGATCGTGAACCGCCTCGGGGTCAAGCCCCGTGGCATTCGCCTCGACAGCCTGTAAACCGCCAGCCCGCTCCAGGGAGTTGTACCGGATTTAAGTTAATGAGGGACATTCGGTACTGTATGTCACAGACACCTGTCGTTGTCGAGGCAGTGCGAACCCCACAGGGGAAAGAAGACGGCGTCTTCGCTGACGTTCGGAGCGAGGACCTGTCGGTGCCGCTGATCGACGAGATCCTCGCCGAGACCGGACTCACCGGCGAGGACGTCGACGACCTGATGTGGGGCTGTGCCCAGCAGCGCGGCGAACAGGGCAACAACATGGCCCGCGTCATCGCCCTCCTCTCGGAACTCGGCGAGGACGTCCCCGCGACGACGATCAACCGCTGGTGTGCCTCCTCCATGCAGTCGGTCATCTCCGCCTCCGACGCGATCGCCGCGGGCAACCGTGACGCGATCATCGCGGGCGGCGTCGAGTCGATGAGTCGCGTCCCGATGGGCGAGAACACCCCGAACGTCCACCCCAAGATGGCCGAACTCTACAACATGGGCGAACTCCAGATGGGGATGACCGCCGAGAAGGTCGCCGAGGAGTACGGCGTCAGCCGCGAGGAGCAGGACGAGTACGCCGCCCGGAGCCAGCAACGCGCCGCCGAGGCGACCGAGGAGGGTCGCTTCGACGACGAGATCGTCCCGATCGAGACCGAGGACGGCACCGTCACCGAGGACGAGGGCATTCGCCCGGGCACCACCGCCGAGAAGCTCGCCGAACTGCCGACCGTCTTCAAGTCCGACGGCACGGTCACGCCCGGTAACGCCTCGCAGATCTCCGACGGGGCCTCCGCCCTGCTCGTCACGAGCGAGGCGTTCGCCGAGGAACACGACCTCGAGATCATGGCCGAAATCGGCAAGAACAACGTCGCCGGCGTCGACCCGACCGTCATGGGAATCGGGCCGGTGCCCGCCACGCGTGGCCTGCTCGAGCGCAACGGCCGCGACATCGACGAGTACGATCTCGTCGAACTCAACGAGGCGTTCGCCAGCCAGTCGATCTACTCCCGCGACGAACTCGGCATCGACCCCGAGATCTTCAACGTCAACGGCGGCGCGATCGCGATCGGCCACCCGCTCGGTGCCTCCGGCGCTCGCCTGCCGGTGACGCTGATCAACGAACTCCAGAAGCGCGGCGGCGGCCTCGGCCTCGCGACGCTCTGTGTCGGCTTCGGGCAAGGTGCGGCGATCGAGTTCGACGTCAACTAGGGCCTTCTGCTTCGGTTTTCCGGTTTTCGTCGTCGTAGCGACGGGACGGTTGCAGCTCACGATCGACAGCAGACGGAGTTGCGGTACCGAGTCGATCGAGAACACCACGGGAGGGCTTTCGTGGTGTTTACAGCGGCCGCTATCATCGCCGTATCCGATCACGGACCGTCATACAGCCGGTCAGTTGGCTCTGTTGGAATCCTTGCCAGTTGATAGGAACAGTGTGCGAGATACAGAGCATGAGTGCAGCAGGCCAGTTCAGTTTATTTCACACCAACTCTGGCGAACCATCCGGCCAACAGATCCTGGATATTGCACAATATATGGCTGCGGAGTATGATAAACAAACTTTTAACACATTCTCACCCTCACTGATGTATGGATGCAATAAAAGAGGGTCTTCTCGGAGTTCAAACGACATTGGTTAGCATCTGGGTTCTGGTTTACTCTTTCCACTCACAGAGCGCGGATGGGTTCTGGGTCAGTGTCATCTTTCTGTTCATCGGAACAATTGTTGTAGGTTCAGCGCTTTCATCCAGCGATTCATCCTGAGGCTGCACGAAACGATCACCACTTTCGCAGATCGAGCTGAATCTCGTGCAATATTCGCGCTTTCTATTCAGCGCGACCGCCGAAATCTATCGTCTTTTGAGGGTTCCAACGAGGCCGGTCAGTTTAGTATTCACGGGCCGTAGGACGGGTATGAGCACGCTCCTGCTGGCGGCGATCGTCGGCGTTCCGCTGGCCTGGCACCTCGGGCTCACCGCGTTCACCTACTACGATGCCGATCGGGTCGGCCTCGAGCCCCGCGAGAAGTGGACGGCGATCACGTTCTGCATCCCGATCTTCGGCTTCTTCATCTACCTCTTCGAGCGGAGCGAACTGTCCTACGATCCCGAAAGCGACCCGTACCGGGGGAACAACTTCAACATCCACCCCTCGCGGGCCGACGACGCGCCGCTGCGGTCCCGGGGGGACGATCGGCTCTCGCCGGACGACGAACCGGACGAGTCCGATCGGCGCGAGTGAGCGATCGCCGTCGGGTACCGATCAGTCGTCGGCCGGTGCCGCGGTGTCGCTCTCGACCGCGCTCTCGGGGACGGTCCCGTCCTCGTTCCAGCCGCGTTCGTCGTAGTACTCCTGCAGGGCGGACTCGAAGTCGGGTAACTCGTACGGGAGCCGATCGTCGCGCTCGTCGAAGCCGCGCTGGTTGTTGAAGTGGCGTTCGAGCGAGACGACGCGACCGCCGAGTTCGAGCAGGTCCTCGTAGTCGGCGTCGAGCAGCGTCGTCAGGCGGTCCTCGTCCACGAAGTCCCGCGAGAACTTGCAGAGGACGGCGCTGTCCTTGATCGCGTTGATATTCTCGAGTTCGACGATCTTCGGCGGCTTGCCGTCGAGTCCCGCCTTGTCGAAGGCCTTCTCGGCGTCGACCAGCGGGTACTCGTAGGGGTAGAACTCGGCGTACATGTGGTCGGCCCCGCGGTTCGAGGTCGCGAAGGCCAGTCCCTGTCCGTTCAGGGTGCGCCCGTCGTGGGCGGAAAACTCCATGCCCTTCACGGACCAGTTCTCGACGCCGAGGTCGTCGTGAATCCGATCGATCCCCTCCGCGAGTCGATCGCCGATCCCCTCGCGGTAGGCGATCTTCTCCACCGTCTCGTGGATCAGGTCGGCGTTGCCGAACTCGTCCTCGCTCTCGAGGTACGCCGCGACGACGTCGCCCGCCGAAATCGTGTCGAGGCCGAGGTCGTCACACAGTTTGTTCGACTTCATGACGTCGACGACGTCGTCCACGCCCGCGTTCGACCCGAACGACATGACCGTCTCGTACTCGGGCCCCTCGGTTTCGAGGCCGGTCTCCTCGTCCCGGGTGGGAAGCTTGCACGCGAACGCACACGCCGAGCAGGTCCCCTTCTCGTACTTCTTCTCGGCGACCGCGTCGCCGCCGATGTCGGCGGCTCCCTCGAAGGAGAGTTCGGAGAAGTACCGCGTCGGCAGCGCCTCGACCATGTTGGCGTACTCGGTGACGGAGGTCGTCCCCGACTCTTTCATCGGATGGTCGGCCTGGGCCGCCTCCCGGTGGACGTCGGTCTGGAGCGGCGGAATCTCGACCCCGCGGGTCGAGTCGCCGTCGAAGGTGATCGCCTTGACGTTCTTCGCGCCCAGGGCCGCGCCGAGTCCGCCCCGGCCGAACGCCCGCTCCTCGGAGGTCATGATCGAGGCGAAGCGGACCTCGTTCTCGCCCGCGGGACCGACGACGACGGTGTGTTCGGAGCCCAGCCCGTGCTCCGTCTCGATGTACTCGCAGGTCTCCGGGACGGTCGCCTCCTCGAGGTCCGGGACCGCCTCGAACTCGATTCCCTCGTCGGTGACGTGGACGATCACGAGGTCGTCGCTCGCGCCAGTCACCTCGACGGCGCTGTACCCCGTTCCCGTGAAGTTCCGCGAGAGGAAGCCACCAGCGTTCGAGGAGAGCAATCCGTCAGTGAGCGGCGAGACGCCCGTCGCCGACATCCGGCCCGTGAAACTCATCGTCGAGTGCTGGAGCGGCCCCGTCGCGAAGTAGAGCCGGTTGTCCGGTCCCAGCGGATCGGCGTCGAACGGGATCCGATCGTGGGCCAGTTTCGTCCCCAGCCCCCGGCCGCCGACGTACGTCTCGAGGACGTCGTCGATCGGTTCCGTCGAACCGGTTCGGTCGCCGACGTCGATCGAACACAGCGGTCCCCGTACGTGTTTCATGTGTCAGTACGTGACAGGCCCGACCTCAAATCGGTATCGGTTCATCGAACCGCGACGTTCACCGGACGGCGACGATCAGCTCCGACGATCGCCACGGCGACAGGGCCGTTCCCACAGGATCCCACGGATCGACTGGGTTGTTAGGGTCAAGAGCGAATATCTCTCGAGTCGGACGGGCTGGCATGAGAGAGTGGGCCGACACCGACTGCCCGGTCTGTGACGCACCGTTGCGGGTCGGGATGCCACAGGGAGCGAGCGTCTTCGGGATCACCACCGGTCCGGATCCGGCACTCGAAACCGAGATCGACGCCGACGCTCGGCGGCGACGGCTGACGGCCCGCTGTCCGGACGGCCACCTCGCCCACGTCTACTACGGATTTTGATCGAGAGCGTCGGGGAACGGGGTTGATCCACCGCGGAACCGATCGACGACGAACGACGCGATCGACGGAAACCGGCGGAACGAGATCGCGGTCGACGGGGATCGACCGCCCGTCCGAGGATCAATACTTAATGGGACGGGGACGGACCTACGGACAGATGTTGGGCCACGACACCGCCCTCGACGTCTATCGGCAGGCGTTGCCGGTCATCCTCGTCAGCCTCGTGGCGGGTCTGTTCGCCGGCACGCTGCTCGGTACCGAGACGATGCGCGAGGGGATCGAGAGCGTCCCCGGAATCTTGCTCCTGTTGCCCGCCTTCCTCGCGACTCGCGGCGGCGTCTACGGGTCGCTCGGGGCCCGCCTCTCGAGCGGTCTCCATCAGGGGCTGATCGACCCGCACTTCGAGTGGAACGGCCGCCTCAGGAACGCGATCGTCGCCTCGTTCCTGAACGGGATGATCGTCTCCGTCTTCATCGCCGTCCTCGCGTGGGGCGTCCTGCTCGCGCTGGGGCGGGACGGAAGCCTGCTCGAACTCGTCGTCGTCCTGGTCATCGCAGCCCTGCTGAGTGCGTTCGCGATGCTCGGGGTGTTGCTCACCGTGATCTTCAAGGGCTACCGGCGCGGCCTCGACCCGGACAACATTATCGGCCCGGTCGTGACGACCGTCGGCGACGTTTTCGGCGTCGCGTTCTTGCTGATCGGCATCGCCGTCGCGGGGGCGGTGCTGTGAGCGCCGGCGGCGACGTCCTCCACGGCGAAGATCTGGACGACCCGATCGGCGACTGGACCGTCGGCAACATCGTCACGACGCTCGTCCCGCTGCTGGCCGCCCTCTCGGTCCTGCAGATGGTCTCGGGAACCGTCCTCGAGAGCTTCGAAGAGGAGTTGCTCGCGAACCCCGCACTGCTGGTCCTCGTGCCGGTGATGATCGGGACCGCCGGCAACCTCGGCTCGATCATGTGCGCGCGGCTCTCGACGCAGCTCCACCTCGGGACCCTCGAGTTCTCGCCCGACAACCCCGCCATCCGGGCGAACGTCGGGGCGGTCATGGGGCTGGCCGCGACGGTGTTCGTCCTGCTCGGGATCGCCTCGTGGGCGATCGGCCGCGCCCTGGGCGGGACGCTCGGTCTCGGGACGCTCCTGCTCGTCACGATCGTCAGCGGGATGCTACTCGCCGTCTGGGTCGTCGTCGTCAGCTCCGTCGCCGTCTACGCCTCCTATCGGCTCGGCTACGATCCCGACGACACCACGATCCCGGTCGTCACCAACGTCTGTGACATCAGCGGCGTGCTCATCCTCTTTACCGTGGTCTGGCTCGTGGTCTGAGTAGCCTCGATCGCGAACGAAAACGATCGACGCGGCCGGCCGGATCAGGCCGTCTGCTTCTCCCGCGTTTCGCCCTCGTCGTAGATGTCCGCGACCTGGTCCTCGTAGGCGTCCAGAATGACCCGGCGCTTCTTCTTCATCGTCGGCGTCAGCATGTCGTTGTCCTCGGTGAACTCCACGGGGACGAGGCGGAACTCCTTGATCGTCTCGTGGGCCTCGAACCGCTCGTTGACCTCGGCGACGGCCGCCTCGACGCGATCGCCCACCCAGTCGTGTTCGCAGACGGCCTCGGGATCGGCCGGCAGGTCGATCCCCTCCTCGTCGGCGAGCCGCCGAAGCGGCTCGAAGTTGGGGACGATGAGCGCGCCGACGAACTTCTCGCCGTTGCCGACCACCAGACACTGCTCGACGACGTCGATCGCCGCGAAGGCGTCCTCGATCGGGGCCGGCGCGACGTTCTTCCCCGTCGAGAGGACGACGAGCTGTTTCGATCGCTCGTGGAAGACCATGTAGTCGTCGGGGCGGATGGTGACGATGTCGCCGGTCCGGAACCACCGTCCGGAAGACGAGTCTTCCGACTCCCCGGTCGCGTCGCTTCCGGGGACGTCGTCCGTGAACGCCTCGTCCGTCGCCCGCGGCTTCTCCCAGTATCCCTCGAACACGTTCGGCCCCTTCACCAGGAGCTCCCCGGTCTCGCCGAGCGTGTCGATCGTCTCGCTGTCCGGAATCACCGTCTCGTCGACTGCCACCTCGCAGTCGACGACCGGCGGGCCGATCGTGCCGATCTTCGCGTTCTCGGGCGGATTCGTCGAGACGACGGGTGCGGTCTCGGTGAGCCCGTACCCCTCGAAGATGGGCAGCCCCATCCCGTGATAGAGGGTACAGAGGTCCGCAGAGAGCGTGCCGCCGCCGCTGACGAGGAACTCGACGTTCCCGCCGAGCGCCTCCTTGACCTGGCTGAAGACGAGTTTGTCCGCGATCGTCCGCTTGAGTTCGAGGATCGCACCCGGGTTGTCGGCCCGGTGGTAGTCGCGGCCGACGTCGGTCGCCCACTCGAAGATGCGCTCCTTGAGCGGCGACTCGCTGGCCTGTTCGCGGATCGCGTCGTAGATCTTCTCGTAGACGCGGGGAACGCTGGTCGCCCCCGTCGGCCCGACGAGGCTGAAGTCCTCCTGGAGCGTGTCGACGCTCTCCGCGTAGGCGACGGTGCTCCCGGCGGCGAACATCATGAAGTGCCCGCAGGTCCGCTCGAAGACGTGGGCCAGCGGCAGGTACGAGACGAGTCGACTCTCCGAATCGATCGCCGGCACGTCGTCGGGCTTGTCGTCCCGCGGGCCGTACCGCCGGTAGATCTGGTTGACGTTCGTCCGGAAGTTTCGATGGGTGAGTTTCACGCCCTTCGGCTGACCGGTCGTCCCGCTGGTGTAGATGATACTCGCGAGGTCGTCGACGTCGACCGCCTCGAGCCACTCGTCGTACGTCTCCGGATCGTACGCCGCAACGCCCTGCTCGTACACCTCCGCCAGCGTGTAGACTCCCTCCCGATCGGCGTATTCGTCGCCGGGGTCGTCGATCGAGACGATAAACTCGAGGTCGAGTTCGTCCTCGACCTCGAGGACGCGCTCGAGCAGGTCCTCGTTCTCGACGACGACCCCGCTGGCACCCGGGTCGTCGAGCAGGTACCGCGCCTGATCCGGCGAAGAACTCTTGTAGACGGTCGTGACGACCGCGCCCGCCGAGAGCAGGGCGAAGTCAGACTGCGCCCACTCCATCCGGGTATCCGAGAAGATGCCGACGCGATCGCCCGCGTCGATCCCGAGCGATCGAAAGCCCGCCGCCAGCGAGCGCACGATGTCGCCCATCTCCTCGTAGGTCAGACTCGCGTACTCGCCGGTCGGTGCCGGCTCGAACGCCGTCCCCGCGAGACTCCGATCGTAGACGCCGCCCTTGTACTGCTGGGCGGTCCCCGTCGCGTTTCGCTCGACGGTCGCGTCGAACAGCCGCCCGATCGGCTCCATCCCCAGCACCTCACTCGAAAAGTCCCGTTCCGCGTGCTGCCGTTCCATGGGTCGTTCTACCATGTCCCGGGCGTGTCATTAAATTAGGGGTCCGTCCCGGACGGTTCGGCGAACCGGGAATCCGGGTCTGGAGGAGTGAACGACGGCCTCGGAGGGGATGGCGGCAGTGCCGTGAGCCGCAGCCCCCGCGACACTACCAGCGGCGACGCTGCCGTGGCACTGCTGGATACCGACGCCGCCGGTCCGGCACTGTCGGGCCGACGACGCACGGTCAGGACCGCTCGCGGAGTTCGACGACCTCTCCGTCGACGAGTCGAACGTCGTACGTTGCGAACGTGAACCGCACGACGCCGCGCCGCGTCGATCGGTTCGTGTCGGAAAACAGTCGATCGAGCGCCGCCGGATCCACGGTGTCGTACAGGACGGCGGTCTCGGTCGGATCGCCGCCTGACGCCTCGGTGACGGCCCGGAGCACAGCCATCGACGGGTCCTCGTCGTCCCTCACCGCGGTACGGATCGGCCACTCCTCGCGGGGCGCACGCGATCCAGTCATGGACGATCAGCCTCGACGTGCCGGGGATCGGACGGGGGACTCACACCGTCCCCTACACGTCGTCCGGCGATGAAACTGCGTCTTCACCGCTTCGGACGTTTATCACAGGGTACATCGGACGCCGCCCACGGCGGGTCACGCTCCCCGTTCGGCACACTGTACGACGGTCTGGGAGAGGAGGTTCGTGAGTCCGCGGCGGAGTCGACCGGTAACCGCCGCCTTCGAGACGTCGAGTTCGTCGCCGAGTTCCGCCAGGGTGGCCTGCCTGGGTGTCTCGAAGAAGCCGGACTCGACGGCCGTCACCAGCGTCTCGTACTGTTTCTCCGTGAGGTCGTACCGGGACGCCGGATCGACCTCGAGCGTCGTCCGCAGCCGATCGAGTTCGAGGTCGACGTCGTTCTCCCGGGTGCGTGCCTGGAATTGCTCGACCCGCCCCTGATCGCGAAAGCGGAGTTCGAACGACCACGCCTCCCCCGCGCCGACCCCGCTGGTCACCGTGGCCCCCGACTCGACGATCGCGCGTGCGAACGCCCCGACCGTGCCGTTTCGCTCGATTCGGTAGAGCCGACCGTCCTCGAACCGTTCGATCGATTCGAGACGCCGCACCGTCGGATCGGCGCGGATGTCGCCTTCGATCCGGTCGTACCGATCGTCGGCCCGGACGATGACGAACGGCATGCGCCCGTGCTGGGTCGGGACGACGCGATCGAGTTCGAGGGTCAGGTCGTCGTGACGATCGAGCACGCGGCCGAACGAGACCGCCGCCGGCGGGACCGTCACCTCGGCAACGAACGCCATGTTGTCCGGGTCCCGCCACCATCACACGGATAACAGTTCCGACGCTTGCGGACGATTGCGACGATCGAAACCGTCCGATCGCGACGGGCGGGCGGCCGATCGGCGCCGACGGCGGAAGGGATCTCGTTCGATCGATGCCGACAGCCGAAGGGGCCGGTTACGCCTCGGCGTAGATCCGATCGACCCGGTCCTCGAACCGGTCCATGATGACCCGGCGTTTCTTCTTCATCGTCGGCGTCAGCATGTCGTTCTCCTCGGTGAACTCCTGAGGGACGAGTTCGAACTGCTTGATCGTCTCGTGCTTCTCGAAGTCCTCGTTGACCCGATCGACCTCCGCTTCGATGTACTCGCGGACGCGGTCGTGGTCGACCAACGCCTGGGGATCGTCGGGGACGTCGATCCCCTCCTCGGCGGCCCACTCGCGGACGTGCTCCGTGTTCGGGACGATGAGCGCGCCGATGAACTTCTCGCCGTCGCCGACGACCATCGCCTGCTCGACGCGCTCGCTGGCCGCGAAGGCGTCCTCGATCGGGGCCGGCGCGACGTTCTTCCCCGTCGAGAGGACGATGATCTGCTTGGCCCGATCGCGGAACTCGACGTAGCCGTCGGGCCGCAGGTGGACGATGTCGCCGGTGCGGAACCAGCCGTCCTCCGTAAACGCCCGATCGGTCGCACCGGGCCGTTCCCAGTACCTCTCGAAGACGTTCGGTCCCTTGACGAGGAGTTCGCCGACCTCGCCGGGGTCGTCGAAGGCCTCCTGGTCGGCGACGGACTCGTCGATCCGCAACTCCACGTCCGGGAGCGCCGGCCCGATGGTGCCGATCTTCGGCTCCTCGGGGGGGTTGACCGTCACGACCGGCGCCGTCTCCGTGAGTCCGTACCCCTCGTAGATCGGCAGCCCCATCGCGTGGTAGAGCCGACAGAGTTCCGGCGAGAGGCTCCCGCCGCCGCTGATCAGGAGTTCGATGTTGCCCCCGAGCGCCTCGCGGACAGTCGAGAACACCAGTTTGTCGGCGAGCGACTGTTTCGCCCCCAGGATCGGGCCGGGGTCGTCGGCCTGCTGGTACTCCACCCCGACGTCGGTCGCCCACTCGAAGATGCGCTTCTTGACCGACGACTCGCTGGCCTGCTCGCGGATCGCGTCGTAGATCTTCTCGTAGACCCGCGGGACGCTGGTGGCGGTGTTCGGCTGGACCGTGCCGAAGTCCTCCTGGAGCGTCTCCGGATCCTCCGCGTACGCGACGCAGGCACCGCTGGCGAAGAGCAGGAAGTGGCCCGAGGTCCGCTCGAAGACGTGGGCCAGCGGCAGGTACGACACCGACTGGACCCGCTCGTCGATCACCGGTACGTCGTCCGGTTTGTCGGGCCGTGGGCCGTACCGCTTGCGGATCTGGGTGACGTTCGAGCGGAAGTTCGCGTGGGTCAGTTCGACCCCCTTCGGCTTGCCCGTCGTCCCGCTGGTGTAGATCATGCTCGCCAGATCGTCCATCTCGGGTTCGTCGACCCACGTCTCGTAGGTCTCGAGGTCGAACGCCGCCTCACCCCGATCGTGGACGTCGGCCAGGGTCATGACGTCGTCGCGATCGTCGTAGCCGTCGAATTCGTCCATCGAGACGATGAATTCGAGGTTGAGATCGTCCTCGACTTCGAGGACGCGCTCGAGGATCTCCTCGTTCTCGACGACGACCCCGCTCGCGTCCGGGTCGTCGAGCAGGTACCGCGCCTGATCCGGCGAGGAACTCGTGTAGACGGTCGTGACGACCGCGCCCGCCGAGAGCAGGGCGAAGTCAGACTGCGCCCACTCCATCCGGGTGTTCGCGAAGATGCCGACGCGATCGCCCGTTTCGACGCCGAGGTCGCGAAAGCCCGCCGCGAGGTTGCGGACGATTCCACGCATCTCCGTGTAAGATATCGGCCGGAACTCCCCCGGCGAAGCGGCCGGCAGCACCGACTCGGTCAGGGATCGGTCGTAGACGCCACCCTTGTACTTCTGCGCCGGGCGATTCGGATTGCGCTCGGCCGCGTTCTCGAACATCCGTCCGAGCGTCGTCTCCCCGGTCACCTCGTCCTCGTACTCCCGTTCGGCGTCCCGCCAGTTCATATACGCGTGACAGTACCTCCCGAGCGATAAAACGTGATGAAACTGATCGCACCTGTAGTCCCGTTTATCACATCCCGGAGACGTGCGCTTTCGGACGATAGGACTGAGCGAGAGCGCGATCGGGAACAATCGTGAAAGAACAGCAATAGCGCATAATGTCAATTCAATAGATAATAGTCGCAACTGAAACGACTTACACATCGATCGCAAATCTGTCCTGCAATCAGGTGTGCATCGACGCTCGGTTGCGACGATAATTTGATACGTGTCGTCGCGGGAGCGATCGACGGCACGCGGAACGGGACACGTGACCGGAACCGCGAATTCGTTCCGCGGTCGTCGAAATCGAGTATCGCGATCTACCAATTCTACGTTATACATTCAGAAATGGTAGAAATACGTTACCAGAGATCTAGTCGGGAGAACACCAGTCCAGACACGAGAGAGAACGGTCCGAGCGAAGGGGGAGGTGTTCGATCGACAGGAGTACGATCCGGATCGTTGTCGTCCGGAGAACGCGAACGGAATAGCGCGTTTAATGGACAGAAGGGACAATATCGCTGGTTAGAGGAGAGGCACCTCCAGTAACTCGGCAGCGAGTCGAAAGCGATACCGATCGACGACGCAGTCGTCGATGGTACGACTCCGACCGAGAACGCCGAGCCGATCGGCCGTAGATATGAGACAATATTTTATAGTCAAAGTGTAGTTAGATAGTTCTTAGTATAGGTGATTGTATATGTCGAATACACCGCCAATCGATCGGACGCCGGAGTTCGACTTCCGTCGGTGCCGACGTGCGCCGACGGTCGGTTCGAACGTGGGCCGACCGCCGACGGTGGACCGGCCGTCCAGTACGCGGACGTCGTGTACCGGCGCTGGAGGTCCGGAGCGGACGTGATCCCGGTCGATCGGTTGCGAACCTGGCGAACGGCACTCGCGGACGGCCGGTCGGATCGATGGATCGGGTACGTATCGCCGGCGATACCGGGCAGCGATCGAACAGCAGTCGCGATAGACGACCGTTCTCGGCCCGGAAAGATCCCTCCTAGAGATTGTCTCACGAAATACTCTTTGCCTAGCAGGTTCATGATGTGACTCGTACAATGGCGGGTTCGAATTTCGCCGGAGAAGAGTCAAGTATCGACAGATCGATTCGATCGAATCCGATTCGGACCGGCGAGGACTGGAAGGCGATGCGGGAGCGAGTCGAGGAGGATCCGGGCGAATTTCACGGTTCGATCGCGAAACGTGAACTGCACTGGTACCACGAGTCGGACGGGGAGTGGCTGTCCTGGAGCGACGACGAGGAAACCTGGACCGGATACGAGGACGGGACCGGTTCGTCGGTCGAACGGGAGTACGCCGAATCTCACGAACCGTGGGACGTGGCGTTCGACGACTCGTCGCCGCCCCAGTACGAGTGGTTCTCTGGCGGCCTCACCAACGCCTGTTTCAACGAGATCGATCGTCACGTCCTCGCCGGCCACGGCGACGAGACGGCGTTCCACTTCGAGGGCGACAGGTGGGACCAGTCGAAGAACGACGGGCGCGGCGGACCGGTCGTGTCGAAGGACATCTCCCGGCGCGAACTCCTCGTGAACGTCGTCTCCGCGGCCCAGGTGCTTCGGAACCTCGGGCTCGAGAAGGGCGATCGGATCGCGCTGAACATGCCGAACATCATGGAGCAGATCTACTACACCGAGGCGGCGAAGCGTCTCGGGATCGTCTACACGCCGGTGTTCGGCGGGTTCAGCGACAAGACGCTCTCCGATCGCATCGCGCGACTCGGTGCCGACGTGTTGATCACGAGCGACGGCGGCTACCGGAACGCGGAGGTCGTTCCGTACAAGGAACAGTACGCCGATCCCGCGCTCGACGAGTACCTTCCCGTGGAGACGGTGACGGATATCGTCGGGCGGACGCTCGTCGACCTCGACGTCGACGACCACCACGCGAACGCCATTCTCGAGGGCGTCGACCAGGCGATCGCCGGCGAAGCGACCGTCGATCGGGGCCAGGCCATGCGCGGTGTCGGGAACGCGCTGGTGGAGTTCGACGACCTCTCGGGCGAGGAGAAGTCCGAAATCCGGACCGAGATCGCTCGGGCGCTGGTCGACTCCGGCGAACGGGTCGAGCGAGTCGTCGTCGTCGAGCACACGGGCCAGGAGATCCAGATGCACGACCGCGACGACTGGTCGTCGGACCTGATCGACGACGCGCAGGCGGACGTGCTGGCGAACGCTCGCGACGCCGGCGCGGACGTCGAGACGATGGGGGACCTGTACGACCTCCCGGACCGGGAACTGGTGCGGGCGCTGTGGGCGACCGCTCGTCCCGTGCCGGTCGACGCGGAGTATCCACTGTTCGTCATCTTCACGAGCGGGTCGACGGGCAAGCCGAAGGGGGTCGTGCACGTCCACGGCGGCTACACGGCTGGAATCGCCCACACGATGAAGGTCTCGTTCGACGTCGTCCCGGGGGAGGACACGATGTTCGTCATCGCCGATCCCGGCTGGATTACGGGCCAGTCCTACCTCATCAGTGCCTCGCTGTCGACCCGGACGACGAGCATCCTGCTCGAGGGCGCACCCGTCTACCCCGACGCCGGCCGGTTCAGTTCCGTCATCGAGCGGTACGGCGCGACGGTGTTCAAGGCGGGAGTGACCTTCCTCAAGGGGATCATGGAGGACGACGAGAGCGTGAGCGACGTGCGCGAGTGGAGCACCGATTCGCTACGCGTCGCGACGTTCTGTGCCGAACCGGTGAGTCCGGCGGTCCAGGAGTTCGGCATGGAGGAGATCTGCGAGTGGTACATCAACTCCTACTGGGCCACCGAACACGGCGGCATCGCCTGGACGCACTTCTTCGGCAACGAGGACTTCGAACTCAGACCGGACGCGCACAACTACCCGCTGCCCTGGATCTTCGGCAACGTCTGGGTCAAAGAAGAGGAACACCCGGACGGATCGATCACGTGGCGCGAGGCGGAGACCGAAGAGAAAGGCGAGATCATCATCGAGGAACCCTACCCGTACCTGATGCGGTACGTCTGGGGCGACCTCGAGAACTGGGATCCGGACGGCTGGAAAGAGAACTGGAGCGGGAACGCAGAGCGGTTCGAGGACGTCTACTGGGTCCGGAAGGACGGCGAGTACGCCTACCTCCAGGGGGACTTCGCGAAGAAGTACGAGGACCGATCGTTCAGCCTCCACGGACGGTCCGACGAGGTCATCAACGTGTCGGGCCACCGGATGGGGACCGAGGAGATCGAGGGAGCGATCCTGCAGGACAAGCAGGTCAACCCCGACTCCCCCGTCGCGAACGCGGTCGTGGTCGGTGCGGACCACCACGAGAAGGGACTGACGCCCGTCGCGTTCGTCCAGACCAAGCCTAACGAGCGACTGACGAACGAGGCCGAGAAGCGGTTGGCCCGTCTCGTCCGGGAGGAGAAGGGCGTGACGGCGATTCCCGAGACGTTCATCGAGGTCGAGGAGTTCCCGGAGACCCGCTCCGGGAAGTACATGCGCCGGATGCTGACGGCGATGCTGAACGGGGACGACATCGGCGACACGACCACGCTGAAGAATCCCGAATCGATCGACCACGTCCGGCCCAAGTGCGAGCAGTGGCGACGGCGCCAGGACCTCGCCGCCGAACAGGAGATCCTCGAACAGTACCGGAACGTGACGGTGCAGTACAACGCCGTCCGGGGCGCCGACGCCGACGAACAGATCGCGACCGTCACGATCGACAACCCGCCCGTGAACGCGCTCAACGAGCGCGCACTCGACGAACTCAACACCGTCGTCGAGCACCTCGATCGCCGCGAGGACGTCGGCGCGGTCGTGATAACGGGCGCCGGCCCGCGTAACTTCGTGGCCGGAGCGGACATCGAGCAGTTCCTGGATGAAGTTCACGAGTTCGACGAGGCCATCTCGTTCCCGAACAAGGCCCACGAGGCGTTCCGTCGGATCGAGGAGCTATCGGTTCCGGTCGTCGCCGCGGTGAACGGATCGGCCCTCGGGGGCGGTAACGAACTGCAACTCGCCGCCCACTACTCGGTAGCGGATCAGGACGCCGAGTTCGGCCAACCGGAACTCAATCTCAACCTCGTTCCGGGATACGGCGGGACGCAGCGACTGCCGCGCCTGCTGGGCGAGAGCCGCAGAGCCGAGGGCGTCAGGGACGCGGTGAAGATGATCACCAACGGTCGGAACGTCGACGCCGAGACTGCACACGAGATGGGACTCGTCGACGAACTCGAGACGGATCGGACCGCCCGCGCACGGGCGTCCGAACTCGCTCGCGAGCACATCGCGGACGACGGAAGCGTGCTCGCAGACGCTCGCGATCGGCGCCTGCGGAAGCGATCGGCTTGGAACGAACCCGGCGAGTTCCCGGCGGACGTGCTCGACGATCCGATCGTGGAGCGCAATCGGACCCAGTGCGAGCACGTGAGCGAGGGTCGATCGAAGGCGTTCGACCGCGCGATCGAGGCGATCCGGACCGGGTTCGAGGAGGGGATCGAGGCCGGACTGGAGAGCGAAGCGACGCACTTCGCCGAGGCCGTCGTCGATCCCGTCGGCGGAAAAACGGGAATCGAGAAGTTCCTCGACAACGCGAGTGAACCGCTGCCGACCCGGGAGCGAAAGAGCCCCTCGTCGGACGAAATCGAGACGCTTCAGGAAGCCGGCGAGTTGCTTCCGCCGGGTGAACCCTTCTTCCCAGGGGTCGACGAGATTCCGGACTACCAGTACGCCCAGGCCGTCGTCAAGGACGACGAAACCGGCGAAGCCGCCCACGGCGATCCGGACGAGGCGGAGGTCGAGGAGATCGTGCCGGTCGAAGCGCCCGGACCGAACGAGGTGCTGGTCTACGTCCTCGCGAGCGAGGTGAACTTCAACGACATCTGGGCGATCACTGGAGTTCCGGTAAGTCAGTTCGACTCCCACGACCAGGACTACCACATCACGGGGAGCGGGGGCGTCGCGCTCGTCGTGGACGCCGGCGAGGCGGTCAAACGCGAGGGCCGAATCGCGGTCGGCGACCTGGTGACGATCTACTCGGGGCAGAGCGACCTGCTGTCCCCGACGATGGGGCTCGACCCCATGTACGCCGGGTTCTCCATTCAGGGATACGAGGGCCCCAACGGGAGCCACCAGCAGTTCATGCTCGCACAGGCGCCGCAGGTCCTCCCCATCCCCCAGGAGGCGACGATCGAGCAGGCAGGCGCGTACGTCCTCGCGACGGGGACCGTCTGGCGAGCGCTGTTCACGACGCTCGACATCGACCCCCGGACGTCCATGTTCGTCGAAGGCGCTTCGACCGGCACCGGCTGGGAAACGACGAAGCTGGCGACTCGCAACGACGTCGCGGTCACGGGCCTGTGCTCGAGCGACGAGCGAGCCGAACGCATCGAGACCCTCGGTGCGGACGCGATCGATCGGACCGACGACCCGTACGACGATATCTGGGGGCCGATCCCGAAAGACCCCGAGACGTGGGACGAGTGGAAGGAGAACGGCCGGGAGTTCGTCGAGGCGTTCGAGGAACAGCACGGCGGCGAGCGCGCCGATTACGCCGTGAGCCACGCCGGCGAACTGTCGTTCCCGCGAACGTTCCAGTTACTCGGCGAGGGCGGCAAGCTCACGTTCTACGGCGCGTCGACCGGCTACTACCTGACGTTCCTCGGCAAGCCAGGGGCGTCAACGCCGAGCGAGATGTTCGAACGCGCGGCGGTCCGCTCCGGTGATGGGGTGCTCGTCTACTACGGCACCGATACCGGTGACGACGACGTCGTCGACGAGACGGGACTGCGCGCCATCGAAGACGCCCGGGAGGCGGGCGCACGCATCGCGGTCGTCACGTACACAGACGAACAGCAGGAGTTCGTCGAGTCGCTCGGTTACGGCGACGCGGTGGAAGGAACCGTCAGCATCGAGGGACTGAAACGCCGGGAAGACGACTTCCGCTGGCCGGAGACGCTCCCCGACCTGCCGGACGCACAGGAGGACCCCGAGACGTTCAGGCGGACGGTCCAGCAGTTCACTGACGAGGTGTTCAAGCCGCTCGGACGGGCGGTGGGCGAACACCTCCGGACGCCGAAGAACCCGCGTGGCTACCCCGACGTCGTCTTCGAGCGCGCCGACCACGACGCGCTCTTCGTGAGCACCATGCTCACGAAGCCACACACCGGTACAGTGGTCTACAGCGAGGACCTCGAGGACAATCGCTACTCGATGTACGCGCCGCAGGTGTGGATGCGCCAGCGGGACGTGCTGATGCCGACCGCCGAGATACTGGGGACGCACCTGAGCAACGCCTACGAGGTCGAACAGTTGAACGAAGCGATCGACGCCGGCGAGATCGACCTGACCGAGCCGGAGGTCGTCGACTGGGACGACCTCCCGACGGCCCACCAGGCGATGTGGGACAACGAACACGAGGCGAGCAGCTACGTCGCCGAACACGCGCTCCCGGACGAGGGGCTCACCTCGAAGGAGGAACTGTTCCTCGCGTGGGCCGCACAGGACGACTGACGGCCGCGTAACGTCCGGTCATCGCCGAACCGATCGGACTCCGACGTTCTTTTTCACGGGCCAGAACCGACTCGTGGGAGCCCGACATCGGACGATCGTCTCGAAAACGCGACCGAACTGAGAAAAAGCGACTCGAAAACGCGTCGCTCCCGCCGATCCGCTACACGCTCAGGTACTTCTGGCGGACCTCCGGGCGCTCTTTGAGTTTCGACGGCGTCATCTCGTCGACGATCTGCCCCTGGTCGATGAAGTAGTGGCGATCGCTGACGTCCATCGCCATGACGACGTTCTGTTCGACGAGGAATATCGTGAGCCCTTCCTCCTCGTTCAGCGTCGTGATGACCTCCTCTACGTCACGGACGATGTAGGGTGCAAGCCCTTCGCTCGGTTCGTCCATCAACATGACGTCCGGGTTGCTCGCCAGCGCGCGGGCGATGGCGAGCATCTGCTGTTCGCCGCCGCTCAGGTTTCGTGCCGCCTTGTCCTCCAGATCCTGGAGTCGCGGGAAGTACGACAGCACCCGGTCCATATCCAGCGGATCGGTCGTGTTGTTGATGGCCATTCGGATGTTTTCGGTGATGGTCAGGCCGGGCCAGACGCGACGCTCCTCCGGGACGTAGCCTATGCCCTTGTTGGCGCGCTTGTACGTCTTGGTGTCGGTGATGTCCTCGCCGTTGACCCGGATGCTGCCGTCCAGGACGTGGGGCGGCTCCGCACCGGCCACGCACCGCATCGTCGTCGACTTGCCCGCACCGTTGCGTCCGAGCAGGGAGACGATCTCCCCCTCCTCGATGTCGATCGATACGTCGAACAGCACCTGTCCGGTGCCGTACCCTGCACAGAGGTCTTCGATTTCGACGAGAGTCATAGTTCTAGCTCCTCCTCTTTCATACCGCCAAGGTACGCCTCCTGTACTTCCTCGTTCGCCCGGATCGTCTCCGGATCGCCCGTCGCGACGTGTGAACCGTCGTAGAGGACGGTGATCCGGTCACTGATCCCCATCACCACGCTCATGTCGTGTTCGATGAGAACGATCGCGATGTCGAGTTCGTCCCGGAGCTCCTTGATGAGCGAGGCCGTCTCTTCGGTGGCCTCCGGCCCCATCCCGCTCGTTGGCTCGTCGAGCAACAGTAGATCGGGCTCCGTCGCCAGCGCGATCGCGATCCCGAGACGGCGCTGATCGCCGTGCGAGAGGTTTCTCGCCTCCGTGTTCCGCTCGTCGGAAAGGTACAGCCGCTCGAGGAGTTCCTCGGCCCGGTCGGCCTTGAAGTTCCGGGCGCGAGAGAACACGTCGAAGCTGAACTCGCCGATCTCTGCTGTCTGGGCGGCGACGCGGACGTTCTCGAAAACCGTCTGTTCGAAGAACAGTTCGTTGCTCTGGTACGCGCGGCCGAGACCGAGCTGGGCTCGTTCTTCGATCGGTTCGTCCGTGACGTCCCGTCCCTTGAAGTGGACGGTACCCTCGGTCGACGGCAGGACGCCGGCGATCTGGTTGAAGAACGTCGTCTTTCCGGCACCGTTCGGACCGATGATCGATCGGAGTTCGTCGTTCCGTACGTCGATCGAGATGTCGTCGTTGGCGATGATCTCGCCGAACTTCTTGGTGAGTCCGCGGGTCTCGAGGATCGGCTCCGCGTCAGATTGTGGTGGTGTGCTCATGCTAGTTCCCTCCGAAGTACTTGTTGACCGCCCAGCGGACACTGTTCTTGAGCGCCCCCCAGCCGCCGTTTCGCGGGTCGATCAGGATGATGGCCACGAACAACAGCCCGAAACCGAACTGCCAGTAGTGTCGCAGGCCGCCGATGGCTTGCCACCCGCTGAGGAACTCCGCACCGAGGTACCAGAGGAACGCGCCGAAGATCGGTCCCGCGAAGCTACTCATGCCGCCGACGATCGTCATCATCACCACCTCGCCGCTGGTCTCCCAGAAGAGGTAACTCGTCGCGACGTTCTGGTTGACGATCACCAGCAACACGCCGGCAAGGGCGCTGAAGACCGCACTGATGACGAAGGTGTGGATCTTGTAGCGCCGCGTGTTCACGCCGATGCTCCGGGCGAGCTGTTCGTTCTCGCGGATCGTCAGGAGGGTGCGTCCGAACGGCGATCGGACGATCCGGAACAACAGGTACGTCGCGACGACGAACACCGCTGCGACCGGCCAGTAGATGTCTACAGCGAACGACCCGAGGTAGACGCTCAGCTGACCGCGGTACGACTCGACGAGGGGCGGCAGGAGCCCGCTCGCGATGCCGTCGTCGCCGCCGGTGAGGCCGCCGGGGTCCGAGTTCGCGATGTACCAGACGACTTCGCCGAACGCGATCGTGAGAAGTGCGAAGTAAATCTCCCCCTTCTCGACGATGAGCCGGGCGATCCCGTAGGCGACGAGGCCGGCGAGCGCGAGCGCCAGCGGGATCGCGAGGACGATCATCACCGGGCCCAGCTGGTTCATCACGATCGCGACGACGTACATCGCTCCGCCGAGGAACATGGCGTGCCCGAACGAGAGGAGGCCGGTGTAGCCCAGCAGGAGGTTGAACGCGACGGCGAACAACATCCAGATGAGGACGTTCGATGCGACCCCACTGTACCCCATCAGCACGCCCGCGATCGTCGGCATCGCGATCGCGAGCGCCGCCAGCGCGCCGACGACGAGCAGGTCGACCTGGCGTTCGGGTACCGTAATCGACCCGTTGACGAGATTTTTGAACTGTTCCGCCCTCGTTGATGTCTTCTTGCTCATTGGTACGTGCGAATCGAGCTGTGGTTTGCGTGTGGGATCCGACCAGTGCGCGACGGGCGAGCGGGACTCATTCGAGGAACCCCTCCTCGCCGAAGAGGCCACGCGGTCTGGCGAGCAACACGACGATCATCACGACGAACGGAACGACCCGCCGGGCACCGGGCAGGTAGAGCCACGGGAGCCCGGTCGTGGTCGCGAGCGCGTTCAGCATCGTCGGTGCCACGAACATCGCCGTCCCGATCAGGAGGCCGCCGACGACGCTCCCGAAGAAACTCCCCATCCCACCGACGACGATCACGACGAACACCAGGATGATGAACAGTGATCCCATCCCGGGATCGATTCCCGTCTCCGCCCCGCGGAGGACACCGGCCAGGCCGGCGAGCGCTGAGCCGATGAAAAACAGGAGCGTGAACTTCACCGGCAGGTTCTCGCCGACGAGTTCGGTCATTTCGGGGTCCTGGACGCCAGCGCGGATCGAGAGGCCGAAATCCGTCCGGACGATCAACAGGTAGATCGTGATC
Organism: Halosolutus amylolyticus; assembly: GCF_023566055.1. Classification (NCBI taxonomy): domain Archaea; kingdom Methanobacteriati; phylum Methanobacteriota; class Halobacteria; order Halobacteriales; family Natrialbaceae; genus Halosolutus; species Halosolutus amylolyticus. The sequence goes on along the minus strand of NZ_JALIQP010000001.1, from coordinate 992,068 downwards.
ACGGACAGGATGCCGACGATCGTCGTGAATATCCGGATCCCCGCAACGTTGGTCACGAGTAGCGGAACCGGGTTCTCGAAGACGTCCGCGGAGTACCCGAGCGGGGCGCTTCCCCACGTGTACCGGACCGCCTCCTCGAGCATCAGGGCGATCCCGAACGTGAGCAACAGCCCGTTGATCGGTTCCGTCCCGTACAGCCGCCTGAGGAGGAACCGCTCGATCACCACGCCGAGGAGGCCGACGGTGATCGGTGCGACGATCAGCGCAACCGAGAACGGAAGTCCGAGCTGTGCGACGACGGCGAACGCGACGTAGCCGCCGAACATGAAGAACGCCCCGTGTGCGAAGTTGATCACCCCCATCAATCCGAGTATCAGCGACAGTCCGAGGGCGATCATCACCAGGATCATCCCGTAAACGAGCCCGCTGACGAACTGCGTTGCGAACAGCCCCGGGCTGACCGCGGCCGTGAGGAGGATCCACAGCCCGAGGAGCAGATACATCACCTTCCAGACCGTGTTCATGCCAGTGATCGTGGCAACGGTCCGTTCCGTCCACCGTTTCCCTGCTAGTGTAGTACTTGCCATGAGTCCTTTTCACATGAATGCAGAACCGAGAGGGTTAGTTGTTACGGTCACCCGAACGAGAGACCGATACCCGATCGGCGTCTACGTCCAGTCGGAACTGCAGCCGGTTTCGTCGCACGATCGCATGACGTCCTCGCCCTGTTGTTCCGTGACTGTTTCGAACCAGATGCGCTCGCCGTCCTCGTCGACCATGTCGTCCGCGTCTCTGGCCCGAACCGCGTAGGTCGGTTTTACGTTCTGGTGGTCGCACTCTCGCCACTGCTGGGTGCCGTCAAGTAGCCCAACGTCGGTGTAGTCGTGCCCGTCGAGTTCCTGGCGAATGTCCTCCGCCGCCACGGACTCGGCTCGGACGACGGCGCGAACGAGCTGGTCGACCGACTGGTACCCGAGGTAGTGGCGCGAATAGGCGGTGGTTCCGTACTCGTCGCGGATGCGCTGGACGAATTCCTCCATCTGCCCGGACTGCACGCTCGGTCCCCAGACGGTCGCCCAGACGCCCATCTGCGAGACGCCTTCGGGACCGAGCGACCACAGAACCTCGTCCTCGAGCAACACGCCGCCGGTCTTCATCTCCTCGGCGAGACCGCTATCGAGGTACTGCTGACACAGGCGCGTCGTGTCGGCCCCCGCGGTGATATTGCCCATCGCCTCGGCGCCGGAGCTTTCGGCCTGATTGAGGGCCGAGGTGTAGTCGTCCGCCCCCAGCGGAGCCGAAATCGTGTCGACTACCTCGGCGCCATTCTCTTCGAGCGCGGCGGTGACCGCGTCTCGAGCCGTCTGTCCCCAGGTGTAATCGGCGTAAATGAGCGCCCACGAATCGGCGTGCTCCGCCATCGCCTGGCCGGCGGTTCGTGCGAGCATCGTGTTCGAACTCGCCGTCCGCCACATGTACTGGCCGCAGTCCTCGCCCGTCGTCGCGTCCGAGTGGCTCCCCGACGCGATGTACGCGAGGTCGTTGCGCGAGGCCCACTGGCCCATCGCGATCGCGACCGAGGACGATACGCCGCCGAACGCGACGTCGATCCCGTCCTGCGTCGTGAGTTCCTCGATCCGACGGACGCCGACGTCCGGATCGACCTCGGTGTCGGCCTCGGACATCTCGATGTCGACGTCGAACTCCTCCTCGAGGTCCTGGATCGCGAGTTCGGCCCCCTGGACTTCCGCCTCCCCGAGGTTAGCGTACACGCCACTAAACGGTTCGACGGCTCCGATGTGGATGCTGCCATCGTACTCGCCGTCACCGTCACCCGGACTCGCGGAACAGCCGGCCAATCCGGTAAGTCCCCCCACCCCTGCTGCGCCTGTCGCTTTCAACACGTCACGACGTCGAACGTGGTCACCTCTTCGTGCCATGGTAACGCAATACAATCATCGGCTATTAAAATTTTTGGAGAGTATAACCCATCCGACCGTTAATTTATATAATTAATAGTACATCGGAATCGAATAGCAGACCGCCGGGACGTCGCCAGCCGGTAGGCGAGACGCGTCCGACACCGATCGACCGGCGGCCGACGAACCGGGATCCGACGAAGTCCGACGGGTCGGTCGATCGATCGGGGCCGCGTCAGTCCGCCTGCGAATCGAGGTATCGCAGGACGCCGCGGGTGTTCATCCGGACCTCCGGGTACGCCTTGTGATCGCCCCAGACGTCGTCGAGCGACGTCCGCTCGACGAAGTGCTCGATCACGGCGTCGTCGTCCTCGAGTTCGGCCCGCGCCTCGCGAACGTCCTCGACCCACGCCGTGAGGACCTCCCGGTATTCAGTCAGCGCGTCGGCGACGTCCGTCCGGGCGCCGAAGTGCGTGTACAGGATCGTCGACGGAGAGAGCGATTCGAGCGTGTCGACATCGTCGAGACACTGCTCGAACTGGAAGTTCGGCGGCGGACTGGTCGGGGCGAGCACGCCAGGGTCGGGCGCCCACAGTCCCGCGGCGTCAGCGACGAACACCGCGTCGTTCTCCGGATGTTCGAAGACGACCTGGTGGGGTGCGTGCCCGGGCGCGGCGTGTACCACGAGCCGGTGATCGCCGAGATCGATGACGTCGCCGTCGCCGATCGCGTCGATCCGATCGTCGGGAATCGGAACCGGATCGTCGTAGTACTGCCACTGCTCTTGGACGGCGCGTTTGGTTCCTTCGACCAGCCGCTCGGGGTCGGCAAGGTGCGACGTCCCGATATCGTGGATTTTCACGGTCGCGTTCGGACACGCCTCCGCGAAGTATCCGGCGCCACCGGCGTGGTCGAGGTGGACGTGGGTGAGTGCGATGACCTCGACGTCGGCGCGGTCGATATCGAGCGCGTCCAGTGCTTCGAGGACGCGTTCGTAGTTGCGTCCCGTTCCGGACTCGATGATGGTCGGTCGATCGGCGTCGAGAACGTAGACGGCCCCGAACTCCTCGACGTCGAACATGTTCACGTCGACGCAGTAGAGGTCCTCGCAACCGCCCGCGGTGATCTTCCGGGTGTGTTCCGGTAGCATATCTAAACGCAACTCACTGCTCGCTTGTAACGATAGCGGATCGAACCAGTTTCTCGGCAGCCCGTCCGCGCCCGACGAAACCGGTCAGGAACCGGATGCCAAGACTTAACATGTTAACACGAGTCATAATATGTGTACGAGTATGGAACTCAGGCGCGCGACGGCGACCGACGTCGACGCGATCAGGGAGATCGCAGAGACATCGTGGAGGACCGACTATCCGGACATCCTCAACCGCGAAGCGATCGAGGACGGTATCGACGAGTGGTACGATCCCGATCGGATACAGGCCGAACTGGCGGAAGACGACGCGGTCGTGCTGGTCGCGGAGCTCGACGACGAACCGGTAGGGTTCGCACACGCCATCCGGCAGCAACGAACGGGGTACATCCTCCGGGTGTACGTGGCCCCCGATGCCCGCGGGCGAGGCGTCGGGAGCGCGCTCCTGACGAGCGCACGGGATGCGCTTTTGACCCGGGGCGTCGACGACGTACGGGCGATGGTTCTCGCCGGGAACGAACCCGGAAACGCGTTCTACGAGGAGTTCGGCTTCGAAAAAGTCGACGAACAGGAGACGGTCATCGGCGGGGAAACCTACACGGAACACGTTTATCAGCGTACCCGCTGACGGCGAACGGATCCGATCGCGGGCCGCGGATCGACGCTCCCGGCCGCTATAGTAGCAACTGAAACGATTCACACTGATCGCAAAGCCGCCTTGCGATCAGGTGTGCAGTGACTTTCAGTGGCTACTATCGAACGAAACCCACGGCAGTGGTGACCCGGCAGAAATACACCGGGAGTCGGCACCGGACCGGCCCGAATCCCGGACGCGACCGTGGCAGTGGACGACACTGTCGCCGTCTCGTAGCCCCTGTAACTGATTGCACATCGATCGTACGGTCATCGTGCGATCGGGTGTGTGCTGACTTTCGGTGACTGCTATGCGTGACGAATTCCGAGGAGAACACCAGGGACCTACTGCTCGATCGTCCATCGACGTTCCCGACGCCGGCAATCGGTCCGTGATCGGTCGAAACGCAACGTTCGAAGTCATACGCCGCGTTACACAAATACGTTTGTAATAGTCCAAATAAAATTTCATATCGGAGATTCGACGCAGGGCGGGGTCGGATCTTATTACGATCCGGTTCGTATCGCAGGACGATCCGCAATGGACCACTCAGAACCGTATCAACTCTACGACGTCGACGACCCCCCGGTGCGCGATCGACTGGGGATCGGGATCCAGTTCCTGATGAACACCGACCAGGAGGACACCCAGATGTTCGACCAGGGAATCATCCACGTCGATCCGGGGGAGTCTGTGACACGGCACGTCCACCGTTACAGCGGCGAAACCTTCTACGGGCTCGACGGTCGCGGCGAGATCGTCGTCGACGGGGACCCGGTCCCGTGTCACGCCGACGAGCACCTCGTATTCATCCCGCCGGGCGTGCCGCACTATCCGCGAAACCCGGACGACGCCGACGAGACGTTTCGGGCGATGTTCGTCCACTCGCCCGCGATCATCAACGGCGACACGTACACCGTGGACGAGGAGGGAAATCCGATCGACGGCGAAAAGTGATCCGACGGGGAGAGACACCTGACCGTGAGGATCGGACGGCAGCGAGGGGCGGTTACGGTGCGGTTCGTTCGACCGGAATTTCGGTCAGTTCTCGCGTCGTCGTCGAGAGACGCTCGGTTCCGTCGGCCGTCACGAGGTAGTCGTCTTCGATCACGACCGTTCCGCGGTCCGGGTGTATCAGCTTCGGCTCGATAGTCAGGACCATGCCTTCGCGCAGTTCCGTCTCGTTGCCCCGGACGAGCGTCGGTTCTTCGTCCGCCTCCAGGCCGATCGCGTGGCCGACGTACGGGGCCTGCATCTCCGCGTACCCGCACAGCCAGTCGGCCACGCCGAGATCCTCGGCGCGCTCGTGCGCAGCGAGGTACGGCTCTTCGGCCGGCACGCCGGGTTCGATACTCGCCCTGGCAGCCTCGTGTATCTCGCGGACCGTTCGGTACCACTCCCGCTGTGCGGACGTCGCGGATCCGATCACGTAGGTCCGGGCGACGTCGCCGTGGTAACCCGCCCAGTTCAGGGCGAGATCCGCCACCAGGAAATCCCCGGCGTCCAGCGACCGATTCGACGGTCCCCAGGGCATGGTCCGGCTCGTACCCGTCCCGGTTACCGTCATCGCGTGACCCGAAACGAGCGGGAGCGTGTCGCCGGCGGCGATCAGTCCGGCCGCCGGTAGTCGAGCGTCCCATCGCCGAAAGAAGACACGATCGTCCATTCCTGCGCTCACCAGCGAGCCGATCACCTCACCCGCGACCTCCTTCTCCGTCACGCCGGGTGCCGCCCGTCTGCGGATCGCCTCGTGGGCCACCTCGTAGAGGTCGGCCGCCGCCGTCAGCAGTTCGACTTCGCCCTCCTCCTTGACCGCCCGCTGGGTCGAGACGACGTCGGAAACGTCGATCGGCTCGGCCCCCAGGACGGCCGCGAGTTTCGACGCGAGCGAGGCCGGAATCGCATCGAGGGGAAGCCCCACCGCGTCGACCGCGTCCACGTAGTCCGCGAGTGCGGTGAGACCGCCTCCCACGAGTCGATCCTCGGGGAGGCCGCCCTCCTGCTTCGCGAACGCCACCGCCCGTCGAACGAACAGGCGGGCGCGATCGGGATCGCCGGCGGGGACGTAGAGATTCGCCGGCTGCCCGGTACCCGCATAGTACGCGAGATCGACGTAGTTCGAGAGGACCGCCGCGTCGACGTCGGTCGACTCGAGGCGGCGAGCGAGGTCGGCGATGCGGGTCTCGTAGTCGAAGTCGGGATACGAGTGGCGGTACCGGGTGACGTCCCGTTCGTGTGCAACCGTCCGATCGTAGGGCTCCGGAGTTGAATCACTCATCTGGCCACACCGGTTGACAGGACGGACCGTTTCGCAAAAGTAGTTCGGGTTCCCGGGGTTAGCCGTCTTCGAGGTGGCCCTCGACGGCGCGACGGAAGGGGTCGACGAGTTCCTCGGAGGCGGTGTACGGATCGACGTCGTCCGCGAACAGGTCGCGGTGGGCCGCAACCATCGCGTCGCCCAGGTCCTCGAGTTCGTTCTGCAGGTGCGTTCGCACCTCCTGTTCGAACCGCCGCGAACGGGTTTCCTCGAGTTCGCCGCTCTCTCGGAGGAACGCGTAGTGGTCGTCGAAGGCTTCGACGAGGTCCGCGATCCCGTCGCCGGTGGTCGCGACCGTCAGTTCGACGGACGGCACCCAGGTGTCCGGATCGTCCGCCGGATCGCCCGCGTCGCTTCGCTCGAGGTCGCGACCGATCCGGATCATCTGCTGGAGTTCCTGAGCCGTTCGCTTCGCGCCGTCGTAGTCGGCCTTGTTGACGGCGAAGACGTCTGCGATTTCGAGGATACCCGCCTTGTTCGCCTGGACGTCGTCGCCGGCACCGGGGAGCGCGACGACGCAGACGGTGTCCGCGGCCCGGACGATCTCGACCTCGTTCTGTCCGGCCCCGACGGTCTCGACGAGGATGACGTCTTTCCCGTAGGCGTCCATAGCATGGACGACGTCGAACGTCGCGGCCGCGAGGCCGCCCACGTGTCCGCGTGCGCTCATCGATCTGAAGAACACGTCGGGATCCTCGTTGCGCGAGGTCTGGCGGACGCGATCGCCGAGGACGCTCCCGCCGGAGTAGGGCGACGACGGGTCGACGGCGATGACGCCGACGGTGAGACCGCGTTCGCGCAGCGCGTCGACCAGTTTGTCCACGAGCGTCGATTTCCCCGCGCCGGGTTGACCCGTGATGCCGATCGTTCTGGTGCCGGTCGTGTGCTCGTGGAGCACCTTCACCGCGTCGCGGTAGCCCGGCGCGTCGTTCTCGATGCGCGAAATCAGTCGCGAGAGCGAGAGTTGATCGCCCTCGAGCACGCCGTCGACGAGCGATCGCAGGTCGTCGTCGAGGTTCTCGACGGGCGGCGTGGAGACGGTCATGGCTGTCGACGATGCCTCCGGGCGATCACGTCGATACCTCTCGATCGACGTACTCGACGATGTTGTTGATGTCCGTGTCCGGCCCGAAGACCCGGTCCACGCCCTGTTCCCTGAGGTCGTCCCTGTCGACCTCCGGGATGGTACCGCCGACGAGGACCAGGACGTCCGTCATGCCCTTCTCCTCCAGCAGGTCGATTATCTTCGGGACGAGCGTGTCGTGGGCGCCGCTCAGGATGCTCAGTCCGAGGACGTCGACGTCCTCCTGGATGGCCGTCTGGACGATCGCCTCGGGCGACTGGCGGAGCCCGGAGTAGATGACCTCGAAGCCCGCGTCGCGACACGCGCGGGCGACGACTTTCGCCCCTCTGTCGTGGCCGTCGAGACCCGGTTTGCCGATCAGTACGCGCACAGTTCGTTCCGTCTCGTTGCTATCGGTTGCTGCCATGTTAGAACACTCCTGGATCTTCGTAGGTTCCGTACTTCTCGCGTAGCACGCCCATCATCTCGCCCTCGGTTGCGTACGCCTTCGCGGCGTCGACGAGGTAGGGCATGACGTTTTCGCCGTTCTCGACCGCCTCGCGGAGCGCGTCGATCCGCTCCTCGACGAGTTCGTCGTCGCGCCCCTCTTTGACCCGCTGCAGGCGCTCTTTCTGGCGCTCCTCGGTTTCCGGGTCGGCCTGGAACAGTTCGATCTCCGTGTCGTCGCCACCCTCCGTGAAGCAGTTGACGCCGACTTTCTTCAGATCGCCCTCGGCCTTTCGCTTCTCCCACTCGTAGGAGGAGTCGACGATCTCCTGTTCGAAGTAACCGGTCTCGATGCCGCGCAACATCCCCTCACGCATGCTTCCGTCGCCGAGTTCTTCGATCTCCGCGAGGTACTCGAGGACGCGCTCTTCCATGTCCCTGGTGGCCTTCTCGACGTAGTAACTGCCGCCCAGCGGATCGATGGTATCCGCGACGCCCGACTCGTGGGCGATGACCTGCTGGGTTCGCAATGCGATCCGCATGGCGTCCTCGCTCGGGATCGACAGCGCCTCGTCGTACCCGTTCGTGTGCAGCGACTGACAGCCGCCGAGCACCGCGGCGAGGGCCTGGATCGTCGTCCGGGCAATGTTGACCATCGGCTGTTTGGCGGTGAGGCTCTCGCCGGCCGTCTGGACGTGGTATCGCATCCGCCGCGCGGCGTCGCTCTCCGCACCGTAGCGGTCTTCCATGATACGGGCCCAGATGCGCCGGACCGCGCGGAACTTCGCGATCTCCTCGAAGAAGTCGGTCTGGGAGACGTAGAAGAACGACATCCGCGGCGCGAAGTCGTCGGGATCGAGGCCGCGCTCGATACCGGATTCGATGTAGCCCATCCCCGCGGCGATGGTGAACGCCGCCTCCTGTGCGGCGGTCCCCCCGGCTTCGCGGGTGTGGTAACCGCTGACGTTCGCCCAGTACCAGTTCGGCACCTCTTCGGTACAGTACTCGATGACGTCCTCGACGAGTTTGATGTTCGGTCGCGGCGGGAGCGCGAACGTCTTCTGCGCGATGAACTCCTTGAAAATGGAGTTCTGGATCGTCCCGCGGAGTTTCTCTCGATCGACCCCGCGCTGGTCCGCGAGCGCGACGTAGAACGCGAGCAGGATCGGCGCGGGCGAGTTGATCGTCATGCTCGTCGAGACCTCGTCGAGAGGGATGTCCTCGAAGAGGTCCTCGAAGTCGTCGAGCGTATCGATCGCGACGCCGATGCGACCGACCTCGCCCTCGGAGTGATCATCGTCGGAGTCGTAGCCGGTCAGCGTCGGATGGTCGAAGTCGGTCGACAGCCCCGTCTGCCCCTGCTCGAGCAGGTACTTGTACCGTTCGTTCGTCTCTTCGGCCGTCTCGAACCCCGCGATCTGGCGGTGGGTCCAGTGGCGGCCGCGGTACATCGTGGGGTAGGCCCCGCGCGTGAACGGCGGTTCGCCCGGGAAGCCGAGGTCGGACTCGTAATCGAGGTCCTCGACGTCCTCCGGCGTGTAGAGGCGCTGGCGTTCGTACCCCGACAGCGTCTCGAACACCTCCTTGCGCTCGGGATGCCCCTCGAGCCACTCGTCGAGGGTGTTCGCCTCCCAGTCGTCCCGGGCGGCGAGGAACTCGTTGAATCGGTCCTCGTCGAACATCGATCCGTCGCCGTCGATTTCTTCGGGATCGTACATCCCGTTCGGTTCGTCCGGAATTCGATCGTCGTCTGTTTCGTGCGTCTCTGAGCTCATTTTCGGGCTTCTATCGTGTAGACCTCAAATTTCGACTGCCAGTTCGCGCTCGTCTTTGACTCGATCGGCCTTGAACTGCGTCCGTTCGAGTTCGCCTTGCTGGATCACGTTGACGTCCGGCGTGACGCCGATTTCCGACTTGATCGCCGTCCGAACGACGTCTTGGAACTCGTCCGCGGTCGTCTGGGCACCGTCCGCGAGTTCGACGATGAGGCGGAGCGTGTCGAGGGTTCCTTCCCGCTCGACGACGACGCGGAACTCGTCGCCGAAGTCGTCGAGCGCGTGGAGTTGATCTTCGATCTGCGAGGGAAAGACGTTTTTTCCCCGGATAACCAACATGTCGTCCGCGCGGCCGTATATACCTTTGGGGAGGGTCGGATACGTGCGGCCGCAGTCGCAATCGGTCACGTCGTGTCGCTCCCAGCGCGTTATGTCGCCACTCCAGTAGCGGATCATCGGCTGCGAGGTCCGCTCAAGGTGGGTGTAGGTCGGCACGCCCTCCGCCCCGTAATCGAGCGGCGTTTCCGTCTCTACGTCGAGCAGTTCGGTGTAGACGATGTCGTTCCAGATGTGCATCCCGTTCTTGAGGTGCTCGCACCCGGAGTTCGACATCCACGGGGTCATCTCGGCCATGCTCCCCTGATCGATGACCTCGCAGTCGAACATCGTCTCGATCTGCCGACGCGTCGACGGGACGCTCGCACCCGGTTCCCCGGAGAAGAACATGACGTCGAAGCTGAAATCATCGGCCGGGTCGTAGCCGCTTTCCTGGGCGGTTTCTCCGAGGTACAGCGCGTACGACGGCGTCCCGTACAGCGCGTCGGG